>DATLMV010000001.1:0-3002 GCA_035537095.1 Pyrinomonadaceae bacterium
CTTCACAAAAAACCCTCCGAACCTAAACATGTATGATCTGGCAAACAAAAAGCTCAAGGGAGACTGAGCGGCTTGTGGACGCGCGCGCCGGTGGGAGTTGGCGCGCGACGGTGGAATCAAGAAGAAGCATTTTAAGCGTAAGCCTCACGCGAGCGCAAGCAGCGCGGCTCAGGATGATGCGGCGACACGGCGCGACGCGGAGAAAGAGACAGATGAGACATCATCTGCGCCCGCGCTTTTCCCCGCGTCGCCCGCGTCTTTGACTGTTACCGCGTCGCTTCTCACGACGGGCCGAAGCGTTGCTGGTACTCGGTCGAAGTGATAAATGCTTTGACCATCTCCGCCGCGATATAGTTGCCTCCGAACTGGTTCAGTTTGCCGAGCCAGAACTGGTAGCCGGAGTCGTCCGTGTTCGGCGAGTCGGTCGGGTTGCGCCGCAGGTAGCCGTGATACTGCAAGAGGACGAAGGCCGGACTCAACTCCGCGTTGCGGAGCGACGAGGATTCGGCCACCCTGCGGAGAGCCGCCGTGCGGCCCGACACGCCGCCCGCGCCGTAGGCCGCAATCGCCTCTTGACGTTCGGTCGCGGTCGGCGTGACGCCCGCCGAAGCGTAGAGCGCGTCAACGTATGCGTCGCCGGAGGTTTGCGGGAAGCGGGCGGCGAAGGCCGCGCTGCTCACGACCTGCGTCGCGTAAGCCTGTTTGTTCGCTTCGAGTTGCTGCTCGGCTCCGGCCTGACCGATGACGACGCCTTCGCCGATCTGTCGCTGGTCGCGAATCAGTTCGCGGTAGGTCATGCGGGTCGCGGCCTGATTCGAGCGTTTGCCGAAGGCGGCGCGCTGGATGCGGATGGCGTAGAAGCCCGTCTCCTGATATTCGCCGGAGACGAAGAAGGCCGCCGAGACGTTGATGCGGCGCGTTTCGCGGCAAGCCTGCGTCGTGCACTCGTCAATCTGATTCCTCCAGAAGGCGAGGCCGCCCGCGTCCGCCTCGCGGTTGAAGAAATCTATGTAGTGCTGGCGGACGAAGAAGTCGGAATTGAACGAAGGGTCTTTGACGGGGTTCGCGCCGTTGACGGCTTCATTGCTGGTGATGGTGACGCTGGCGGACGAGGGCGTGCCGACCGTCGCGCCCGACGCGTTCGAGAGCACGATTTGAAATGTTTCCAGACCCTCGCCGTAGGCGTCGTCGGTGATGAAGACATTGAAGGTCTTGGTCGTCTCGCCTGCCACGAAGCGGAGTGTGCCGACGGCGGTCGTGTAGTCGGAGCGTTCGGAGGCCGAGCCGTCGCTCGTGTCGTAGTTGACGCTAACCGCGCTCGACGTGTCGCCCGTGCGCGTGACGCTGATCTGCACGGCGCTCGTCCCTTCGGTCACGCGATAGTCGAGCGCGCCGAACTGCACGGTGGCCGCAGGCGTGGTCGCCACCGACAGGCAGCCGTTGTTGGCGTTGATATAATTCGTAATCTCGTCACGCGAGAACTGGCAGAAGTTGAAGAGGGTGGCTGGCTCGGTGAGGCCGGACATGATGGTCAAGGCGCACTCGGCATGACCGGTTTTTTCTGGATGATCCGCACCGAAGTTGTGCCCGATCTCGTGAGCCGGAATGACGTATTTTGACGGTGCGGCGGTTCGCAACTCGGAGACTCCCACAGCCATTCTCTGACTGTTGCAGACGGCCCCAATGCGGGCGAAACCCGCCCCCTCGGTCAAATTCCTGCCCGTCCACATGTGCAAGAGGTCGCGGTTCGCCGCGCCCGCCGGAGGATTGGAAATCCAATGAGCTTCCACTTGCGCGAGCAGGCCGCTTAGCGACGCAGCGTCGTACGGGTCGTTGGGTGTATCCCATGCGCGTTGGAAAATGACATTGAACGTCAAGCCGATTTGCGACTGGTAGACGCCCTCCACTTGATTCAGGATAGTCAGAATATCGTTATTGGCTGCCGCAGGGCTGCCGAAGGCTTGGGTGTATTCAAAGTCGGCATCGGTGGCGATGTCGGCCTCGCGCTGCGGCGAGAGGACGGCTTCGGGGCGGACGCCGCCGGTCGCGTCGGACTGGACGCGCGAGAGTTCCGCGTTGACCTTGTCGGAGAGCGTTTCGACGCCGCACTCGAAGGCTTCGCCGCCGATAACCGCCGACTCGCGGTAGAAGAGATACGCGCCCGACGGGGCCGCGCCCGAATATCTCGCGGCTGGCTCGACGAAGAATTTCTCGCCGTGCGCGAGAATCATGCCCTCGATAGTCTCGCCGTCAATCGTGAATCGCGCCTGCCCGCCAGAGAGGCCGCGCACCGTTCCCTTGAAGGTGCGAGCGGGCGCGCGCGGCAGTTCGCGCTCGACGCCGCCGTCGAGCACGGCGACGGCGCGATAGTCGTCGGCGCGCATGTCGTGCGGAGCGAGCGAGATGTCGAACGTGCCTTCGGAAGTTTCGAGCGTGAGTCGTCCGGTCTGCCGCACCTGTCGTTCGACGCTCCCGGCGTCGAGCGGCAGCGACTCGTAGCGGCTGAGGACGCGGCTGACCTCTTGATGGAAGTCCGCGCCGCTCTTGACCTGACTCGCCCCCGAGGGCGAGAACGCGACGGCGCAGGCGACGACGGCCAACAGACAGAGTGCGAGGCATGCATGACGGAGGGGGATAAATTGCCTGTTCATGAAATAATTCCTCCCTGAACGGTTCGTTATGGATTTACGTCGAATGGCCTCCCGGACGATTGCCGGGAGGCCTTTGGATAAAATATTTATCAAGGGGACGCCGCGCGCCGTCTTCCCCGTTTTCCGGACGGCGCGTCGTTCGTGTCTCAAGGCCCGAAGCGTTGCTGGTACTCGGTCGAAGTGATGAAGGCTTTGACCATCTCCGCCGCAATGTAGTTGCCGCCGAACTGGTTGAGTTTCGTCAACCAGAAGAAGTAACCGGAGTAGTCCGTGTTCGGAGAGTCGTTCGGATTCCTTCGCAGGTAGCCGAAGTATTGCATCAGGACGAACGCGCGGTTGCGATGGCGGCTC
>DATLMV010000002.1:0-19945 GCA_035537095.1 Pyrinomonadaceae bacterium
CGGTCATTGATTTCATAAAGACGGTGAATAGTAAATGGTGAATAGTAAATGGTGGATTGTGAAAGCGATTTATCCATTTACCATTTACGATTGACCATTTACTAGTTCTGCCTCCTCTTCCTCGTCGGCGAATTGCAGTTCGTAGAGATGCCTGTAGATGCCGCCGTGCGCGAGTAGTTCGGCGTGCTTGCCGCGCTCGACGATGCGCCCGCGCTCCATGACGACAATTTGGTCGGCGCGGCGGACGGTCGAGAGACGATGCGCGATGACGAGCGTCGTGCGTCCGGTCGTCAGGTTGGCTAGTGCCTTCTGCACGAGACGTTCGGATTCGGCGTCGAGCGCGGAGGTCGCTTCGTCCAAGACGAGCACGGAAGCATCGGCGAGGACGGCGCGCGCGATGGCGAGGCGTTGACGCTGGCCGCCCGAGAGAAAGATGCCGCGCTCGCCGACGATGGTGTCGTAACCGGCGGGCAGTTCCATGATGAAGTCGTGCGCGAAGGCGATACGCGCGGCGCGTTCGATGTCGGCTTCGGTGGCAGCGGGACGGCTGTAAGAGATGTTGTAGCGCACGGTGTCGTTGAAGAGCACGGTCTCCTGCGTGACGATGGCGATGTGGCTGCGGAGACTTCCGACGCGCGCGTCGCGGAGGTCTGTGCCGTCCCATGTGACCGTGCCGGAGACGGGGTCGTGGAAGCGCGGAATCAGTTTCGTGAGCGTTGATTTGCCGCCGCCCGATTCGCCGACGAGCGCGATCATCTGTCCGGCGGGGATGCGCAACGTGACGTTTTGCAGCACGCGTCGTTCTTCGTTCGCGTAGCCGAAGGAGACATCGCGCAACTCGATTGAGTCGCGGAGCGCGGGGAGTTCGCGGGCGTCGGGTCGTTCTTTGATTTCGGCGTGCTCGTCCATCACTTCCCAGACGTGGCGGACGGCGGCGAGCGCCTGTTCCATGCCGTTATGCAGGCGCGAGAGCTTGCGCATCGGGTCGTAGCTGCGGAAGAGAAAGAAGAGGAAGGCGATGAACTGCGCGCTCGCCATGTGGCCGAGCATAATCTCCCGCTGGCCGAAATAGAGCAGCACGACGACGGCGAGGACGCCGATCATCTCGATGGTCGGCGGCGCGAAACCGTTGATCTTGGCGGTGCGCAGGTTGGCGTGCATAATCTGCTGCGCGACCGTGTGGAAACGCTTTCGCTCGCGCGCTTCGGCGTTGTAGGCTTTGACGATGGTCTGATTAGCCAGAGCCTCCTGCGCCGTGTCAACGAGACGCTGGCCGCCCTCGAAAGTCTCGCGCGAGAGATGCCGGAGCGTGCGCCCGAAGCGCGCGGTCAGCCAGCCGACGACGGGCGCGATAATCAGCGAGCCGAGCGTCAGACGCCAAGAGTAATAGAACGAAGCGGAGAGGAAAGCGACGAGCGTGAAACTCTCGCGCAGCATGTCGCGCAGCGTGTGCGCGACGGCGATCTCGATGGCGGTCGCGGAGGCGACGAGACGCGAGACAAGGTAGTTTGTCCGGTGTCGCTCGAAGAAGTCGGCGGATTGCGCGTGCAGGTGCGAGTACATGTCTTCGCGCAGGCGGAGCACCGATTCCTGCCCGACGCGCGCCATCAGGTAGGTCGAAAAATATTCGGCGAAGCCTTTGACAACCGTGAAGACGACGAGAAAGATAGCGATGGAACGCCACGCGCCGAGTCCCGATTCGGGAATAAAACGTTGCAAACCGAAGAGGGTTGGGGTACGTTGCGCTGTGTTGTCGCTGCTCAGGGCTTGGTCGAAAATCGGGACGACGAGCGCGCCGATTGCGCTCTCCAACAGACCGACGGCGAGCATCGCGCAGGTGGCGAGCGTGAATTTGCCCCAATGCGGCTTGAGGTATTCGAGTAGTCTCCGTAAGTCGTGCATTATGACCAAAGCGCGCCCGTCAGTTCGTCGGCAGGTGGGAAGGATTCGACGCCGTTCGTCAACAGTAAATCGAAACTATACGTACCGACTCGCGGCGGCGTCAAGCATCAGGCAGCGACCCGGTAAATGACGCGGGCGGCGTCGCCCGTCGCCGACAAAAGCTTTGAGTGCGCCGCAGTTGCGCTATAATCGGAAGGCTCAAACCAGATTTCGCCGGAAACGTTTCGGGAACGGATACGGACAGACACGGGAACAAAAACCAACGTGAGTCGAAGACTGCTGATTGCTGACGATGACGACGAGATGCGCCTCCTGCTGGCCGAATATTTTCGGCGGCTCGGTTACGAGGTCGAAGAACGCGAAAGCGGCGCGGAGGCTCTGACTCCCGCGCTCTCGAACAATTTCGACTGCTTCATTTTCGACGTTTCGATGCCGGGCATGAGCGGCCTCGAACTGCTGCGGCGCGTGCGCGAGCACGGCCTCAAAACGCCCGCCATGTTTTTGACGGCGCACACCGCCGTTGACGATAAGGTCGCGGGCTTTCAGGCAGGCGCGGACGATTACCTTGCGAAGCCTTTCAGCCCGCGCGAACTCGAAGTGCGGGTCGAGTCGCTGCTGCGGCGGGCCGGAACGTGGGAGACCGAGACGAGCGCGGAGAAGCCCGCCGAAGGCGGCGAGCAACGCTTCGAGGTCGGCGAACTCGTGATAGATAAACGACGCCATGAGGTGACGCTCGCAGGCCAGCGCGTCGAACTCACCCCGCTCGAATTTCATATCCTCGAACGTCTGGCGAGCGAGCCGGGTCGCGCTTGGTCGCGCAACGATTTGCTCGACGAAGTTTGGAGCACCGAGTACGAAGGTTATCAACGCAACGTTGACCCGCACATCAATCGCTTGCGACGAAAAATCGAAACCGACCCCAAGAATCCGCGCTACGTGCTGACCGTGCGTGGCGTCGGCTACAAACTGAACGAAACGCCATGAAACAGACCCTTCGCCCCTCTCTCGCCCTGTCCCTCCTCGTCGCCTGCGCCTGCCTGACGCTCGCGCCCACCTCTTCCGCGCAACGCCGACGCCCGCGCCCGCCGCGCACCCCGCCCGCGACGACGCAGACGCAAGAGACGACACAGCCCGCGCGCACGGGCGAAGCGCAAACGGCGTCAACCTCCATCTTGATACGCTGGCGCGGGACGGCGGATGTCGAGCGTTATCGTTTGCAGGTGGCGCGCGACGCCGAGTTCAACGACATCGTTTTCGACAGCGCCGTGACGGGCCGCGAACATCGCGTCACGGGTCTTGCGCCCGGTTCTTATTTCTGGCACGTTGCGCCCGCCGCCGGGGAGACGGGGCGTTATTCGAGTCCCGCGCCGATTCAGGTGGTCGCTGGCCCCGCGAGCGCGGGGGCGACAGTCGCGACGCCGACGGCGGCCAACGTCATCATCGCGTCGAACAACGTCGGCTGGCGCACGGCGACGGGGGAGGTCGCGCGGCTCGCCGCCGCGAATCTGCGCGCGGGGAAGGGCGCGGATTTTGTCGGCGTCAACACGGGCGGCACGGTCTATGCGCTCGACGGCGCGACGGGCGTCGCGCTCTGGGTGACGCGCTTTCGTCCGGGCGCGGCGGGCGGTGGACAGGCGAACGCAGAAGCGAACGCAACGACCGCCGTCACGTTTCCGCCGCTCGTCGTGCGCGCGGGCGAAACGTCCAACATCGTCGCGGCTTATGAAGGAGGCGTGAGAGCCTTGCGCGGCGAGACGGGGCGCGAGGTTTGGCGCGCGGCTTTGGGCGCGGGCAGCGCCGTGAGCGGCATCACGTTTGATTTCGACGGCGACGGGAAGACGGAGATCGTCGTCGCCGCCGGGAGCCCCTCGACGCTCTACATCCTCGACTCCGAGACGGGGCGCACGCTGGCCGAAACCAAACTCGAAGGAAACGTCGTCGGCAGTCCCGCGCCTTACACTTCGGCGGCGATGCGCGGCGTCGTCGTCTCGCTCGACAACTCGACGGTTGACCTCCGCAACATCAAGGGCGAGTCCGTCAAGTCGGTCAAGCTCGATGCGCCGGTAACGACCGCGCCGCTCGTCATCCCTTCGAGTCACGGGTTGATTATGACGGTCGGGACGGAGAAGGGACTCGACGCGCTCAACGCCGACGAGTTGCGACCGATTGGCAGGATTGCCACCGAGGGCGACACCGTGCGCGGGACGCTCGTCGGGTCTGACCTCGACGGCGACGGGATGCAGGAGATAATTATGGTGACGCGGCAGGGGCGCGTCGCGGTCGTGGGAACGGGCGACGGGAAGATCAAGTGGTTCGCCGAGGGCGCGACGGACGCGAGCGCGGCTTCGCTGGCCGACGTGAACGGCGACGGCGTGCTGGATGTGCTCGTTCCGGCGGGCTCGCTCTTCGCCGTCGGTTTTTCGGGGCGCGACGGTTCGCTCATCTGGCGGGCCGAAGAGGATGGCGGCAGACCGCTTCCGCCGCGTCCGGCGGATTCGATGCGCTCACTCACCGTCGCTCCGGCGACGGGCGACGGCGGCTTCGTCGTCGGCGGCGAGCCTTCGCGCGTCGGCCTTCGCGCCGTCGAACTTCCCAAAGGCGCGGTCAAGACCGCCGCGAACTGAAGCGATGAGGCCGGATAAAATCTTGAGAACTTGAGTGCTGAATAAAATCCTTTAGAAGCTGTTTGGACATAGGTATTTTGTCCCGTAGGGACTATTGACAGTAGCCCGGCGATTTATCGCCGGGACTCGAGCAATCATGCTTCCAGTCCCGTAGGGACGACTGAGGGAAGCATTCAGCCGTCCCTACGGGACTCAAAAAACACTCTCCGATGGTTCCCAGCGATAAATCGCCGAGCTATTATCACAAGTCCCTGCGGGACTTCTAAAACTGCCTCTTAGCGGCGTGAACGAATGATTTGGACAATCGCGGCGGTGCTCTTTGTCGTCTGGCTGGCGGGGCTGGCGTTGGGGAAGGGCGGTTTTTTACATATCCTTCTGTTGTGTGCCGTCGCCATCGCCGTCGTGCAGTTGGTCGCACGTTATCGCGCCGCGCAAGGTTAGACGGAGAAGTTTCCCGCACCCGTAATCCACACGGCGGACGGAGGCTGCGGAAAGTTTCGCGCGGCCTTTTTCGCTTTAGAAGGTAGGGAAGCGGTGCTGCCGACGAGTTTATTCAAGCCGGTTATCGGTTCATTTGAAATCTCTCCCATCAAACAGTTGAATCGAAGGCGCGGCAACTGGCGAGCGCGCGGCGCGCATCCATAATTCGACAGGAGCATTCTCCGGCGCGTCGCGCTCGCCCCTGACGCCGCGCGCTTTTCCGTATCCCTTCATCCTTTTCCACAAGGAGTCAGGCAGTATGAATACTTCACGCTCTCCTTTCGCACGCACGCTTTTTCTCGCGGCCATCGCCGCAACTTTGATTTCGGGTGTATTGGTCAACGTCACGGCGCAGAGCGACATGCGTCGGCAGACGGTCGCCGTCACCTATCCTCTGGACGAGACGGTGACGGTCAAATTTCGCGGCACGACGCGCCTGCCGCGTCTGAGCGGCGAAGCTAAAATCAGCCGTTCGGGACGACGCGGCACGCGCGTCGAGTTGGAGATCAAGAACCTCCCGCGCGCCTTCGAACTCGGCAGCATCTACACGACTTACGTCCTCTGGGCCATCTCGCCCGAAGGCCGCGTGGACAATCTGGCCGAAGTCAAAAGGGGCGGCAGCTTCATCGTCAACTCGAAGGTGGACGCGACGACGCCTCTGCAAACCTTCGCGCTCATCGTCACCGCCGAACCGCACTTCCTCGTGCGCGGGCCGAGCCACATGGTCGTCCTCGAAAACCTCCCGCCGCGCGACCCCGGCAACGCCAGCGTCGCCACCGTCAACGTCCAGTACATCGGCAACACCAGCGACTATTTCAAAGACCCGCGCGTGCCCGATCTGGCCGACCGCGACTACGTTAACACTCCCGTCTCGCTGCTCGGCGCGCGGCAGGCCATCCAACTCGCGCGCTTTGCCGGTGGCGAGCGCGACGCTACGACCGAGTTGCAGGAGGCGCGCGACGCGCTTGAGCAGGCGGAGAATGCTTGGCGTCTGAAACAGGCGGACGAAGAAGTTGATGCACAGGCGCGACGCGCGACGAGTTTGGGAGCGCGCGCCGAAGAGGTGGCCGAAGCACGCCGCGCCGCACGCCAGCGTCGTGAAGAGATCACGCGCCGCGACGCCGCCGTCCGCGAAGCCGAGGAGAACGCCTCGAACGCCACGCAGCGCATTGAAGAACTCCGCACCGCCTTGCAGCGCGAAGAACAGGCGCGCGTCCTCGCCGAACGCGACGCCGCCAACGCCAATCAACAGTTGCGCGACCTGCGCTCCGAAGTGGCACGCCTGCGCGACGAGTTGCAGCAAGTCCGCACCGACTCCGAACAGGCGCGCATCCAACTCGCGCGCATCGAGGGCGAACGACGCGCGGAGGAGACGCGCCGCGCCGCCGAAAACCGCGCCGCACAGCAACGCGAAACCGCCTCCGCGCTCAAACAGACGCTCGCCCGCTACGGCACGGTGCGCGAAACCGCGCGCGGGCTCGTCCTCGTCCTCCCCGATTCGCTCTGGGCCGGAGCGCGCATCGCCGATCTCTCTTCGAGCGCGGCCTCGACCGTCGAACCGCTGGCCGCGTTGCTCGCCAACAATCCCGACTATCAAGTGGTCATCGAAGTCTTCACGGACAATCGCGGCGACGAGACGACGCTGCAAAGGCTCACGCAGGATCGCGCCGAAGCTCTGGCCGGACGACTCGTCGCGGCGGGCGTTGACAGCGCGCGAATCCGCGCCAACGGCATGGGCGCGGCCAACCCGGTCGCCTCCAACGCCAAGCCCTCCACGCGCCTCCGCAATCGCCGCACGGAGATCACGCTCGTCCCCGCCGACACATCAGCCAGCGACCGGAGCCAAAACTGAAAATAGTGACGAGTGACAAGTGACGAGTGACGAGCAAGAAGAAGTTATCAGTGATGAGACGAGTTGATGAGTTAAAGACAAAGGTTTTTAACTTCTCACCTATGAGTTATCATCAATCACTTTTCTGACTTGTCACTTGTCACCCGTCACTTGTCGCTGTTTTTATGTCGCTGCTCGAAATCCTGCAACTCATCGGATACAGCATGGCCGCCACGCTGCCTCTGTGGTTGGGGGCGATGCTTTTGCAGCGGCGGCACACGCTGTCGCGGCGCGAGCGCGTGCTGCTGGCGCTGGCCTTCGGCATGGGCGCATGGCACACGGGCAACCTCTTCATCACGCTGCACGCCATCCTCGGTCTGACCGAGGGACGCTGGAACTTCCTTTTGCGTCTCGCCGATACGGTCGCCGTCACGAGCATCACGCTGACCTATTCGTTTCTCCTGCACGTACACCTCCACCTCTGGGCCGACGCGCGCGGGCGAACGCTGACGCGCACGGAACAGGTTCGCGTCTATCTCTCTTACATTCCCGCGCTCTTTCTCTGCATCGTCGTGCCGCTGCTCTGGATGGGGCCGTACGAGCCGATGTTCGTCAAGATGTCGCGCTTCGTCTGGCCCTTCGCGCTGTGGGCGACCTACGTCCTCTCGCTCTCGGCGGCGACCGATCTGCTCATCGCGCGCCGCGCTCCCACGCAGAGCGAACGCTGGCTGATGCAAACTCTGGCCGCCTCGTTTCTCGGCATCGCCGTGCTGATTCTCGGCGTCTATGCCTTCGGCTGGGGGCGCGGCACGACCTTCGGCCTCTATCTGCAAACGCTCGCCAATCTCGGGTCGCTGCTGCCGACAGGATTGCTCGCCTATCACATCTATCGTTACCGATATCTCGAACTGATCGTCCGCGAAAGCCTCATCGTCGCTTCGTTCGCGGCGGTGATTCTGGTCGTCTATCTCTACGGCATCCGCACCTTCGGCGAATGGATGACGGCGCGCTATCAACTGCGCGTCGGCGCGGTTGACACGCTCTTGATTCTCAGCCTCGCACTCGTCGCCGCGCCGCTCAGACGCTGGTTCGACCGCCGTTTCCGACGCCTCTTTGAACGCGAGGCCGCGCTCTACAGAGACGTTGTAACGCGCATCGGCGCACAGGCCGGAAGCTATCGAGACTTGCCCGAACTGCTCGGCTTCGTCGAAGAACGCATCACTACCGGACTCAATCTCCGGCGCGTCCACTTGATGACGCCGCGCGTCGTCAAAGATGCGCCCGCGCACGACCGCGACGACGGCGAGACGCGCGTGCATCCGGCGACGCTCTGGGAAGAGAACCGGAAAAAGTTTGTCGCGGCGACGGGCGTCACGGACACTAAGAGGGAGAAGGAAAAAGAAGGAGAGAGAATCGAGGAGAGAGGAAAGGAAAGAGAATACGTAAGAGAAAGTGTCGCGCCGCCGGGCGCGAAGGAGCGAGAGCGCGCGGTCGAAGATAACGGCGCGGACGCGGAGGATGAACGCGACGCGTCTGAGCGTGCGGCGTGGGCGGGCGAGGTGCTTGAGCAACTGCGCGCGCAGGATTGGGAGCCTTTGGAGGGCGCGGCGTTGCTGCGGGCGCGGGGCTTCGAGTTGGCCTATGCCTTGTGCAGGGAGAGCCGCGTCGTCGGGTTGATGCTGGTTGACGCCACGCCGGATACCCTGACGCACGACGTGCGCGCGGTCTTGGAGATTCTGGCGGGGCAGGTGGCAATCGCTATCGAGGATTGTCGTCTGGTGGAAGAGAACGTGCGGTTAGAGCGAAGGCTCGCGCAGGGCGAACGTCTCGCCGCGCTCGGACAGATGGCCGCCACCGTCGCGCACGAAGTCAAAAACCCGCTCTCGGCCATCAAGTCCATCGCGCAGGTGATGCGCGAAGACACGCAACTCGACGGCGAATACACGCGCGACCTCGACCTGATCGTCGGCGAAACCGACCGCTTGAACCGTAGCGTCACGCAGTTGCTCAATTTCGCGCGCACGTCGCCGCCCGCCGATGCGCCGCAGCGTGCCGCCGAAGTCGTGCGCACGACCGTCGCGCTGCTGCGCGCGGAGGCGAACGGTCGCGGGGTGATTCTCGAACGGCGCGGCGGGGAAGACGCGGAAGAACAGTTGGAACTCGACGGCGCACAGGCCGCCGCGCTGCGCGACGCGCTCTCGAATCTCCTGCTCAACGCTTTGCAGGCGACGCCGACAGGCGGTCGCGTGACGGTCGAGTCTCACGTCGAAACGGAAGCCTACTTGATCGCCGTCGAAGACAGCGGCGGCGGCGTCCCCGCTGCGATACGCGAACGCATCTGGGAGCCGTTCTTCACCACCAAGCAGCGCGGAACCGGACTCGGCCTCGCCATCGTCCGCAAGCGCATGGAAGAGGTCGGCGGCAGCACGCGCCTCGCCAGCAAGCAACCGGCGCAGGGCGCGCGCTTCGAGTTGCGTCTGCCTCTATCTAAAAAGGGATTATCGAGATGAAACGAGCGGAAGGGGAAAGGGGAGAAGGTTAAATGGCGAAAGGGTCAAAGCCAGATGTCTTTTCCTTCTTCCCTTTCCCTTTCCCCTTTTCACCGTCTACCCTTTCAGTCATTCGTCTTATATCGCGGGAACTTCCATGCGGGTCGGGCGTGTTTCGTGTGCACGGGCGCGGCGCGTCGTCGGGTTGCGATGATGCTCTCAGGACGACGCGTGCGTGCGCTCGCTAACTCGAACGCAAAAGGAGAAACCCGTATGCCGTTGTTGCGATTCCGTCGCACGCTCTTGATGTTCGCGCTGGCCTCCGGCGCGTTGCTCGCCAATGCCGCGCCGACCCTCTCACAGGAGCCGAATCTATCCGTCGCCGCCGCCAACGAACAGGCTAAAAGCGAGGAGGACATAGACCTCGAAATTCAACTACAACTCATCGTCGGCTCGAACACGGCGACGGCGGGAGCGACGTTGCCCGCGTCGCTCGACGGCGCGCTGCGTCAGTTGCGTGCCAACATGCAGTTGACGAATTATCGTCTCGGTGCGACATTTCTGCATCGCGTCAAGAACGGTCGTGATCTGGAAGTGAAGGGAACGGGCGGCGTGCTGCCCATCGGGGCCGCGACAAGCTCGACACAGCATCCGTACATCCCGACGTTTTACGAGTTCACGATGCGTCCCGTCCAACTGCGGACGAGCGCGACGGGGCAACCCTTAGTCAGCATCCAGAGGTTTCATTTCGGGATGCGCGTGCCGGTGCTGACCGTGATGCCGTCGGGCAAAGATAGCAACGCCCCGCCCTCCGTACAGTATGAAACGACGGGCATCACCACCGGCCTGAGCATCACGGAGGGCGTCCCCGTCGTCGTCGGCACGCTATACTCTGGGCCGGAGAGCGAGGCCATCGTCGTCCTGCTGACGGCAAGGAAGATCGCGCCGCGTTGATTGTCGTCAAGGAGAGCGAATTGTCTCCGGATGGCGTCCGCGCGGCGCGCGAAAGCGAAGCGCGGAGGAGAACTGATGCCACCGGAGAGAGCCCGAGAAGATTCGTTTCAACTGCTCATCGTGGACGACGAGGAGGCCGCGCGTTACGGCATGCGTCGCGCGCTCGCGGGCTTCGGCCACGAGATACGGGAAGCAGCGAGCGTCGCGGCGGCGCGCGAGTTGATCGCCGCCCGCACGCCCGACCTGATGCTGCTCGACGTGAATCTGCCCGGCGAGAGCGGCTTCGATCTCCTGCGCGAGCTACAACCGAAAACGACGGAGGGCGATGCGCCGCTCATCATCCTCATCACCGCGCACGGCTCGGAGCGGATGGCGGTCGAAGCCATCAAGTCGGGCGCGTATGATTATCTCTCCAAGCCGTTTGAAGTTGACGAACTCCGCCTCGTCGTCAAGAACGCTCTGGAGAACGTCCGCCTGCGGCGCGAGAACCAAAGCCTGCGCCAGCGCATCGAGCATGAGGGCGCGGAGCGCGGCGCGCTCATCGGCGTCTCCGAGGCCATCGTGCGCGTGCGCGCTTTGATCGAAAAGGTTGCCGAGACGGACGCGACGGTGCTCGTGCGCGGAGAATCGGGGACGGGCAAAGAGTTGGTCGCGCGCGAACTCCACGAGCGTAGCTCGTCGCGTCGGCGCGGCTCTTTCGTCGCCGTCAACTGCGCCGCGCTGCCGTCGGAACTCATCGAGTCCGAACTCTTCGGACATGAGAAAGGCTCTTTCACGGGCGCGTCGGCGCGCAGGCGCGGCAAGTTTGAACAGGCCGACGGCGGTACGCTCTTTTTAGATGAGATCGGCGACATGAGCGCCAACGTGCAGGCCAAGCTCCTGCGCGCGCTCGAAGAACGCCGCATCGAACGTCTCGGCGGCTCCGATTCGATACCGGTTGACGTGCGCATCGTGAGCGCAACGCACAGGCTGCTCGAACAGGAGATCGAGAAGGGAAACTTCCGCGCCGACCTCTTCTATCGCTTGCAGGTCGTGACCGTCGAGATTGCACCGCTGCGCGAGAGACGCGAAGACATCCCCGTCCTCGCCGAACACTTCGCGCGTCTCGCCGCCGGACGCTACAACCTCCCACCGCGCACCGTCGGCCCTTCGGCCCTGCGCCGTCTCATCGAATACCGCTGGCCCGGAAACGTCCGCGAACTCCGCAACACCATTGACCGCGCCGTCATCCTCGCCGAAGGCGACGAACTCACCGCCCGCGACCTCCCCGGCGAACTTCAGACAACCTCGACCCGCGACGCCGACGAACACCCCGCCGACATCCCGCGCCGCGACACCCCCGAACCCCCGACCGAGAGCGGCACACATCTCAACATCCCCTTCACGCTCGACTTCCGCGAAGACCGGCGCGAGTTTGAACGCCGCTACATCGCCCGCTGCCTCGAAGAGTCCGGCGGCAACGTCACACGCGCCGCCTCCATCCTCGGCATGCACCGCCAATCCCTCCAACACAAACTCCGCGAACTCGGCCTCGCCCGCCGCTACGTCTCCATCTCCCCCGACGACCCGCCCGATAAATTGGAGACATGAAACCGTAAATTAACGACTCCTAAAATCAGTCTGCACGCGCAAACAGCGTTGCTGAGCGCGTTGCGGTATAATCACGCGTTCAATGAGCTATGTCTTTATGGGTGAATGGAAGTTCGGGTAAGAACATGAGAAGAAAACTATGAAAGCACGAATTGATGCCATCGTTCAGAGGGAACAGGCGGAGTATTTGGACAAACTGCTTCCGGCGAACGTGGGTTTGTTGGAGGAGATGGAGCGTTACGCGGCGGAGCATCGTGTGCCGGTTGCGGACAGGGAGGTGGCGCGGTTTTTGGAGATCACGGCGCGGGCGATGGGGGCGCGGCGGGTTCTGGAAATCGGGATGGCAATCGGTTATTCGGTGGTTCATCTGGCGCGCGCGATTGAGCCGGACGGGCTGGTCGTGACCATCGAGCCGAGTGAGGAGATGATTGCGCGTTCCGAAGGATACTTGACGCGCGCAGGGCTGCGCGAGCGCGTGCGTGTGGAGCGGGGCGCGGCGTTGGAGGTGATACCGCGTTTGCGTGAGACGTTCGATATAGTTTTTCTGGACGCGTTGAAGGAAGAGTATGCGGATTATCTGGAGGCGGCGTTGCCTCTGTTGCGCGTGGGCGGTGTGGTGATCGCGGACAATCTGCTGTGGGGCGGGCAGGTGGCGGGCGAGATTCGGACGCCCGACCAGACCGACTCGACGCAAGCCCTGCGTTCGTTCAATCAACTGTTCGTGCGTCATCCGCAACTGCTGGCGGAAGTGTTGCCGGTCGGCGACGGTCTGGGCTACGCGGTGAAGATTTCATAAAGGCGGGGCGTGTTTAAAAGTCACTCCGGCGGTGTCGGCGTGTCGTGCGGAGCCTGTCGGCGTGTTGTGCGGGGCGCGTCAATCCGATAGACTGAGTGCTCTTGCGAGTTTGAAAAGATACGCTCACGCGAGAGCACGCCCGCGCCGTGCATCCTGCAAAGGGCAGACGGTTGCCGCGCCCGATTTTTCCGCACATCAAGGAAGGAAACCGCGTGCCCTCGACGCTTCCGAACGCTTTGCCTACTCGACCCGAAATCGAGCTTCTGCTCATTTGTGCCCGCATGAAAATGTCGCCCGCGCAGGCGGCGCGCGTGCGCGAGTTGTTGCGCGGCGAGTTGGACTGGGACGAGTTGCTACGCGTGTCGGTGCGTCATGGTGTGATGCCGCTCGTCTGCAAGCACCTGACGGGCGCGTTCGCCGCGCTCGTGCCGGAGAAGGCTCTGCGTGATTTTCGCCATCACTTCGAGATGAACGCGGCGCGCAATCTCTACCAGACGGGCGAGTTGTGTCGCATCCTCCGGCTCTTCGAGTCGCAGGGCATCGAGGCGATTCCGTACAAAGGCCCTGCGCTCGCCGTCTGCGCGTATGGAAACGTCGCGCTGCGACAGTTCGTGGATTTGGACATCCTCGTGCGCCCGCGCGACGTGACGCGTGCGAGCGCGCTGCTGGCGGCAGACGGCTACGAGCCGCATTTCAAGCTGAGCGCAGCGGAAGAGAAAGCCTTCATGCGTCTGAGCTACGTGCAGCTTTTCACGCGCGACGCAGGGCAGCGCGCCGTCGAACTTCATTGGGCGATTGCCCCGCGCTTCTTCTCTTTCCCCTTGCAGACCGAACGACTCTGGCAGCGCGCCGAGACCGTCAAGCTCGCGGGAAAAGAGGTGCGCGCGCCCGCGCCGGACGACCTGCTGCTGCTGCTCTGCGTGCACGGAAGCAAAGACCTCTGGGAGCGTCTGGAATGGGTGTGCGGCATCGCGGAGCTGACGCGGAGCGGACGAGAGATCGAGTGGGCGCGTCTCTTTGAGCACGCGCAAGAGTTGGGCAGCCTGCGGATGATTCTGCTCGGCCTGTCGCTCGCGCACACGCTGCTCGACGCGCCGCTGCCGCCCGAAGTTTTGCGGCGAATCGAAGACGACAAAAATATCGAGCCGCTCAACCGGCTTGTCCGCGCGCGACTCTTCGCGGAGAATCACAGAGCGGCGGGCGTCAAAGAGACGGCGGTCTTTCATCTCAAGACGCGCGAGCACCTGCGCGACCGCGTGCGCTACTGCGCGCGGCTGGCCTTGACGACGACGCCCGTTGATTGGGCCTCGGTGCGGCTGCCGCGTTCGCTGGCCTTCGTCTATTATGTGCTGCGCCCGTTTCGTTTGATGAAGAAATATGTGCTCAGCCCGTCGCGGCAGTAGCGGCGCAGCAGGGGATTTTGATTTGGAGATTGAAGTGCGGCAGACCCGTCTGCACCCGCCTGAAACCGACAGATGATTAGCGGTCGAGACATCATTTACATCTCAAGTATCGAATGGAACTTTCTCTGGCAGGGGCATCAGGAGATTGCCCTGCGTCTGGCGGCGGCGGGCAACCGCGTCCTCTACATCGAGAACACGGGCGTGCGCGCGCCGGGACTGGCGGACGTGAGCCGCGTCGCTTTTCGTCTCAAGCGTTGGGCGCGTGCGCTCGCGTCGAGCGGCGTCCGCGAGGTCGCGCCGAACATCTTCCTGTGCTCGCCGCTCGTGCTGCCGCCCTTCGGGCCGCGCTGGCAGCGCACGCTCAACCGGCGCATCTTCCTGCCGCTCGTGCGTCGCGCCGCGCGCAGTCTCGGGATGCGCGACGTTTTGATCTGGACGTACCTGCCGACCGACACGACCGTTGACCTCATCAAACAACTGCGCGGGCCAAAGAGCCGCGTCGTCTATTATTGCGTCGCGGATTTCACGCAGTTGACGCCGCACGCCGATCAACTCCGCAGGAGCGAACGCGAAACCGTCGAACTGAGCGACGCCGTGTTCACCAACTGTTCGGAACTGACCAACCTCTTCGCACGCTGGAACCCGAACACGCACGTCTTTCCCTTCGGCGTCAACCTCGACGCCTTTCCCCTCGAAGCCGCCGACGCTTCGCCGACCCGAGACGGCGCGAAGCGCAACGGGCATCCGTCGCCACAGGCGTCGCAGCCGACATCAACACAGACGGGGGGCGCGGCATCTTTGAATGATTTGCCGCATCCGGTTGTCGGTTATGTCGGCGGGTTGCATCGTCATGTGGATTTCGCGCTGCTCAAGCGGATGGCGTTGGCGCGTCCCGGTTGGTCTTTCGTGCTGGTCGGTTCGCTGCAAGAGGAGGTCGGGGAGTTGCGTGGCTTGCCGAACGTGCACCTGCTCGGACAGCAACCGCACCGCGAACTCGCCGAGTATATCCGCCGTTTCGATGTCTGCATCGTGCCCTACGTGAACAGCATCTATACGACGACGGTCGTCCCGACCAAGATCAACGAATATCTGGCGATGGGCAAGCCCGTCGTCTCGACCGACCTGCCGACCGTCACAGAGTTCAACCGCGAGCATCAGGTCTTGCTCACGGCGACGACCGAACCGGAAGATTTCCTGCGGGCCGTCGAAGATGCTCTCGCGCTGCCGAAGGATGCGGAGACGATTGCGCGGCGCAGGCGGGTGGCGTCGCTCGGCGACTGGCAGGCGCGTTTTGCGGCGATGTGCGCGCTCATCGAAACGCCGCAGGCTGGCACGGGCGCGCGGGAAGAGAAAGCTTCGGAAAAACCGCTCGCGCAGGCGCGTCTCTGACGGGCGGGGCGAAAACCTGTTATACTCAAAAACAACCGGCACAAGCGGTTCGGGAGAGCTAAAGGGTTGTCTCGATAAGTGTTGAACCAACCCTATGCGTTGACGTGCCATCTTAATTATGTTAGTTTCCGCTTGCCTGTGACAAACACCTGCGGGGATGTTCAAAAGAGCTTCCGTCGGGATTCCCAATCATCGGGTCTTTTTAAGATAAGCAAGACAAATAGGTTCACCGAAGTTTTAAGAAAATGAGCAAGAACAATCTTAACGTGTGGTTATTGACGCGAGGGCTGGCGGCGGCTCTGGTTCTCTCTGCGGCGACGGCGGCTCCGTCCGCCGGTTTCGCGCAGGCGAAGAAAGAGACGAAACCCGCGCCGAAGGCGACTACTGCGGCTGCGCCGTCGAAAGAGGCGGCGGCGACCAAAGAGAAGAAGGCGGCGTGGCGTCTGGACGTGTCGGAGAAAGCGCCGGAGACCTTCAGCCTGAAGGCCACGGACGCGCCGCTCACCGAGATTGCCGCCGAGTTGGGCCGCAAGCTCAAAGTGCCCGTCACGCTCAGTCCCGTCATGCAGAAGCAGAAGGTGACGCTCGACTTCAGCGCGCTGCCTTTGGACGGAACGCTGCGGATGCTCGCGCCCGTGCCCTTCGTTGACTACGAGGTGAGCGGAGATTTCTCCGCCCCGCCGAAGCCTCTCGCCGTCTATCTCTACGCGCTCAACGAGAACCCGCCCGCCAACAGCACGGCCATCAACGCGTCTTCGGAAGCGTTGCTCATCGAGGGCGACACGGAGGAAGGCACGGAGAGTTACGAGAAGGCGAAAGAGAAGGGCGACGTTCCGCTGGCCGTCACCTACACCAAGAATCAACTCACCGTCCACGCCAAGAAGCAACCCCTGACCGTGGTGCTCTATAAAATCGCGTCCGAAATCGGCGTGCCTTTCGACCTGCGCTACGAGAGCACGGAAGTGGTGGACGTGAACCTGACCAACTCCTCGCTCGATTCGGCTCTGCGTTCCATCTCGCCGTCCGTGCGTTTTTATTACCGCACCGATCTGCAAAATCTTGAAATCCAGCCGCTCCGCATCGCTTTAGTGGCTCCGGCTCGCACCTAAGTACTTAAACTTTATACATCTTCTGAGGAGGGATAACCCTTGAATAAGTTGACCACGAATGCCTTTAATGAATCTTCGTCCGAGCCCTTTGAGCAGCAGGAAGAAGTCCTGACGCCGACCGCCGCCAGCAAGAAACAGTTTATCGAGCCGGTAGTTTCCGTCCCCATTGACGTTCTCGAAACGACATCCTTTTTCCAATCCGCAACGACCGTTGATACGTCGGACGTGTAGCGGCGGGATGCCGTCCGGCGGGAGATTGGAAGCCAGCGAGCGGACAGGATATGGCGATGGTTTTACCGCTTGACGTGGAAGCTGTTTCGAGCAGTAGAAGTTACACGGTTGCGAATCGTCTCCTGTCCATCCATGCATCCGATGCGCGGACGGCCCAACTAGCCGAATCATTCTTTGGTGCGTTCTATCTCACTCCCTACGCCGCCAGAGTTCCCGACCGGGTAGATTGCCACATAAATCTCTGGACTGATATGCCGCCATCCGTTCCGCCGCATCTCCAACTCTTCGAGATGCCGCGCGGAGTCTGTTACACGGATGGCGAAACCTATTTCCTCGATGTGGACGAGTCGCGCTTTATCGTCGGCCCGCCCGCCGCGCGGCAGATTGACGTGTGGTTCGGCGAGACGGCGCACGCGCGCCACCCCGTCGCGCTCATCAACGTGATGTCCTACGTGATGCACATGGCCCTGCGTCGTTGCGCGCTCTACGACCTCCACGCGGCGGGCGTGGTCGAACCTTCGACGGGCGCGGGCGTGCTCTTTGTCGGCGAATCCAACAGCGGCAAATCGAGCCTGACGGTGAGGCTCACGCGCTCCGGTTGGTCGTACCTGTCGGACGACATGCTGCTGCTCTTCGAGCGACAGGGCAGCGTCGAGGCGCGCGCTCTGCGGCGACTCTTCGCCGTCTCCGCCGCGACGCTCGACGGTTGCCAACTGCCGCGTCTCGACGAGGCGCTCGGCACGCCCGTCAACTCCGACCCGAGCAAGCGCAGGCTTGAGCCTTCGATTGTCTTTCCCGAGAGCTTCGCCGAACAATGCACGCCGCGCGTCATCTGTTTCCCCGTCGTGACGGGAGAACGCGAGAGCCGTCTCGAACCCTTGCGACAGGCTGACGTGCTGACACAACTCATCCGGCTCTGCGTCTGGACGAGCTTCGACGCGACTGCGCGCGACTACCTGCGTTTTCTCGGCAGGCTCGTCCGCCAGACGAAGGCTTACAGGCTCCTCGCCGGTCTGGATTTACTCGAAGACCCCGCGCGCGCCAGCGCACTCCTGACGCCTCACGTCGCCGCCGCCGCTGCTGCTGTCGCCGCTTAATATTTATGACTTCTGTTCCGCGCCCCATCTCAGACGAAGATACGACGGCTGCGCCCGGCGTGCCGCCGCGCATCAGTATCGAGTTGACCAATATCTGCAAGCTGCATTGTAGCTATTGCATGCGCGACGAGGACGCGCTCTATCATTCGCCCGCCAACTTCTTCTCCGTCGAACTGCTCAAGCGCATCATTCAAGGCGCGCGCTCGGCTTACGGCATCGGCTACGTCTCCTTCACGGGCGGCGAGGTGACGATTCACCCGCGCTTCAAGGAGATTGTCGAGATGGTCGCCGCCGAAGGCGTGCAGTTCAGTTTCGTCACGAACGGCTGGCACTTCGCGCGCGTCTATCCGTTGCTCGTCGCCAATCGAGAGGCGGTGCGCGCCGTCGCTTTCAGTCTCGACGGCGCGGACAAAGCATCGCACGACCGCTGGCGCGGCGAGGGTTCGTTCGTCCGCGTCATGCGCGGCATCACGCTCTGCTACACGAGCGGTATCCCTTTTATCCTCAAGGTCGGCATCCGCCGCGACACGCTCCCGCACTTGCAGGAGTTCGCGCTGCTCGCGGCGCGTCTCGGCGCGCGTGCGCTCCACTTCTCACATTTTCTCCCGACCTCTTCCGCGCTCGAAGACGAATCCGCCCTGACCCCCGATGAACGCACGCAGTCCGAACAGGAGATTGCGATTCTCTCCAACATCCTCAAGATGGAGATCGGGCTCGCGGCGGGCTACTCGAACATTGACCCCGCGCCCCCTTGCGCCTCCCTGCGCGGGACGACCTGCAACGTGGATTATCGAGGGCGGCTCACGCTCTGCTGCAATCTCTCCGGCTATCGCGGCGCGGGCGAAGATACGGACGTGGTCGCCGATCTGCACAAGGAAGATTTTGCGGCGGCCTACCCGCGTCTGCTCGATCTCATCGAAGTGCAACTCGAACGCCGCCGCCGCGCGCTCGCCGAACATCGGGCAGCGGGACGCGAAGTTGATCTGTACACAGGCTCGCCGTGCCTGTTCTGCCTGCAATCGTTCGGCAAAATCCCTTGGCGCGACAGCGCAACTGCTGCCGCCGCCGGAATCAAAATCCGTTCATTACCAATCCTGAATAGAACGCTTGCCGCGAACACTTCTGCCGCGCACGACGCGGCTCTGGCGGGGGCAACGAAATTAGTATGACGACCGAAACGCACGTCCCGCACGACCACATCGTCTCCACCGAACTCGACGGCGGCGAAGGCGTGCTCGTGGATTTGAACGCCAAGAGATACTACCAACTCAACGAGACGGCGATGTTCGTCTGGTCGCGCCTCGAAGAAGGGCAGACGATTCCGCAGATCGTCGAGGAGATGACGCGCGTCTACGATGTCACTCCGGAACACGCCGGGACGAGCGTCGCGCACCTCCTGCAAAACCTACAGACGCGAAAACTGGTCAATTAAATATTCTGCTACGCCGGAAAAGCGTATGTGACGGTGTAGTCGGGCGCGCTCGCTTCAAGGAGCGGACGCCCGCGCGCCTCCAACCACGCGTGCCCGTCGAGCGCGCCGCCCGTGTCCTTGCGGACGCCGAACAGGATGCGCGTCTCGATGCCTTCGAGCGCGAGAAAACGGTAGAGCACCGGCGCGCGCTTCCAGCATGTCGGGGTGAAGAAAAGAAAATCGGTCGCCAGCAGCAGGTCTAACAGGTGTGCGAGCCGCGCTTCAACCTCGGACGGTTGAGCGGACGGGCGGACACGCGTTTTCGGTCTCATCAGACGCAGAATGCGCGGCAGCGGCATCAGCCTGATAAGCACGGAAAGCACCGCCACCCAACCGGCCATGCGCGCGACGAGCAGCGCGGCTGAAGGGTCGCGATACGCGAACCCGAACGCGAGCGACGCCGCGCGCAGGCTCTTTTGCACGATTTTGTTTAGCTTGCCGAGTATCACTTTCGCCTTGTCAAACACCCGCCGTTTGACTACAACTTCCGACGTGCTCATTCTTCCCGACAACGACGAAACACGCGCGCGCGCCGCACGCATCACCCATGACGGCGGGGTCGTCGCCTTTCGCACCGAC
>DATLMV010000003.1:0-17184 GCA_035537095.1 Pyrinomonadaceae bacterium
ATGTTGTGCTCATCTGTTTTCCGTCCACTAAATCGTGAAAGACCAAAAAGCGTTACGGTCGGATGCGATAGAGCATGCGCGGAAACGGAATCGTTTCGCGGACGTGCTCGATGCCGCACATCCATGCGGTGCAGCGTTCGATGCCCATGCCGAAGCCAGCGTGAGGGACGCTGCCGTAACGTCTGAGGTCGAGATACCACTCGAAGGCTTCGCGCGGCAGTTCGTGTGCTTTGATTTGCGCTTCGAGAAATTCCAGAGAGGTGGCGCGCTCGCCGCCGCCGATGACCTCGCCGTAGCCCTCGGAGGCGAGCACGTCAACGCCGAGAGCCAACTCTTCGCGCTCGGGGTCGCGCGCCATGTAGAACGCCTTCACCGCCGCCGGATAACGATGCACCATGACGGGGCGGTCGAAGCGTGTGGAGATGTAGGTTTCGTCGGGCGCACCGAAGTCGCCGCCCCACTCGAAGCGCGTCTCAAGCTCGCCGCGTTCGTGTCCCTTGTGCAGAATCTTGACCGCTTCGTCGTAGTGCAGGCGCGGAAACGGCGGCACGATGGCTTCGAGCTTCGACGTGTCGCGCTCCAAAGCTTTCAACTCCTCCTTGCGCTCGTCGAGCACGCGCGCGGCGATGGAGGAGAGGAAACGTTCGCAGAGTTCCATCACGTCTTCGAGCCGGGCGTAGGCCATTTCGGGTTCGACCATCCAGAACTCTGTGAGATGGCGGCGCGTCTTTGAACGCTCGGCGCGGAAGGTCGGGCCGAAGGCATAGACACGACCAAAGGCGGCGGCGGTCGCTTCGTTGTAGAGTTGGCCGGATTGCGTGAGATACGCTTTCTCGTCGTCGAAGTAGTCCACCTCGAAAAGTGTGGAAGTGCCTTCGCAGGCGGCGGGCGTGAGGATCGGCGTATCGCAGAGCGTGAAGTTGTCGTCGTCGAGAAAATCGCGGACGGCGCGAATCACGGTCTGACGGACTTTGAGAATCGCGTGCTGGCGGCGCGAGCGCAGCCAGAGGTGACGGTGATCCATCAGGAACTCCGTCCCGTGCTCCTTCGGCGTGATGGGATAACCCTCGACCGCCTGCAAGACCTCGGCGTCGAGCAGGTCAACTTCAAAACCGCTCGGCGCACGCTCGTCGGCGCGCACCGTGCCGCGCACCGTCAGAGACGACTCCTGCCCGAGACTCTTGAGAGCGTCCCAGACCTCCGGCGCGACCGCCTTCTTCGAGACGACGCATTGCACGACGCCCGTCCCGTCGCGCAGTTGGAGAAAGAGCAGCTTGCCGCTCGAACGTAAGATATAGAGCCAGCCGCGCAGGGTGACTTCCGCGCCCGCGTGCTTGGATAGTTGATTGATGTAAACCTGTTGCATGCGCTTTTTGTATCTTTATCGTCTGCGCTGAACGATGCCGGAATCTGTTCCCGACAGCTTTCGATGTCAACGCGAAACGTAGTTCCTTTGATTTAAACTTACTCCCGAATTTTACTCACGCCTGCGGCACGTTCTCATCCAGACGCGCGCGCAGGACGGCGCGCAGGACGGGGAAACGTTCGAGCCATTCGGCGGCCTGCAAGACGATGGCGAGCATCGGCTGAATATATTGCACGTAGGCGTCGCCGCGTTTGGCGACCGCCGTCTGGAAGGAGAACGTGCCGGTCGCCTTCAAGCATCGCTGCACGGTCATCAGACGAAACTCGCGCGCAAATTCGTCGGGGTCAATATCGTCCAGACCGCGCCCGCGCCGCTCCTCCAAAAAGAAGAGACGCCGCTCCCGAACTTCCGCGAGCGACGGCAGAGAAGTCTGCCTGTCCATCAGGAGCGACACCAGATCATAACTGGCGGGGCCCATGCGCGCGTCCTGATAGTCAATCACGCGCAGCTTGCCCTGACGGTCAATCATCAGGTTCATCGAATGATAATCGCGGTGGCAGAGCACGCGCGGGCGGGCGGAGAGTTCCGCCGCGAGGTCGTTCAACTCGGCGCGCAGTTCGGCCTCCTCGGCGTGTTTGAGTTCTTCCTGCCGGAGGCTCTTGAAATAGTGTTGCAGAAAATAGTCGAGTTCCCAAGAGAGCTTGGCCTCGTCGAAGGCGAGGCGGCAGACGATGGAGTTGCGCTCGACGGCCCGCTGCGTCGCGCCTTGAATGTCTGCAATCAGACCGATGGCGCGCTCGATGTAGCCGTCGCGCTCGTCTTCGGAGACGCCTTCGAGCATCCGGCGCAACTGCTGGTCGCCCAAATCCTCCTGCAAGATGATGCCGCTCAGGGGGTCAACGTCGAGGATTTCGGGGACGGGCAGGTTGGCTTCGACGAAGAGACGCGTCACGTCGAGGAACGGGTGGACATCGGCGTCGAAAGGTTCGGGATAGACGGCGGCGATGGCGGTCGCGCCGCGCTTCCACGGGACGCGAAAATACTCGCGCGTGGAAGCGTCGGGCGTGAGTTCCAAAATCTCGTCGGGCTTAGCTCCGGCGCGCGCCAGATATTCGCTCAGGCGTCGGCGCGCGGGGAGTTCGAAAGCTTTGGAAGTGATGCTGGTTGGATGGCCCATGCGATTGAACGGGTGCGGGAGAGCGAACCTTTCGACGCTCGATGCGGGCGTCGCGCGCGCCTTGAGGGCCGCAAAGTTCGGATGTCCCTTCGTCTAGTGCTATCGTTTGAAAGTCGGGATTGTATCACCCGGGCAATGGCGCGACAAAATTCTCGCCGTCAAACTCGCCCCGTAAGCCCTTTTCGGGCCGCTCGCTCACGCGCGCCAACTGCGCGCGCACGACCGCCACATTTTCCCAAGTCACGCCCGCACGCGCGCGCACATCTGCGCCCAACACGGCGCGGCGCACGCGCGCTCCGCGCTCAACCGTGACGTTCTCCCAGAGCACCGCGTCGGATACCTCTGCGCCCGTCTGGATGGTCGCGCCCGCGCACGTCTCCACGTCGCGGCCTTCGCGTCGCATCAGAGCGAGGCTCGTGTCGAGATAACGCTTGACGGTCGAGAGTTCATACCACATGCCTGCGGCGACGTGGGCCGCGATGGGCTCGCCGCGCTCGATAGCCTTCGGGTAGACATCTATCGCCGAATCGGAGAAGACGCCGCGCGGGATATACTCGAAGATGCGCGGCTCGATGATGTGTATCCCCGTGAACATCAGAGGCACGTCTGCGTCGTCGTCAGGCACGCCGACGCTGTTTCCGCCGGTGTCAGTTTCGCCGATGCTATCTTTCCCTGCCTGCCTATCGTCGGTTGCTTTCCCGCCGTCCGACGCTTTCGCGTTGCCAGTCGTCTCCCCTGCCGCTGTAGCCGGGGGATTCGGAGAATGAAGATTCGCAGAATTTTGCGAAGCGCGGGCCGCGCTTCCGGCGTTATCGGACGCATCGGACGGTTGTGAGGTTTCAGGTGGTTGAGGCATCGGGCCGAAGCCGCGAATCAGGCCGTCGCGGGTGATGACGGTGCTGTAGCGTTCGCGCGCGGGGTTAGGGCGCAGGACGAGCGTGGCGAGCGCACCCGTGCGGCGGTGGGTTTCGAGCGCGGCGTCGAGATTGATGTCGGTGGCGATCTTGCCGTTGACGACGACGAAGGTTTCATCTTCGAGCAGCGCGCGGGCGTTGTCGAGCGCGCCGCTCGTGCCGAGGATTTCCGGTTCCTCGACGTAGCGGAGGCGGACGCCGAACGCGCTCCCGTCGCCGAGCGCGCCGCGCACCGACTCCGGCCTGTGATGCAGGTTGACGAGGACTTCCGTGCAGCCGTGGCGCGCGAGATATTCGGCGACGTAGCCGACGAGCGGGCGGCCCATGAAAGGAATCGCGGGTTTGGCGCGGTCTATCGTCAGGGGCCAGAGGCGCGTACTCTTCCCCGCCGCAAGAATCATCGCACGCATGCGTTCAATCGCTACCTTCCCTGTTGATAAATTTGGGGAGACGAAATTTGTGAAACCGCAGACAGCATAACAGAGAGACGCGCGCGGGCGCACTAAGAGGAAGAAATTTACAGGGATGGACAAGATAGACAGGATGAAGAAGGGAAAAAGGGAAAAGGGAACAGGGGAAAGGGAAAGGAAAGGTTCAAGGGCAAACATTAAAGGGAGAAGGGGTCAGAGCTAACGCGTGCTCGCTTGTCTCCCTTCCCATTTTGCCCCTTTCACCGGTTCCGTGCTCTCCCTTCATCCTGCCCATCCTGTCTATCCCTGTTAATTTGTTTTGGGTTCCGTTCGGCGCTCTTAAGTGGGGAGGAAACGGGCTTGCAATGTTTGACTGAGGAAGTATCATTGGCCGCGCGCATCTCGACGGTTTTGGCCGCGCGTGCGCCCCGACGTTTGCCCGTGATTGCGGAGACTTTTTTCCGCGCGTTTGTGTCTAATGTTTCGGGCGGTTCTATCCATAGCCTTTTGTGTCCCGCGTTTGACGTTGTCGGTGAGCAGCGTCTTCCCTGTCCGGTTCATCTCTCAAGTGAGGCATCAAACGAATGTTTAAGTTGAAGCGCGCGGTCTGCTGGCTGCTTGTCTGTTCAATCCTCTGCACGACGATTCCCGTGCGGACTTCTGCGGGCGACGCACGCACCGTCGAGTTTGCGGGCGACGCGTCAAACGTCTCTCAAGACGACGGGAACGCGCCCGGCAAAGAGCCGGAGGGCTTGCGTTTTCGCCTGAGCGAAGGCGCGGAGCAGCCCGAAGCGCGCGAAACGACGACGCCCGCGCCCGCCGTGCGGCTCTCGGAGAGCGAGACGGAGAACGTCTTGAAACGGCTGCCGCCTTTGAAACCGGAAGCGGGCGACGAGCAGGACTTTGCGCTGCGCGAGCGTTCGCTTCCGCCGCCGCGCACGGGCCGGACGATCAACACGGCATTCCCCGCCACCTCCGAAACGCGCCCGCCCGCGCCGAACGAGACGGGCGCGCTCGAAGTCGTCCGCTTTGCGCCGGAGGGCGAGGTGTCGCTCGCGCCGCAGTTGAGCGTCACGTTCTCGCAGCCGATGGTCGCCGTCACGTCGCTGGCGGAACTCGCTTCGGAGAGCGTGCCGGTCGAACTCGCGCCGCGCGTCGAGGGACGCTGGCGCTGGTTGGGGACGAAGACTCTGCTGTTTGAACCGCAGGGGCGTCTGCCGATGGCGACGCGTTTTACGGCGACCGTGCGCGCGGGCGCAAAGTCGTCCGCGGGCGCGACGCTCGCCGCCGCGAAGTCTTGGAACTTCTCGACGCCCGCGCCGAAGGTGCGTAGCTCTTATCCTTCGGGTAACGCGTCGGTGCGGCGCGATGCGGTCATCTTCATCTCGTTCGACCAGCGCATCAACCCTGCGGAAGTCCTCCGCACGATCAAGGTGCGCGCGGGCGCGGACGTGCTGCCCGTGCGGCTGGCGACGACTGCCGAAATCGAGGCGGACGCGGGCGTGAGCGCGCTCGTCAAAGCGGAGACGGAGGGACGCTGGCTGGCCCTGCGCGCGCTGCGCGGCGCAACCAATGAGACGCAATCCGCGCTCCCTCCCAACTCGAACATCAGCGTTACCATCGGCCCCGGCACGCCCTCCGCCGAAGGGCCGCGCACGACCGACAAACCGCAGACCTTCTCCTTCCGCACCTACGGCGCGCTCCGCATCGTCGAGCATCAATGCAGTTCCGGAAAAACGTGCAAGCCCGACGGCACATGGATGATCACCTTCAGCAACCCGCTCGACGCGCAGGCTTTCGAGCAGTCGCAAATCCGCGTCGAACCCGCGCTCAGAGGGATGCAGGCTTCCATCTACGACAACGACATACACATTAACGGCGACGTGAAAGGGCGCACGACCTATCGAGTGACCTTCGCGCGCACGCTCAAGGACGAGTTCGGCCAGACGCTCGGCGAAGATGTCACCGTGACTTTCAACGTCGGCGCGGCAGACCCTTCGCTGAGCGCGGAGAACGATGGTTTCGTCGTCCTCGACCCGTCCGCGCCGCGCCGTTTCTCGGTCTACACGGTCAACCTGCGAAATCTCAAAGTCAGTCTCTACGGCGTCGGGCCCGCAGATTGGTCGCGCTTCACGGATTACATGCGCTACATCAAGGGCTACGCCGACCCCGCCGCCGTCAAGCAACACACGCCGCCGGGGAAACTCCTGCACACGCAGAACGTCGCGGTCGCCTCTGCGCCCGACGAGTTGACCGAGACGAGCATTGACCTGACCCCTGCGCTCGCGGGCGAGACGTTCGGGCACGTCGTCGTGCGCGTCGAATCGGGGCTCGACGGGGTCGTCCGCAGGCGCGGCGGGCGGCAGACCGTGAACGCTTGGGTTGAAGTGACGAACATCGGTTTAGACGCCTTTGTTGACCGGACGGATTTGCTCGGCTGGGCCACGTCGCTCGAAGACGGCGCGCCGCTCTCGGGCGTCGAGATGAGCATCTACCCGACGCAGGCGAAAGCCTTGAGCGGCGTCGAGGGGCTGGCGCGCATAGCTCTGCCGCAGCAAGCGGACGACGGCAGGCGTCTGCTCGTCGCGCGGCGGGGGCGCGATGTCGCCATCCTGCCCGAGCACTCCGACTGGTGGACGGACGCGAGCAACTGGTACAAAAAACAGCCCGAGGATTCTCTGCTCTGGTACGTCTTCGACGACCGCAAGATGTACCGACCGGGCGAGGAGGTGCACGTCAAGGGCTGGCTCCGGCGCGTCGGCGCGGGACGCGGCGGCGATGTCAATGCGCTCGACGGCGCGGCGCAATCCGTCTCCTACACGCTCAAGGATTCGCGCGGCAACGAGATACTCAAAAACTCTGTCCGCCTGAACGCGCTCGGCGGCTTCGACACTTCGTTCAAGCTGCCGCCGACCGTCAATCTCGGACACGCGCGTCTCGACCTCTCGGCGCAGGGCGGAAGCGCCGCCGGTGAGGGCCGACAGCACACGCACCTGATTCAGGTGCAGGAGTTTCGCCGTCCGGAGTTTGAAGTCACGGCGCAGGCGAGCGAGGGGCCGCACGTCGTCGGCGAACACGCGGACGCTTCCGTCTCGGCCTTTTACTACGCGGGCGGCGGGCTCGCCAACGCCGAAGTCAACTGGAGCGTCAGGGCCACGCCCGCGCATTTCACGCCGCCCAATCGCGGCGACTTCACCTTCGGCACGTGGGTTCCGTGGTGGCGCGCGTCCTCGCGCCGCGAACCGGGACAGACGCAGACCTACAAGGGCACGACCGACGCCTCCGGCAAGCATCGCTTACGCATAGACTTCGATTCCGTCTCGCCGCCGCGACCGACGAGCGTCGCCGCGACGGCCAACGTCGCCGATGTCAACCGTCAAACGTGGGCCAGCACGACGACGCTCCTCGTTCACCCTTCAGACCTCTACGTGGGCCTCCGCACGCCGCGCACGTTCGTCGAGCGCGGGCAGCCCGTCGTCGTCGAGAGTATCGTCACGGACATAGATGGCCGCGCCGTCGCGCAGCGTGAGATTCGCGCGCGCGCCGTGCTGCTCGAATGGGTGTTCGAGCGCGGCGAGTGGCGACAGAAGGAGACGAACGCGCAGGAGTGCAACGTCCGTTCGGCAACCGATGCCGTGCGTTGCACGTTCGAGACGCGCGAGGGCGGCGTCTATCGCGTTAGTGCGAGCGTGATTGACGAACGCGAGCGGCGCAACGAGAGCGAGTTGACGATCTGGGTGGCTGGCGGCAAGACGCCGCCCGCGCGCGGCGTCGCGCAGGAGACGGTCGAGTTGATTCCCGACCGCAAAGAATACGGCGCGGGCGAGACGGCGGAAGTCCTCGTCCAGTCGCCGTTCGCTCCGGCGGAAGGACTCTTGACGCTGCGTCGTTCCGGCATCGTCCGCACGGAGCGTTTTCGCATGAACACGGCGTCGCACACCTTGAAGATACCCGTCGAGGAAGGGTTCACGCCCAACGTCCACGTGCAGGTTGATCTGGTCGGCGCAGGAGTAAGGACGAACGAGGAGGGACAGCCCGACGCCAAGCTCCCGACGCGTCCGGCCTACGCGACGGGGACAATCAATCTCCCGATCCCGCCCGTCGCGCGCAAGCTCTCCGTCCGCGCCACGCCGCGCGAGAAGGCGCTCGAACCGGGCGCGACGACCGTCGTTGATGTTGAGGTGCGTGACGCGCAGGGTCGCCCCGTCAAGGGCGGCGAGATGGCGGTCGTCGTCGTTGACGAATCCGTGCTCTCGCTCACGGGCTATCGCATCCCCGACCCGCTCGACATCTTCTACATGCAGCGTTCAGCCGACACCGAAGACCGGCACGCGCGCCAGCACGTCCTGCTCGGCAACCCGTCCGAACTATCGAAGCCCGTCGTCGTTAACCAGCAATCTCCGGGGACGAGAGCAACGAGGCTGGCGCTTCGCAGGGGCATCGCTATCGGCGGCGGCGCAGGCGTGGGCGGGGGCGGTCTTGTCATGAACGAGCAGTTGCAAGTGATGGCCCCGGTGCAGGCGAGGGCGGCTGAAGACCGGGATGGCTTCTCTTTTCAATTCTATCTAGGCAAAAGGGAGGAAGCGAAAGCAGAGGCGGCGGAGACGATTCGCCTGCGCGAAAACTTCGACGCGCTCGCCGTCTTCGCCGCCGCGCTCCCGACCGACGCCGAAGGGCGCGCACAGGTCGAGGTCAAACTGCCGGACAACCTGACGCGCTATCGCGTGATGGCCGTCTCGGTCGCCGGAGGCAAGCAGTTCGGCGCGGGCGAGTCGGCGATCACGGCGCGGATGCCTCTGATGGTGCGCCCGTCGGCCCCGCGTTTTCTCAACTTCGGCGACCGGATAGAGTTGCCCGTCGTCGTGCAGAACCAGACGGACGCGGCCATGAGCGTGGATGTCGCCGTGCGCGCTGTGAACGCCGAACTGACGGAAGGCGCGGGACGCCGCGTGACGGTCGCCGCGAACGACCGTGTCGAGGTGCGTTTCCCCGTCGCGGCTGTGCGCGCAGGGATAGCGCGTTTCCAGTTGGGCGCGCTCGCGGGCCGCATGACCGACGCCGCCGAGGTTCAACTTCCCGTCTGGACGCCCGCCACCACCGAAGCCTTCGCCACCTACGGCGAACTGGACGACGGCGCGATTCTGCAAAGCGTCCGCGCGCCCGCAGGGGTCTTCAAAGAGTTCGGCGGACTCGAAATCACGACCTCCTCGACGCAACTACAGGAGTTGACCGACGCCGTTCTTTATCTCTCGAACTATCCGTACGAGTGCTCGGAACAAATCTCCTCGCGCGTGCTCGGCATCGCCGCTTTGCGCGACGTTTTGACCGCTTTTCAGGCGAAGGGCTTGCCGTCGCCGAAAGAGTTGGAGGCGGCGGTCGAGCGCGACATCAGACGCCTGCGCGTCTTGCAGAACGAGGACGGCGGCTTCGCCTTCTGGAAACGCGGCGACCCCTCTTGGCCCTACATCAGCATCCACGTCGCACACGCGCTCCAACGCGCGAAGGAGAAACGCTTCGACGTGCCGCAAGCGATGCTCGACGCCTCGCGTCGTTACCTGCGCGCCATCGAAACGCACATCCCCGCCGACTACAGCATCGAGAGCAAGCGCGCGCTCATCGCCTACGCGCTCAACGTCCGCGCACGCATGGGCGACAGAGACACGGCGCGCGCCCAACGTCTCATCGCCGAAGCGGGCCTCGAAAATCTCTCGCTCGAAGCGGTGGGCTGGCTGCTGCCCGTGCTCTCGAAAGTCCCTGCGGCGCAAGTTCAGGTCGAAGCCATTCACCGCCTGCTCAACAACCGCGTCGAGGAGACGGCGGCCAACGCGCACTTCACGACCCGCTACAGCGACGGCGAACGCGTCCTCCTGCATTCCGAGCGACGCGCCGACGGCATCATCCTCGAAGCCCTCATCGGCGACCGCCCCGCCAGCGACCTGATTCCGAAAATCGTGCGCGGCCTGCTCGCGCATCGCACCGCAGGGCGCTGGTCGAACACGCAGGAGAACGCCTTTATCCTGCTCGCGCTCGACCGCTACTTCGGGACTTACGAAAAGCTGACGCCCGACTTCGTCGCGCGCGCATGGCTCGGCGACGCGTTCGCGGGCGAGCACGCCTATCGTGGTCGCACGACCGAACGGCAGCACGTCCAAATTCCGATGTCTTATCTGCTCAAGGAATCTCCCGCGCAGCAGAACCTCACGCTCGGCAAAGAGGGCGCGGGCCGTCTCTACTATCGTCTCGGCATGCAGTACGCGCCCGCCTCTCTCAAGCTCGACGCCGCCGACTACGGCTTCAACGTCGAGCGCGCATACGAAGCGATTGACGACCCGGCGGACGTGCGCCGCGATTCGGACGGCGCGTGGCACGTCAAAGCGGGCGCGCGCGTCCGCGTGCGTCTGACGCTCTCTGCGCCGACGCGCCGCTATCACGTCGCGCTGACAGACCCTCTCCCCGCCGGACTCGAAATCCTCAACCCGTCGCTCGCCGTCACGGGCGACGTTCCGGCTGACACGAAGGAGGTCAAAACCGGCGGCAACCGTTGGGGCTGGTGGTCGTATCAAGGCTGGTTCGAGCATCAGAACCTGCGCGACGAACGCGCCGAAGCCTTCACCTCCCTGCTCTGGGAAGGCGTCTATACATACTCCTACGTCGCGCGCGCCACCACGCCCGGCCTCTTCGTCGTCCCCCCGCCCAAAGCCGAAGAGATGTACCATCCCGAAAACTTCGGGCGCGGCGCAACCGATAGAGTACGCGTCGAGTAGTTAATAAGATGCGGAGAAAATTAACAGGGATAGACAGGATAAGAAGATAGGAAAGCAACGTAGCTTGTCCGTTCTCTTTAATCCTGTCTATCCCTGTTTAAAGTCCTATTCAGGAAGCCTGTGCGGCGTCGCGGATGACTAAATCGAATGTGCCGGGGGCGACTTTGCGGAAGCGTCGGTTGCGGTTGAGCGAGACGGCGATGCTGATGGTCGGGTGCTGGCCGGTGAACTGGAAATTGCCTTCGAGCAGGCGGTTGTAAATCTCGTTGACGTGGAGCGGCCCGCCCGCTTCCTTGAGCAGCATGGCGGTGGCCTGCGGAATCGTGCGGTCGAGAAAACGGTCGTCCTTCGCCTCCGTTTCGGCGCGCACCTGCGGCATGTCGTGGCGCGTGCCGGGCGCGTGTTGATGCTGCGCGTTGAAGCGTTCGTCGCGCGCGGCGTCGCGGCGGATGGCGGCCTCGATCTCGTCGTCGGAAGGGACGGCGGCGGCGCGCGCCGTGCCGAGCGTCGAGGAGAGGATGCGGAACATCGCGTTCTTCGTCTGCTCGACGAGCGTGTCCATCTCGTTGACTTCCGTCCGCACCTTCTCGGCTTCCGCTTCGAGGTCGGCCAGACGCGACGCCAGACGCGAACGCGTCGCGCGCGCCTGTCGCAGATTCTGCTCCAATGTCGCTAAGAGATTATCGTCAGGCATAGGTTCGGTTCGCGTAAGATTCAATCACCGCGCGGCGGCGGCGAAGGTTGATAGAGTATCTTGAGTTTCTGACAGAGCGCGACTTGTCCCACTTCGTTGTCGTCCTCGACGAATTGATTGACCGAGCCGCCGAAGAAATTCAGACGCTGAACTTCCTCATCCTCGATTGCATCCAGAATCGCCATCCCGAAGCGTCGCGCGTGGATAATCATGTAGGGCCGCCCGTGCAGCGAGACTTTATCATCCACCGGCGCGGCGATCTTCAATTCGTTCTGCATCCGCCCGACGTATTCGTAAGCCTTCGAGAGATGCGCTTCCCTGTCGCGCCAGTTCTCCGCGTGCAGCGCCCGCCGAAAAATCGGGGTCAACTCCGGCCCGCATTTCAACCGGGCGAAGGCCGTCCCGAACCACTTCGAGTAGGGCGCGTAGGTTTTCTCAAACAGAAAACAGAGACGCATCAGACGCTTGACCATCCGCGCCGCGATGACCGCCGACCCGAGTTCGTCGCCGACGAATCCGGCCCGCCCGATGAAGGCTTCTTCCTGCGAGATGGCCTGCCACTCGCACGCGAGCAGGTAGAGCCAAACGTCCTGCGGATAGTAGCCGAACTTTCGGCGCACGTCTTCAAGTTTTTTCAGCCCGTCGTGAAAGACCCGCCCGCTCGTCAACGCGAGCAGTTTGTGTTCGGAGAAGGTCAGCCAGTCGGCGAGCGTTATCTCCGCGAACGGACTCACGCCGAGATACCAACCGAACAGCGATTCGATGGTCTCGATGTGAACCATGTGATTGACCGGGCCTTCGTCAATCTCCTTTAAGAGACGGACGGGGTCGTCATCGTCTGCGGGGATGAAGTTGGTCGAATACCCGCGAAACCTGTAAGGCAGATTCGCGCTCAAAGCGTCCGAGACGGGTTGCTCGTAGCGTTCGCGGTCGGCGGCGTCGAGAAACATGAGGAAGCGCGGCCCCCAATGATGGTCGGTTGATTCGGCGTCGTCGTAGCCTAAGACCTCCGAACCCCAACCGATGATCGCCGCCGAGTAGCGCAGTTGCGGAAAATGTTTTTCGATGATGGGGCGGGCCGCTTCCTCGTAGAACGCTTGGCCGAGCGCGAGTCCTTTAACGAAGTCAGGCATAAACTGCTCGTCTGAAAACTGACCGGCGCGAGAAGCGCGACAAGGGGGCGAGAGACAACCGTTATCAACTCACAACGCGATGCTCCGCGTCTTACCTGTCCCTCTCTAAAATAAAGGTCGGGATAGACTGAAGCGCGTCGCGGTATTTCGAGGGCGGGAGGTTTTCGAGCGCGCGGCGTGCCGTCTCCGCAAACTCCGAGGCGCGCACATGTGCGGCTTCGAGCGCGCCCGTCGCGCGCGCTACTTCCAAGAGCGCATGTCGCGGCAGTTCGGCGTAGCTGCCCTCGCGCATCACGGCCTGCACGGCGGCGCGTTGCGCGGGGTCGCGCGCCAGAAGGTAGATAAGGGGCAGCGTCACCTTGCCTTCGAGCAGGTCAACGCCCGCCGCTTTGCCGAGCGATTCGTCGGTGCTGGTGAAGTCGAGCAGGTCGTCAACGAGTTGGAAGGCCGTGCCGAGATTCATCCCGTAGTCGCGCAGGGCGTGCTGCTCCGGGACGCTCGCGCCGCCGACGATTGCGCCGATTTCGCAGCACGCGCTGAACAAATACGCGGTCTTGCGCCGCAGGATGTCGAAGTATTGCTCCTCCGAAACGTCGGTGCGCCCGAGCATCGTCAGTTGCAGCAACTCGCCCTCGGTCATCTTGCGCGTGACGTTCGTCAGGATGTCGAGAATGGGGAGCGAGCGTTCGGCGAGGCTCGTTTCAAAGGCGGACATGTAGAGCCAGTCGCCCATCAGGACGGCGGTCTGGTTGCCGAAGCGACTGTTGATTGACGCGCGATTGCGGCGCGTTCCGGCGTTGTCAATGATGTCGTCGTGAACGAGCGTCGCCGTGTGCAGAAACTCCATCACGGTCGCCATGCGGATGACGTTGTGACGCGAGGCGTCGCCCCCCGTCGCCGCGTTCGAGAGCAGCGTCAGCGCGGGGCGCACGCGTTTCCCGCCCGACGCGCGCAGGTAATCTCCGATGTAGGCGATGACCTGTATGTTCGAGCGCGCCTGACGCTCAAACTCCGCCTCGACCAGAGCCAGTTCCGCCGCGATCAGACTGAAAATGCGCCGCGCCACCAGACCCGGTTCTTCAATCGTCGCCGTTTGACCAGATTGATTCATATATAACGAAGTGATGAGTGACGAGTGACAAGTGACAAGCAAGAAATGAAATCTGTCTTTAACTCGTCACTCATCACTCGTCACTTGTCACTAATTCGACCTGTAGTTTGAATACTGCATGTTGATGCCGAAATCTTTGGCTTTGAGATGGGCGATGGTCTCTTGCAGGATGTCGCGGTCGCGGCCCGTGACGCGCACGATGTCGCCTTGTATCGAGGCTTGCACCTTGACCTTCGTGTCCTTGATAAACTTGACTATCTCTTTCGCTTTTTCGATGGGGATGCCCTGCTGAATCGCCACGTGCTGCCGCACCGTGCCGCCCGCCGCCTGCTCGATTTTGCCGTAGTTGAACGCCTTCAGAGGCACGCTGCGGCGCACGAGTTTCTGCTGCAAGATGTCGTTCATGTTGCGCAGCTTCGTTTCGTCTTCGGCGGTGAGAACGAGTTCTTCCTTCTCCAACACGGCCTCGGCGTTGCTGCCCTTGAAGTCGAAACGCTGCCGGACTTCCTTCATCGTCTGGTTGAGCGCGTTGACGATCTCCGCGCGGTCAACCTGCGAAACGATATCGAATGAGTTCTGTTGTGCCATAAGAGATTTACGGTGACGAATGATTAGCGACGTGTGACGAGCAAGAATGAAAGAGCGCGGTAATCAACGACAGACAAGTGGCGGTTTTAACCTGTCACTCGTCACTTGTCACTTGTCACTTCTTTTATAACATCAACCGGCAAGGCGGCAAAGCGTCAGGCCCGACCGGCTGGATTTTCGCGCGCCGACAGAGTCTCCGCTGTGGAAAACTTCGTCCGGGCAGGGTTCGTCCCTGCTCCGGCGGTTAACTTGCAGAAGTCGCTTCCGGCGGCGGCGCGTCGTCGTCGAGCGTGAGACTGAAGAAGCGGGCGAAGTTGTGCGCGGTGATGCGCCCGAGTTCCGCCGTCTCGATGCCGTGAAGTTCCGCGAGACAGCGCGCCGTCTCGACGACGCGGGCCGGTTCGTTCCTCTGCCCGCGAAACGGGACGGGCGTCAGAAACGGGCAGTCCGTCTCGACGAAAAGGCGTGCGAGCGGCACGCGGCGCGCGACCTCGCGCAAGGGTTCGGCCTTCTTGAAGGTGACGTTGCCCGCGAAGGAAATCATAAAACCCAACTCCAAGACGCTCTCGGCCATCTCCGCGCCCCCGCCGAAGCAATGCATCACGCCGCGCAAACTCCCGCCCGCCCATTCCGCGCGCAGAATCTCGACCGTCTCCGCATCAGCCTCGCGCGAATGGATGATGACGGGCAGGCCCGCCTCGCGCGCGAATCGCAACTGTCGCACGAAGACGGCGCGCTGCACGTCGCGCGGCGAGTTGTCGTAGTGATAGTCCAGACCGATCTCGCCCCAAGCGACAACGCGCTCGCTCCGCGCGGTCAAACCCTTGAGACGCTCAGCCGCGTCCGTATCGAACAGGCGCGCGTCGTGCGGGTGGACTCCGACCGCCGCATAGACATCCTCGTAGCGTTCGGCCAACGCGACCGCACGCTCAAGATGCCCGCTGCGCGGGTCGCCCGTCCCCACATTCAAAATCGCGCGCACGCCAGCCGCACGCGCACGCTCCAAAACCTCCTCGCGGTCGGCGTCGTACTCCTCCCCGTCAATGTGCGCGTGTGAATCTACAAACATAAAAGCGAGAGGTTGGATGCCGGATGTCAGATGTTAGAAAAGAATTGTCTTCATCTAACATCTGACATCCGACATCCAACCTCTATCCTCATTTCAGTCTTGCGCCGTTCGGCACGTCTTCGGTAAAGGTGGCGAGGACGGGGCGGCCTTCGTCACCGACGGAGGCGGCGAGCACCATGCCCTGCGATTCGAGGCCGCGAAGTTTGCGCGGTTGCAGGTTGGAGACGACGACGATCTTGCGCCCGACGAGATTTTCCGGCTCATAGTATTGCGCGATTCCGGCGAGCACCTGTCGCGGCGTTGATTCGCCGACATCAATCGTGAAGCGCAGGAGTTTGTCCGCCTTCGGCACTCGCTCGGCGGTCAGAATCTCGCCGACGCGCATCTCCACCTTCGCAAAATCTTCGATGCCGATGAGACTCACGACGCCCTGCGCCGCACCTTCCGGCGGTTGTGCTACGGAAGCGTTTGCGCCCTGCTGGCTCTCTCCGGCGGTGGCGTCCGCAGCGGCAGATGCTTGCGCGGCTTGCGGCACGGCGTCGGCTTCGGTCGCGCCGCGCATGGGTGGCGCGTCGGTTTTGGTTTCGGTCGCGGTGGGCGCACCGGGCACGGCGGCCTGCGTCGCGTGCGTGCCGCTGTTGACGGCTGTCGTTTGGTTGGCGTTTTCGTTTTCGATTTCAGACATGATTTTCGCTTTGTCGAGACGCGGGAAAAGCGGCGTCACTTCTCCGAGTCGAGTCCCGACGGGTAGACCTCCCCAAGTGAGTTGTGCCGGGTCGAGCTTCGTCAAATCTTCGCTCAATCCGAGTTGACGCCAGAGCGCGGCGCAGGATTCGGGCAGCAGCGGATAGAGCATGACGGCGAGCCAGCGCAGCGTTTCGGCGGCGCGATAAAGCACGGCGTTGAGCGTCGCGCGCTGTTCGTCGTTCTTCGCAAGCTCCCAAGGCTTCGCCTCCGAGATGAGTTTGTCCACGCGCGCGATTGCGCTCCACACGACTTCGAGCGCGCGATGAAAAGCGAGTTCCTCCATCTGCGCGACGAACTGGTTGCGCGCATGTTCGAGCGCGGTCGCGAGCGACTGCGCGTCCGTCTCGACGCCCGCGCGCTTGGCTTGCAGACGCCGCTCCTCGGCAATCTCGCCGTCGGGCACGAGCGCATCGGAGTAGCGATGAATCATCGTCAGCGTGCGGCTGGCGAGATTGCCGAGGCCGCTGGCGAGGTCGCTGTTGACGCGCTCGACGATGGTCTCATACCCGACCTTGCTGTCCTGCCCGAAAGACATCTCGCGGAGGCAGAAGTAGCGCGTCGGGTCGTTGCCGATGTGACGATGCAGAAGGAAAGGGTTGACCGTGTTGCCGATGGTCTTCGACATCTTGCGCCCGATGTGGTCGAGCCAAGTGCCGTGTGCGACGACGGCGCGCGGGAGTTCCACACCGGCGGCCATGAGAAACGCGGGCCAGTAGATGGCGTGCTGACGGAGGATGTCTTTGCCGATGAGATGCACGGCGGGCCAGAACTTTTCAAACAACTCGCGCTGTCGCTGTTCGTCGTTGCCCCAGCCGAGCGCGGTGATGTAGTTCGAGAGCGCGTCGAACCAGATGTAGATAGTATGAGTTTCGTCGTCGGGCACGGGGATGGCCCAACTGACCGACGTTTTCAGACGACTGATCGAGAGGTCTTGCAGACCACTCCGGATAAAACTCATCACTTCGTTGCGGCGCGCTTCGGGACGGATGAAATCGGGGCGCGCTTCGTTGAGTTCGAGCAGGGCCTCGTCGTAATCGGAGAGACGAAAGAAATAGCTCTCTTCGGAGACGCGGTCGAGCGGGGTTTCGTGAATCAGGCAGAGCGGCGCATCGCCCTCGACGGCGGGGCGCGTGTATTCGTCTTCGGTCTTGAAGGTCGCGCACGGCGGGCAGAACCATCCCTCGTAGAAACCTTTGTAGATGGGCTCGCGG
>DATLMV010000004.1:0-33721 GCA_035537095.1 Pyrinomonadaceae bacterium
TGGTGCTCAAGGGCGACCAGATCAAGGAGGTGGACGAGGGTGGCACGAGCCTGCCAGATTGCCCCGCGCTCATCACTTCGCTGCTCGGCTTCGGCTCGCCCGCTTCGCGCGACACGAACTCCGTCAACGTGCTCGTGCAACTGGCGGCCTCCATGCGCGCGCACGGCAGGGGCGGCAGCCTGCTCGTCGTGCCGCAGGACACGGAGGCTTGGAGGGATTCGATTGTCTGGCCCGTCCCGTATGCGGTCGCGCCCGCATTCCGCGAACTGGCCGAACTGATGCGGCAGGACGCGGGCGAGCGTGACCGGCGACTGTGGCAGGAGGCTTTGATTGACGCGGTCGAGGCGGTCGCGGGCATGACGGCGGTTGACGGCGCGACCGTCATCAGCGACCAGTACGAACTGCTCGCCTTCGGCGCGAAGATCGGGCGGCGCGAGGGCGGCGCGCAGGTGGAAAAGATCGTCCTGACGGAACCCGTCATCGGCGGCGCGGCTTCGGTCGTCTACCCCGTCCAACTCGGCGGCACGCGCCACATGTCCGCCGCGCAGTTCGTACAGGATCAGCACGATGCGGTCGCGCTCGTGGCCTCGCAGGACGGGCGCTTCACGGTCTTTGCATGGTCGCCCTGCGAAGAGATGGTGCACGCACACCGCGTCGAGACGCTGTTGCTGTAAACGTCCCGCTTCTTCAACCGGGAAGCGGAAGACAACACGGCGCGCGCTTGTTATCCTCTCTGCGCGAGCGTCGGGCAGGACGAGACGCGGAACGGACAGTTAAAAAACTCCGAACAGAGAGCTTCAATTATGAACGAAGAGTTGCGCGCGAGCGCCGAAGAGTTGGAGACGAGCCGTGCGGAGTTGCAGCCGGTCAACGAAGAACCGGCGAGAGTGAATCGGGAGTTGAAGATCAAGATAGAAGAACCCGGTCAGGCCAACGACGATTTCAAGAGCCTGATAAGTTCCACCGACTTCGGAACCATCCTCCTCGACCGCAACCTCCGCATCAAATTCTTCACGCCCCGCGCGCGCGCGATATACAGACTGATTCCCGACGATCTCGGCACGCCGCTCTCCGACCGCGAAGCGGAAGTCCTCCGTTTCATCGCGTGGGGCTACAGCAACAAAGAGATCGCCGCGCGCATGGAGATCAGCGTCAAGACCGTCGAGGCTCATAAAGCCAACGCGATGAAGCGTCTCGGGATGAACAGCCGCATAGACATCGTCCGCTTCGCGCTCCTTCAAGGGTGGCTTCAAGATACGTGAGGAGGGCGTGAATCGTAGATCGTGAATCGTGAATCGTAAATCGTGAATAGACAAGTGCATCAGCATCCATCAGCGATTGACGATTCACAATCCACTTCCCCGTAGACTTAAACGTTTTACTACTCGCGGTTTTGTTATACAGAAGCGAGATGAAAGTCGGACTCGTCGGCCTTGAAGGTAATTGTTGATTCGACGCGATACGATTATGGCAAACTGAATAGCGGGTGAGTCCGTCGAGGAGATATTGATTTGTGATGGAAAGACAGATAACAAAGAGAACAGGCCGCCGCGATTTTCTCAAGTCGTCGCTCGCGGCGAGCGCATACGTCGTTGCCGGAAGCTCTTTGCCCCGGCAGGGGTTCGCAGCCGAGAGCAAGACTTCGCGCCGTTTCTTCCCCGTCAAAATCTCGCACGAGCGTATTATCCGTACCGTCATCGGTCTGAGGCCGTATCGCTCGCAGGGCTTTGTCCTGCGGGCGGAGCGTCTGGGCGAGAAGGTCTTGATTCACAACTACGGGCACGGCGGCTCGGGAGTCACGCTTTCGTGGGGTGTCGCCACGTTGGCCGTCGAACTCGCGCGCGACATCGAACAGCACAACGTCGCCGTCATCGGCTGCGGCGTCATCGGTCTTTCGACGGCGCGAATGCTTCAGCGTCGCGGTCGGGCCGTGACCATCTACGCCAGAGAACTGCCGCCGGAGACGACCTCCAACGTCTCCGGAGCATTGTGGTATCCGACCTCCATCTATAACCCGCAAAAAGTCAGTCCCCAGTTCTTGGAGCAGTTCCAACTCGCGTGCCGGATTTCCCAACGCGCGTTTCAAACTCTCGTCGGCACAGAGTACGGCGTGCGTTGGATGGAGACTTTCGATTTGCAGAGAGAGTCTGCGCCGCTCGAACGCGTGCTACCCGGCGGCGCGCAACTCTATCCTGAAACGCGGATTCACAAAGACGCGAAACACTACTTCGGCTTCCCTTTCGTCAGGCAGTTCAACACGATGATGATTGAGCCTTCCGTTTATCTCCCCGCGCTGTTGCGCGATTTCCACATCGCCGGAGGAAAGGTGGTCGTCAGGGAGTTGCGGAGCCGTGAGGAGATTGCGGCTTTGCCCGAGCCGGTCGTCTTCAACTGTACGGGGCTCGGCGCGAAGACACTCTTCGACGACGCGGTGCTCATCCCGGTGCGCGGCCAACTCGAAGTGCTCCTGCCGCAGCCGGAGATTGACTACTGCTATCTCAGCAATTCTTCATACATGTTCCCGCGCCGCGACGGCATCATCCTCGGAGGAACTTTCGAGCATGACAAATGGTCGCTTGCGCCCGAGACGGAACTGACGACGCGCATCATCGAGGCCAACGCAGAAATAATGAAAGGGCTCCGACGCTGACGGCGGCGCGCGGTCAACTCATCAAATTCATCACGCCTCCCGGCTCTCAAAGCCTGTTTCGCAACTCATCCGCGCTCATCCTATCCGGTCATCAGACCGGATAGTCGTCTATGTCAATCCGTCCCTCGACACGCCCGACGCTTCGCCGCCCGCGAACGTTCTCACGGCGATAACTGTCTGCCTATCAACGCTTTACGCTTCTCGACTGACTACCCTTTCGCTTTTCTCGACTAGGGAAAATCCCTATCGAGCCTTCGCTCCTTCCCGATATGCGGCGGGCGTTCATTGTGAGATAGTCTGACGTTCAGTATGCAAAATTGGGGAGGAGCGTCTCTCTCGTCGGAAGAGTGATAGTGGCTCGCGGTCGCCGCAGTTGAGACGGGAAACTGTGGCCGTTGACTGTACCGGCGGATTCAACTCGACGCCGGTTTTTGAAACGGAGACGGCTATGATTAACACACCATTGAGCAATAACGACTCGACGCGGAAAGACGCCGACGCATGCCTCGCGTCAACGCCTGCGGGCGCTCGTCTGGTGGCGGAAGAGAGACCCGGCAGGAGTCGCGCGCATAAATTCGTCAAGCCGGGGCCGTTCAACGGGCTGCTCACCAACAAGCTGCTAACGGCGCTGCCTGGAGAGGATTTCGCGCGTCTTCTTCCGCATCTCGAACCCGTCTCCCTCGGCGCGGGCGAGGCCGTCTACAGGCTCGGAGAAGTTATTCAAGACGTTTATTTTCCGGAAACCGCCGTCGTCGTCTCGCACCTCTATTTTATGGAAGACGGCAGCATGACGGCGGCTACCATCGTCGGGCGCGACGGTCTGCTCGGGCTCTCGACGGTCTTCGACGCTCCCCCGCCCTCTTACTGGACGCAGGTCACAACCGGCGGGAGCGCGCTGCGGGTCGGGAGGGATGTTATCAAGCGCGAGTTCGCGCGCGGCAGTGCGATGCAACGCCTCCTTCTGAGCTACACCGGCACACGCCTCGCGCAACTCTCCCAGCGTGCCGTCTGCAATGGCCGACACCGTCTGGACGAACGCCTCAGCACGTGGCTGCTGTTGATTCACGACCGCGCGGGCGAAGAACGTTTGCCGCTGACGCACGAAACGATGGCGCACCATCTCGGCGCGCGCCGCGCAGGCGTCACCGATTCCTGCAATGTTCTGCGAGAGAGCGGGGCCATCAATAATCATCGCGGGATGATTCATATCCTCGACCGGCAGAGGCTCGAAGCGTCTGCCTGTGAATGCTATCGTGCGCTCGCGCCGTCGGTCGAAAATCCTCTACGTCGAAAGTGATAACGCATGTCGGTCACAGCGCAATCTTCAAGCGAGAATCGTCTCCTCGCACAACTCAGCGCCGAAGAGTTTGAACTGCTCGCGCCGCGTCTCGAACTCGTTTCGTTCACCGTGGGCGAAGTCCTCTTCAGGCCGGAAGATAACCTCCGGCACGTCTACTTTCCCACCACCTCGATAGTTTCATTGCTCACGGATTTGTCCGACGGCACGGGGATGGAGGTCGGACTGGTGGGGCGCGAAGGCATGGTCGGCATCTCCGTCGTCTTAGGCGGAAGCGAGACGAAGGTCGCCACCGTGCAGGCAAGGGGCGAAGCCCTCAAGTTATCCAGCGACCGGCTGCGCGAAGAGTTCAGCCGTGGCGGCGCGCTCCAAAACGCGCTCCTGCGCTACACGCACGCGTTGATGACGCAGATTTCGCAATCGGTCGTCTGCAACGCACGCCACCCCATCGAGGGACGCCTCGCGCGCTGGCTCTTGATGTATCACGACCGTCTGGAACGCGACGAGTTCGATTTGACACACGAGTTCATGTCGCACATGCTCGGCGTGCGCCGCTCCGGCATCAGCGAGGCGGCGGCTAAACTTCAGGAGATGGGATTTATCAGTTACCAGCACGGGCACGTCAAGATTCTCGACCGCAAAGGGATGGAAGATTTCGCCTGTGAGTGCTACCCGGTAGTCAAAGACAAGTATGACACCTTCCTGCTCTAGCGGAGTCTCACCGTTGAGCTACTGCTTTCTTGAAGGCATGTCCGACGATATGCAGATATACAACCGTGCCGTTTGCGCCGGGTATCAGAACAAACTCTTCACCGTCGGCAGAAAAACGGTTTTCGCCGATCCGGATGATTTTGCTCGACGCGCTCGACCCGACCTGCCGCAAGAATAAAGAGTTATCTTTCTTCAGAATCTCGACGCTCAGATAGTCCGGGCTGTTCACATAAATACCGGCGTACCTGTTCATCTCCTCCGCGCTTACCGGTAAGGAGCCCTTTGCCGGGGGTTTGGTGGCAGGCGGCAGAGAGACGGCTAACTCCGTCGCCTTCTCGAAGCTCTTGAGCAAGAGCGCGCCCGAGCGGTTAGCTAAAATAATAACGGCGAACCGATGCTCAGGCGACATGCGCAACAGAGACCCGAACCCGACCACATTGCCGCCGTGTTGCAACACACGCACGCCGCGATAATCCAAAATATTCAGGCCATACCCGACCCTCGCACGCCATTGTTGATTGCCGCTCGGGCTTTCGACATGCGGCGTCGAGAGTTTCGCGATCATTCCGGGGAGGAGTATTTGTTGGCCGTCAACTTTGCCTTGATTCATAAATGCGATGACGAAACGCGAGTAATCCAAGATACTCGTGAACACCCCGCCGCTCGGCCAATGCTCCACCTTGTCTGAATAGGGCCGCACCACGACGGGACGCCCATCCTCGCCCAACTTGTGACCCTGTGACAACGGGTAAGTCATCGCTATCGTCGGTCGCAAGGTCGTGCTCTGCATCCCGAGGGGCTTGAAGAGCAGTTCATTCATCGCGTCGGCGTAAGGCTTGCCCGTCACCGCTTCGAGCGTCAGCCCCGCCAGATCATAGCCGAGATTTGAATAAGAGAAGATCACACCCGGCTCTGTGAACAGGTAGGCGTCATTCCACGCGCGAACAGTTTGACCGAGCGCCGCGTCGTCGTGCGAGCCGAAATCCGATGCCCCGTCCTGCATGCCCGACGTGTGGCCTAACAGTTGATGCACCGTGATTTTTGAAAGTTTCGGACTGAGACCTTTAACGTATGTGCCGACGGGCTCGTCGAGCCTGAGCTTTCCCTGTTCGGCTAAAGTTACGAGCGCGGCTGCCGTTAACATCTTTGTGTTGGAAGCGATGCGAAACAGCATCCCCGGCGTCGCAGGGGTTCGGGTTTCAACGTTTGAAACACCGAAGGCTTGCGCGAACACGAGTTGGCCGCCGACGATGATTGCCACGGCAGCGCCGGGCGTGCTGTTGGCCTGCATCTCTTCGCTGATCGTTTTTTCGAGTTCGCTGAAGTCAATCTGCTTCTGCTGCGCGTGTGATGTTCGGACGCACAACAAAAGCGCGATGAACAGCGACACCATAACGTTTCGTCCAGTCATAAGCCTCTTCTGATGTGTAGCTGAATGCGCGGCGTGAGACCTGTTTTATGATAGACGTGACGAGCCGGAGGACTGTTAACAGTCCTCCCGTCAGCGTGTCGTAAAATCATAACCTGCGTAGTTTGATGAAGAGTCGGAGGAGCTATCCAAGCAGGGAGACTTTGACTACCCAGCCGGGCACTTTATGTTGCGTCAAATACCGACTTTACACGCAAGGCCCCTGTTGCCGGAGATGTTCTTCGTAAAAGGAGGATTATCGGAATTATCTCGGAGGAGTTTCGCTTCCCTTCCCTGTATTACCCAAAACTCAGGCTTGACGGCTTAAAATTCCTTTGAGTCGAAGGTTTAAGGCTCAGGGGTTGTTTCCTTGGCAGCGTTTGAGAGCTTTTCATGACGACATCGGGCAACGCCCTTCGACAACCCCTCCGCGCTGTTGCCCGCCGGATACCACAACCCCGTCCCGCGACAGTCCGGACACTCTGTCGCATCCACCACCGACGCCGACGCTTCCCTTGCCGCTTCCTTCAACTCGCGGTCTAACTCGCGCTTCTCTTTCTTCCAGAGACGACGACGCAGGTGCTCGGTCAGGAAAGCGGGAGCCGAGGAGACGTGAGTGCGTGCGGCGGCGAGTTTGAGTTCCGTGGCGAGCAGTTGGGCGAGTTCTTGCCAGCGCGCGGCGTCAGCCGCAGAAGTGTCTTTGCCGGTCACTTCACGTGCGGCGGTTTTGAGCGTTCGCGCGAGCGGGCCGAAGGCCTCATCATCATCAATTTCCTCATCAGTCTTAAAAGAAGTCTTAGGCGTATCGTAAGTTGTTGATTCTTCAGGAGATGAAGTGTGCCTAGTCTGACTAGTTTCTAGTCTGACTAGTCTGACTAGTTTCTGGGCATACCTAGTCTGACTAGTCATAGTAGTCTGACTAGGCATACTTATCTCGTCGGGTGTACGAATAGTATACTCATTTCCGTCGTGCTCTCCCGCGATGGTTTTGACCTCAATTAACCCGACGGCGACGAGGCGTTCGACGTTGGCGTCGAACGTGACGCGCGCGCCGATGCGGGCTCGCTTCATGAGCTTCGGGCGCGAGATGCGGATCGAACGGGTGGGCACGACCGCGCCGCGCGTGAGTGCGTAGAGGCAGTCATATAACTGCTTGCTTTTCCCGGCGAAGAGACCGGCGGGCACGGCGTCGCGCACGATGGAGTTGGCGACCTTGGTGAAGTCGCGTGTGGGGGAAACGGGAGCCTCTTCGTCTGCGGGAGTAGTATGACTAGTCGGACTAGTCGGACTAGTCATACTAGTCATAGTCGGGGTCTCCTCCGTCTGGGCATGAATCAGGTCGTCATGCGGCATTCGCAGGGCGGGAGGGACGGAGAGTCCGAGTCGCTTTTTGGGCCTCGGCGTACGCAGGGAATCGGCGGATTTGGGCTTCGTCTCCGACATTGGCTAACCTCACTTCACGGCGGAAAGTTTCTGGTGCAACATGCCCAGACGGTCGAGCACTTCGTCCGTCAGGCTCCACAGTTGGTCGGCGGCGCGGTGTGATTTGGCGTAGAGGACGGCGGGAAGTTTCTGCGAAGGAGCTTCGGCCACCTTCGAGTAGTCGTGCAGATTGGTGTCGAAGACGTGGCCGACGAGGCCCACGGCGGCCTCCACGGCCTGCCTCGATTCCGCCGAAAGGTTGCGTTGCGGCTTGTATAGATTGATGACCGCGCCGAGCATTTGCAGGCCGGAATTGACGTTTTTCCGCACCTGCTCGATGGTGAAGGCGAGATCGGAGAGTCCTTGCAGGCCCATCGCGTCGGCGGCGCAGGGGACGATCACGAAATCTGCCGAGTAGAGCGCGGCGGTGAGCAGTTTGCCGAGTTGGGGCGGGCAATCAATGAAGACCAGATCATAGGAACGCCCGTGCTCTTGGAGTTGATTGCGGAGCCTGTGCGTCAGGTAGTCGGGCTGCATCTCGAAGCGTGCGAGGCGGATGTCGGCGGGCACGAGGTCGAGATTCTCGACCGGACTTTCGACGATGGCGTCGTCGAGCGGCAGCGGCTCGGTCTTGATGCCGGAAGGGGATTCGGGTTCGATGAGAACGTGCGAGAGGGTTGCTTCGTAAACGTCAGGCTCGACCCAAGACGAGGTCAGGTTGCCCTGCGGGTCGCAGTCTATCGTCAATGTTTGGAAGCCTTTAAGGGCGCAACACGCGGAGAGCTCGCGGGTCACGGTGGTCTTGCCGACTCCGCCCTTCTGGTTGGCGATGGCGATGGTTTTCATGCGGCTCTATCCCTCACTATGAGCGCCAGAACCTCGTCGCGCCGGACGAGGCGGACGCGCTGGTCGAGCGGGTCTGCTTTGGTTTCGAGCGTGCCGGACGAGACGAGGCGCGACATTTTGGGGCGGCTCACTTTCAACAATTTCGCCGCTTCCGAAAGGGTAATCCAATCATCTTTTGTAAATATGTCATCTTTTGTAAACATGGCGAATGAAAGTAAACAATGCGTTACGTTATGTCAATATATTTTCACGCCGTCAATCAGCGGGAGAGGCTTCTGCTCCGGGGCGCGGGGATGATACAAAGAGCGGATGGAGAACGTCATCAACGACCCGCGACAGGCGACGCCGGAATGGTTAACGGGCGTGCTGCGTCGAAGCGTTCTCCTTAATCGCGGCGAAGTGATCAGGGTCGAGAACCGTCTGACGAAAAGATTGCCTCTGTCGGTCGTCTCTCGTCTGGCGGTCGTTTACTCGGACGACGCGCCCGCGTTTGCGCCGTCCCGTCTGTTCTTGAAAATCTCCGGCAAGGATTTGGCGCAGGTGACGCTCGCCGAGCCTTACAGCCGGGAGGTCGAATTCTACAGGACGATTTCCGGCGCGATGCATGACCCGCCGTTCATACGCTGCTACGGCGCGGCATACTCGCACGCATCCGGCAACGGCTACGTCCTGCTGGACGATCTATCCGACACGCACTTTCAACCGGAAGCGCCTCTGCCGCCCGCGCCGGAACATTGCGAAGCGGCTGTCGAGTGTCTGGCGCAGTTGCACGCTTTCTGGTGGGAACATCCGCGACTCGGAAACGATGTCGGGCGACTGTTTGACGAAAGCGACCTGAGAAATTTTATCGGCGACGTGGAGAAGAACGTCGCCGGGTTCGTTGATTTCCTGCAAGACGATCTGCCGGTCGAACGGCGTAAAATCTATGAGCGGTTGATTTCGTCGGCTGGCAAAGTTTGGGGACGGCTGACGCAGGCGCGCGGGCTGACCGTCACGCACGGCGATGCACATTGGTGGAATCTGCTCTACCCGCGCGAGTCGAGCGGCGAACGGGTTCGTCTCTTTGATTGGCATCTCTGGCACGTTGATGTGGGCGCGCGCGACTTGGCGTTTATGATCGCGCTCGGCTGGTATCCGGAGCGCAGGGCCGCTCTGGAGCGGAGGCTCGTGCGACGCTACCATGAGAGCCTGCTGGCGCACGGCGTCGGGAATTACACTTGGAGCGATTGCTGGAACGACTACCGTTGGGCGGCTATCAGGAACCTGAATATTCCGGTCATCTTCTGGTCGCAGGGAAGAAGCGCGAGCCTCTGGCGGGACAATTTGGAGAGGGCCATGCTCGCCTATCAGGATTTGGAATGCGCCGAACTTTTGGACGATTGACGCTTGTTCGGATGAACGGTTGACGCTTGTTCGGAGGAGATTCTGACTTGGACGTTAAGGCTTATCTGGAACGCATTGACTATCGCGGGCCACTTGTTCCCGACGCGCAGACGCTTCGCGAGTTGCAGTTGGCGCACCTGTTGGCCGTGCCTTTCGAGAATCTGAGTATTCACGCCAAGCAAGCGATTGTGCTTGAAGATGAAGCTTTGTTCGACAAGATCGTCGTGCGGCGGCGCGGCGGTTTTTGCTATGAGGCCAACGGGTTGTTCGCGGCCCTGCTGCGTGCGTTGGGTTTTGATGTCGCGATGCTTTCGGCGGGAGTGGCGCGCGACGGCGGAGGCTTCGGCCCCGACTTCGACCACATGGCGCTGCTCGTCACGCTCGAACAGCGTTGGCTGGTTGATGTCGGCTTCGGCGATTCATTCCGCGAGCCGCTCCTGCTCGACGAACGCGGCGAACAGCGACAGGGCACGCGCAGCTTTCGTCTCGTCCCCGACGGCTCTCAACTGATTCTCATGCGCCGCGACGACGGCGACGAATGGAAAGCGCAATATCGTTTCACTTTGCAAAGCTACGAGTACGCCGACTACGCGGGCATGTGTCGCTATCATCAAACTTCGCCCGCGTCGCATTTCACGCGGGGCCGCATCTGCTCGCGCGCCACCGCCGGTGGGCGCATCTCTTTGAGCGAGATGCGTCTCATCACAACATTCGAGCGCGGCGAGCGGCAGGAGCGTACATTAACGAATGAAGAAGAGTATGCCGCGACGCTGCGCGAGCATTTCGGCATCGTGATAGCGGAGTGATGTCGCGCCGCTCTCAATCTTCACGGTGCGTCCGCCGACTCAATCGAAACCGGCATCGCCGGACTCACAACGGTTAAGATTGGCCGACACACGCGCGGATTAAACATCAGGTTGACATCCGCACAACGCAGGAATATCGTGCCAGAACTTGTCGGGAGACTTCAAAGACTGTTTGCCAGACCTCGCCTTTTTTCGCCCCCGGCAAGCGTTTCCGGTCTTGCCTCGACTCACATTATTCACAGTCCGCCGCGTGCGCTTGCACCGACGAGAATCAGGACGCTTTTTTAGAAGGAGACGTTGATGTCGTCCCGCGCAGAAGTCGGCACGCATGACAAATCGGAGTCGAAGGCTCGCGCACCGCAGCCGGGCGTCGCCGAACGCCAGCCGCCGCAGCAACAACAGCAACAACTCGAACCGTCTCATCCTGCCCGTCTCGTCGGGCACGCCCTGCTCAAGCCTCATACGCTGAACGAGCGGCGCGTCCTCCAACTTCAACGCACGCTCGGCAACCGCGCCGTCGGCAGAATCTTTCAACAAGGGGCGCAGCCTCAAGTAGCGTCTCCCGCTTTGCAGATTGAGAACGAACACGCGCACGGGGAGACGCCGCAACCCGTCCAGCGAAAGGCGAACACGACGGGGTTGCCCGACGCGCTCAAGGCGGGCATCGAGAGCCTCGCGGGCCTCTCGCTGGACGACGTGAACGTCCACATGCATTCGGATAAACCGGCGCGCGTGCAGGCTGTGGCCTACACGCAGGGCAGCGACATTCACGTCGGGGAGGGCGGCGAAAAACATCTGGCGCACGAAGCTTGGCACGTCGTCCAGCAGCGACAGGGACGCGTCCAGCCGACGTTGCGCGCGGGCGACGTGGCGATTAACGACGATCTCAACTTGGAGAGGGAAGCCGACGTGATGGGCGAGCGCGCTTTGCGTGTCCCGGCGACGCAAGTGGCGAGTCCTCCCGTCGGCGGACAGGGCGAGCGCGGCGGCGAGTCGGACGGTGCGGGCGAGGTGCAGAGCGCGGGCAGCCTCGCTCCGGCGTCGGCAACGCAGAGAAAAGCCGCCGCTGCTCCCGTCATCCAGCGCGCGCTGCGTATCGGTCTGCCGGGCCATTATCATTGGTACACAGACCCCGACGACATACGTGATGCGGCTTTCGACCAACTCGGAGCCAATGCCCTGTCAATCGAGAATCTGGCGGCGATGGGTAATGACGGAATCACGCACGGCTACGACACTTGGGCGGCGGCGATTGCTGCGACCGAGCACAGCGATGACCCGCTCGCGCTCGTGAACGTGGACGAGCCGGTCGCGCGGCCCGTCTCTGAAATCGTCGCGCACATGAATATCGGCGCTCTTCGGATAGAGAGGGAATTTACGCAGGCGGATTTGGAGATGTTCAAGCTCGGCCCCGACCGCCAGCCGCTCACAGCCGATACGCCGGAGACAGGGACGGAAAAATACGGGTATCACTTGACCAAACTACATAATCTTCCGGGTATCAAGACGACCGGACTCGACCCGGCGGCGGGCGCGAGCAAGCGCGGCTCGGTGGCGATGAGCACGGAAGAGCAGCGGGTCGGTTCCATCAAGACCTCGACCGGAGTAGTAGCGTTTGGCCTGCAACCGAGCACGTTCAGGCCGTATATCAATCAGTATGAAGACAGGCGGCAGATGATTGAAGCCGCCCCCATCGCGCTCAAACCCGTGATGCTCAGGTTCGACATCGAAGCCGCCATCGGGAGAGAGAACGTCGGCTATGATTTTATGGATGCCTCCGCGCGCAATACCAAACGCGCGATACTCCCGCAGTTCCTCGAAGTTTTAACGCCCACAGGTTGGGTTCCGATTACCCGTTACCGCTTCGATACGCCGCTCGTCGAACACCGTTCGGGCAACGACAACGCACGCACCGGCCTTGTCTGGAAGGGGAAGAAGATTATTATGACTTGGAGCGAGATGAACGACGCGATGCCGGGAAGTCCGTTTGCGAATCTCGATAAGCTATTCGCAGCCAAACCCGCCGAAGCGATTGCCCTGCTGGAAGCGAGCCGCGATAAGGTCATCGGTAAATATAAGAACATCACCTACACGTTTCGCGGCGCGTCAATGCAAACGTCGGGTCATCCCAAGAATTGGGAGTACGCTTTCACGGTCGAGAGCGCGGCCAAACTACCTGACTGGATAGAACGCTATCACGTCAGATATTTAAGGGAGTACGAAAGTCTGTCCGCCGCGCAGATTGAGGAATACAGAAAATTTATGGCTACCCAGTAAAGCGCGCTGCCGAAACGTCGAACGGCTCCGGTGCTGTTTGCGCCGGAGCCGTTTTTGTTATACTCGCGAAGCAACATCTTTCAAAGGCCGTTTGCCAACCGGGAGGGCTAGGATTATGAGCGGCAGGGATGACGATTCCGGGCCTGACTTCGACCTGACGACGCCGAATCTACCGACGCACGACCAGCGGCGTCAACGGACGCCGCCGCAGCCGCCGCGTGACCGCGACTTCGAACGGACATCTCTCAATCTGCCCTCCGCGCGCGACGACGCGCGCCGCCCGCCCAATCCTCCCGCACGCTCGCAGGGTCACAACTTCGATCTGACGCGCGTCAACTTCACCGTCCCCGACGAAGACGACGAGGACGATGCGCCCTACCGTCGGACGCCTGCGCCGCAACCGTACGCACAGGCGCAGCCGCAGTTTCACGCGCAGCCGACGGACGCGCCCGCGCGTCGCGTCCCGCAATGGTTCTGGCTCGCGGGCGGCGGTTTCGTCGCGGCGTTGTTGCTGCTCGTCATCGTCGCGGGACTCTATTTCTTCTGGCCCTTCAGTTCGTCCTTCACGCTCAAAATCCTGAACGCGCCGTCGGGCAGCAAAGTCTTTGTAGACGACGTGCCGGTCGGCGTCTCGCAGGCCGACGGCGCGATTATTACGCAGGGCTTGCGCGCGGGTGAGGCGCGCGAGGTGCGCGTCTCGCATCAGGGGTTCGCCGATTGGCGGACGACCGTCAAGAGCGAGGGCGGCGAGGTGCGGGAAATCCGCGTCCGCCTGACGCCGCTCACGGAGCAGCCGCCGCAGCCCGCCGCCGCCGACCAGATAACGCAAGACCTAGAGGAGATGGGACGCGCCCGCATCTACGGCATCAACTTCGACCCCGACTCCGACCGTCTCAAAGACGACTCGAAGCCGACGCTCGACAGAATCGTCGAGACGTTGAAGAAGCGGCCCGCGTGGAAGTTGACCGTCGAGGGCCACACCGATTCCACTTCGAGCGCGGAACATAACCGTGACCTGTCGGAGCGGCGCGCGGCGGCGGTGAAAAGTTACCTGCAAGCGAGCGGCATCGAGCCGACGCGTCTGACGACCGCCGGTTATGGAGCATCCAGACCCGTCGCCGGAAACGAGACGCCCGCCGGTCGCGCGATGAATCGCCGCGTCGAACTGATCAAACAGTAAGCACCTCGTCAAGCAGTTCAAGACAACCGCTCTACTGTGCTTTCGCCTGCTTGAGCAACTGCGCAACATCGTAGTTTTTCGGGTTGAGCGCGAGCGCCTTTTCGAGATTCGTCGCGGCCTGTTCTTTGTTTCCGCTCAAGAAGTGTGCGACGCCCATCGCGTGATAGCCGCGAAACGAGTGCGGGTGCTCTTCGGCGACGAGTTTGAAAAGCGCGAGCGCGTGCTCCGGCTTCTTCTCGTTGAGTAGCCGCTGGCCCGCGACGAGCAAGGGTTCTTCCGTAGCGGCATACTTGTTGACGTAATCCGTCTTGAACTCGCGAAATCTCTTCAACGCTAAATCCACGCCGCCCTCCGTCAGGGCTTCGTCCAACACTTGCGCGAGGGCTTTGCGCGGAACGTATCCGAGTATCGCTTTGAGCGCGGGGTCTTGATTGGTGCGATAGTCCGTCGAAGACAACTCGGCGGTCAGGTGCGGCGCAGTCCACATGCGCGTGTCCCAAGGCTCCCAGTCCTGCCAGTAATAGACCGAGACGCGCACGGTCACTCCGCTGTTCGGGAGCGTGATTTTGCGCGAATCGCCGAACGCGTTGCCCTTCGAGCCGGAAGGCTCTCCGATAAAGAGCGTCGTCGTATATTTCTCCATCCGGTCGAGCAGGAATTGCGAAGCCGACCAAGTGCTGCGCCCGATGATGGTGAAGAGCTTGCCGGGAGTATCCAATTTAGACTTGATGATTGCGATTTCGAGCGGGCGGAGCAGCGTCCCGTTGCCGCCGCGATTGAGCCGCAGGTCGAGCACCAGCTTCTCGACCGCGTTGGCCTCAACGAACGCGAACAGACGTTTGGAAAAATCGGCCAGCGACTCGTTATCCTTATTCCCCACCTCGTTGATCTGCACGTACAGGACTTTCGAGTCCGGCAGGTACTCGAACCAGAACTTGTTGCGCGGGTCTTTGAGCCAGAGCGGAGCGGGCGACGAGGCGGCGTCGCGCATGTCAATCCAGCCCTCCTTCGGCAGCCAACTCAGGTCTGTGTCGGCGGCCATCATCTCCGCCGCACCGTAAGGCTTGAGCGTGATGGTCTGTTGTTGCCCGCCGCGCTCGAAGGTGAAGCTCGCGCTCTCCGTGCTGTCGGAGAGCGCGAGGGCGTGGAGCACCTCGGGCATGGCGAGCAGGAAGGGAGCGAAGAACCTGACGCCCATCTCGTTGTCGCGCCCGACGATTTCGCGCGCGCGTGCGAAGGCTTCCTCAACCGTTGCGCCGCCAATCTTCAAGACGCGCGCGCCGACCAACTCCGACTGTTCGCGTCGCGCCGCGCGGACGAACAGTCCGTCTTTGAAGAGATAGAGTTTGACGGGGAGGGCGCGGAAACCGATCTTCGGGTCGCGCGTCGGGTAGACGTTGCTGTGGCCGTCGCCGACCAGAGCCACGATGCGTGCCATCTCGACGATGATCTGATGCCTGTCGAGCGACGGTATCCGCCTGTGCAAATTCTCGACCGCGCTCTCGAACTGCGCGCGCGTCATCGTGTGGAAAAGGTTCTTGTGGCGGGCCTCCATCTCGCGCGCCATGTAGCGGAGGTCTTCGCGCCAACGCTCGGCTTCGGTTTTGGCGGCGTTATCGTTTGCGCCTGTCGTGCTCTGCGCGGCTGCGGGCGCGGCGCACAGAAAAATGCAGAGCAGTAGCCCCAAGAGAGGGCGGTAGGATTTTGACATCGGAGATTCACCTCGGGCGGCGTCGGAATTGTTAGGTAGCATCGGAATCGAAGAGACGTGCGAACGCGTTCGCTGCGCTTTGCTCTATGCACCTAAAACACCGCCCGCGCTTTCGATGTGGCAAAAACCTTCCGGGACGCGCAGGGTCGAGCAGTCTCACGCCCTTCCGTGTCGAACCGGAGGGAAGCGAGAACGAGACAGCGGACTGGCTTTCATGCAAAGCCAGTCCGCTGTCTTATCTGAAACTGCGGCGTTTCGTCTAGCGAGTGCCGAGTTGATAGAGGGTCGTTTCGGGATGATAGGCTTTCCAGTCGAACCAGTAATCGTTGAGCACGGCAATCTTCTTCAACTGTTTACCGGCGAGCGGGCCGCCTGTGGCCTGTCCTGTGAAGTCCCACTCGCTGCCCGTCTCCGCATCGAACATCCGCAGCGGCGCAGCGTCAGACTTGACGAAGAACTCCAACTTGCGCCCGTCAACCAATCTCTCGTAGGCGCGCACCGATTTTTTATCGTCGCCGACGACGACGAAGATGGGAACGCTGCCGACATCGTCGAGCACGGGACTCTGTTTGACCAAAGCGTCGAAGGGATAAGCCTTCGATGCGCCGCCGACCGTCAGCCCGACGATCAGCGCGCGGGGTTCGAGCGACGCATCCGTCGCGTTTGCTGTCGTGACGGGCAGCTTCGCTATCTCCTCTTCCCAGTTGGCCGGAGCATACTTGCCCGCGCGCGCCAACTCTGCTTGAGGCCGCAGCACGCGCCCTTGCGGGCGTTCGCGCTTCCATAGCCCGAAGGTCAACTCGTCATGGAACACGCGCCGCAGACGCTTGCCCTTGAGCGGCCCCTGAATGGCTTCGCCCGTCACCTGCTGCCACCACGAGCCCGTCTCCTCGTCGCGCATGATGAAGTTCTGATTGTTGATACCCGACAGGCGAAAGTTCAGTCGCCGTCCGTCCACCGTCGCTTCCCACACCAGACCGGTGTGACAGAGCGTTCAATAGGTGGCGACGAGCGGAGTGCCGCCCACCACGTCCTGCACGACATGATGGTATGCCATCAGCCGGACGGGATACGCGACCGCTTCGCCGTTCTGCTCGACGGCCAGAACCATGTCCGGGTCGGCGACAAAATCGGCGGCGTCCGCACGCGTGTAGGCCGCCTGCGCGAGCGGATTGAACATCCACTCGAAATGGTTCTGCCGTGCGAACCACGCGGCGGCAAGGAGCGGCACGACGACTATCACCAACGCAGCCTTGCGCCACCAGCGACCCGCGCCGCGCCAGAGCCACACCGCCAACGAGAGGGCAGCAGCAGCCGCGACGAGCGTCACGACGGGCGACCAGCGGCACAGCGCATAAGAGAGTTCGAGGCCCTGTTGCGTTTGCGGTTTGAAGGGCTGAATAATCCAGACGGGGATGAACACCAACGCCAACCCCGACAGAACCAACGCCAGCAGAGCGAGCCATGCCGCTCGCCTGCCGGAAAGGGAAGTGCCGTTTTCAGTTTCCATAAAATTTTATCCTGACACGCGCAGCCGCGCGCCCGCTCGAAACACAATCCCTGAAGCGCGTCGCCGGACAGCACGACGAGAGCGAATCCGACGTTTCGTGCGCTTCGTTAAACAACCAAAGTTCAACGCCCGAACAGCAGCACGACGAGAGCGATGGCCGCCGGGAGCGCCTGTATCAAGAGAATTTTTCTGCCCACCGTCAGCCCGCCGAAGATTCCGGCGATGACGACGCAGGCCAGAAAGAAAATCTTGACGTTGCGGCCCGCGTCGCCGAGCAGCAGACCCCAGATGAGTCCGGCGGCGAGGAATCCGTTGTACAAGCCTTGATTGGCGGCGAGCGATTTGGATTTCGTCGCAAACTCGGGTTCGAGCCGGAAGGTCTTGTGACCGTAGGGCGTGTCCCAGAGAAACATTTCGAGCGCGAGAAAGTATAGATGCAGGAGGGCCACGAGGCCGACCAAAACATTCGCCAGCATAGACATATCCGAGACTCCATTTCAGCGAACGCGAGACCCGTATCTCCACGTCCGGCAACGCGTCCGCGACGCACCCGCGTTTCTTCCCGCTTGCTGCGAAACGTCCTCACCAAAACCCCTAATGTCCCGAACGTCCTCACTAACCCCCTGATGTCCCGTCTGCACGTCTTGGCAATCTTTAACGCGTTTCGCAAATATAACAGGACAAGCAGGGTTTCTTATATCGAGTTGCCGGATGTCTCGCCGACGATAGCTCGCCTGCGCGACGGCGTCCACATCAGGAAGAGTCGCGGGCGTCGTCTTCATCTAGGGGAGGCCGAATGGGCAAACTGCTCAAAGTATCCGGCGAGAACGGCCCGCACCGTAGCAAACGTGAGTCGCATTGACTTTCCAAAGGTTTAGGCGTAGAACTGCTGCGTCCTCGCTAGACCTCAGTCAGTCCTTTAAAGGAGTTAAATCAATGCCGGAAAATACAGACCCGAATCCCCATCAAGGTGCTTTACCGCCCGAGGGTAGCCTGCCATTCTTCACGCGCTTTCTCGAAGGCCAGAACAAAGCGGAGTGCAGCCCCGTGACTCATAAATTCCCGTCCGACAATGACGAGATGATGACGCAGAAATGGCCCTCGGACGGCGACGACGATCCGCCCGCCGAAGATAGCATCCTCTACGCTGGCGACGCGGGTAATCAGAGTCGGAAAATGACGCTGAAATACCCGTCCGACAGAGACGAAGTTGATTTCTTCCTCGATTCCTAAAAACACGACCGGATGCGTCGCCAGCAGATAACGACCGGGCGAGGGACGAACGCGCCGGGGAGCGCGCGGACGAACGTCTCCGACGTTATCAAGCTCCAGCGAAACATCCGCACACGCACCACCGACCCCGCATGATGTTCGGGATAGACGGCGCGCTCGTCCGGCGCATCCGGACGAAAGCTCTCCCACGCGTCGGCGTTGTTCACAACGGATGCACGCCGCCGCGAGCGCCGTCTATCTCGAACGCCCCATCACTTAAACATTTCGGTCGCCGATAACATCCCGTCACCGCCGCATGACTTCCAGAGCAACGCGCGACGCCGTTCTGCTGCTCACACATAGCGCCGATTTCTACACGGTCGAGTTGGTCGCCGAAGCTCTCGCACGCATGGGCGCGCGCCCCTTTCGCCTGAACACCGACCGCTTCCCCACATCAGTCAAACTCACGTCGCACACCGGACGCGACCGCGCCCTGCATCTCATCACGGAAGCGGACACGCAGATTTCCACCTCGGAGATGCGCGCCGTCTGGGCGCGCAAGCTCTGGACGCCCCGGATGGATGCCGAACTCGACGAGCGTTTCCGGGAGATGTGCGTCCGGGAGTCGGTCGCCGCGCTCGAAGGCTTTCTCGACGCGCTGCACGATGCACATTGGGTCAACAACATCCAGCGCGAACGCGCCGCCGAGAACAAGCAGCGTCAACTTCGCATCGCCGCGCAAGCAGGACTCACAATCCCGCGCACGCTCGTCACCAACGACCCGGAAGCGGCACGCCGCTTTTTCGTCGAGACGGAAGGCCGGATGGTGGCGAAACTCCTGCGCCCGCTTTCGGTCAGCATGAACGCCGACACGCCCTTCGTCTATACGAGCCGCGTCAGCGAAGAAGACCTCGCGCGCGCCGAGATGTTGCGACATAGCCCGATGGTCTTTCAGGAGTTGATTCCGAAAGAGCGTGAACTGAGAGTCGCGTGGGTGGCGGGAGAGACTTACACGGGCGCGCTCGACGCGAGCGGCACGTCGCGCGGGCAGACGGATTGGCGACGCGCCGCGCCCGCAGAGTGTCGCTGGCAGAGGGCGGAACTGCCCGCCGGAGTCGCCGCTGGTCTGCGGGTTCTGATGTCGGAGTTGGGGCTGGTCTTCGGCGCGATTGATTTGATCCGCACGCCTGCGGGCGAGCACGTTTTTCTCGAAGTCAACCCCGCCGGGGAATGGGGCATGCTCGAACGCGACCTCGGCCTGCCCATCGCCGACGCCATCGCCCGCGCGCTTCTGTCTCCCGACATCAACCCCATTGAAACAGTATGACAGTCCTCATCATCACCCGCAGCAACGACAACGAAAGCGTCTCGCTCGTCGCACAGGCCATCGAGCGCAAGGGGGGCCGCGCCGTTCGTTTCGACACCGACCGCTACCCGACCGAAGTCCATCTCTCGGCCTATTACGGCACAGCGGGCGACGAGCGTCTGACGCTGACGAACGACGAGGGCGAGTTCGACCTGCGCGAGGTCGAGGCCATCTGGCACAGGCGTCTCAACTTCGGCGGAGCGATCCCCACGACGCTCGACAGGCAACTGCGCCACGCCTCCGTCACAGAGGCGCGCGCCGCCGCGCAGGGCATGCTCGCCAGCCTTAAAGCCTTCCGCATGGACGCCTTGCAAAATATCCGCCACGCCGAAAACAAGCAGCTACAGCTACAGGCGGCGCGCGAACTCGGGCTGGAAATCCCGCGCACCCTGACGACCAACGACCCCGCCGCCGTCCGCGACTTCGCTGCGGATTGCGCGGGCGGGATTGTGACAAAGATGCTCTCGTCGTTCGCGGTCTATGAGGAGGGGCGCGAACTGGTCGTCTTCACCAATCCGGTCGGCCCCGAAGACCTCGCAGACCTCTCGGGCCTGAGTCTCTGCCCCATGACTTTTCAGGAGATGATTCCGAAAGCCTTAGAGCTTCGCACGACGGTCGTCGGCAGGCGCGTCATGTCGGCCTCCATCGCTTCGCAATCCTCCGAGCGCGCCGCGCACGACTGGCGACGCGACGGCCAACGCATGATTCAGGACTGGCAGCCTTACGAGCTTCCGCGCGAGACGGAGGAAAAAATCCTGCGCCTGATGGACTATTTCGGCTTGAACTACGGCGCGATTGACATCATCGTCACGCCCGACGACCGGCACGTCTTTCTCGAAATCAACCCCGTCGGCGAGTTCTTCTGGCTCGAACACCACCCCGGCCTGCCCATCGCCGACGCCATCGCCGACCTTCTCCTCGCCCGCTCCGAACGCCGTCAGAGCCTCCGGTAAATCGCATTCAGTCTTTAAGATTCAACGGGGCGCGAGGCTCGTTCTTGAGTCTCGGGCGCGTCTCGAAGCGTTGCGTCTGTTGATGTGAGCAGGTCAGCGGGGGCGGGCTTTTTTGTGAATGCGTGGGGCGGGAAAACTGTTGACTTTTGTGTGTTTGGTTGCTAATCTCCGTCGCCTACGAATTGAAGGTTTGTTTTGAGGGTTTCGCTCTGAAACAGGTCACGGTCTCACTCTTCGCAAGCCGCTTAAAACAGCAACAATAATCCGACGGTGTGCAGCCTGACACGCGCCAGCGCGAGCCCCGATTTATTTCGCACGTCGGCTCTGAACTGTCCCCGGAAAATAAATTTATGTCTCCCCTGTTCCCCGTCGTGCTTTCTTCAGGTCGTTCGAGTTTGCCTCGCTTGTCCGCGTTCTCCTTCCACCTCACCTTCTGCCTCTGAACTCATCCGCCGGGCGCAGAAAGTAGTATAAAGCCAACAGGTTCTTTCACTTAACATCGGTCTGAAATCATGAAAGCTCATTCCCCGACCCTTGAGCCGACATCTGCGGCGACCCTTTCGCGCCCGCGCGTCGAAGGAAAATTCATCTTCGCGGGCGACGAAAAACTCTACATTCGCGGCGTCACCTACGGCACGTTTCGCCCGGCAGAGGACGGCACGCAGTACGGCGCGGCGGAGGTCGTCGAACGCGATTTCGCGTTGATGCGCGAGGCGGGCATCAACGCCGTGCGCACCTACACCGTCCCGCCGCGCTGGCTGCTCGATCTGGCCGCGCAGCACGGCCTCTACGTGATGTTGGGGCTGCCGTGGGAACAGCACGTCGCGTTTCTGAACGAACGCGAGCGCGCGCGCGACATCGAGCGGCGCGTCCGCGAGGCGGTGCGCGAGTGCGCGGGCCATCCGGCGATTTTGTGCTACACCATCGGCAACGAAATCCCCGCGCCCATCGTGCGCTGGCACGGGCGCGCGCACACGGAGCGTTTTCTCCGGAGGCTCTACGCGGCGGTCAAAGAGGAAGACCCCGCAGGGCTGGTCACATACGTCAACTATCCTTCGACCGAATACCTGCAACTGCCCTTCGTTGATTTCGTCTGCTTCAACGTCTATCTCGAAACGGAAGAACGCCTCGAAGCATATCTCGCGCGCTTGCAGAACATCGCGGGCGACCGCCCGCTCGTGATGGCGGAAATCGGGCTCGACAGCCGACGCAACGGCGTCGAGGCGCAGGCGCTCACGCTCGAATGGCAGGTGCGCTCGGTCTTCGGCGCGGGTTGCGCGGGCGCGTTTCTGTTCGCATGGACGGACGAATGGTGGCGCGGCGGCCACGACATCGAAGATTGGGATTTCGGTTTGACGACGCGCGAACGCGAGCCGAAACCCGCGCTCGCGTCCGTCAGAAAGGCTTTCGCCGAAGTCCCGTTTCCGTCGGGCACGCTATGGCCGCGCGTCTCGGTCGTCGTCTGCACGTACAACGGCGGGCGCGTTATCCGCGATTGCATGGAAGGCTTGCTGCGTCTCGATTATCCGAACTTCGAGGTCATCGTCGTCAACGACGGCTCGACGGACGAGACGGCGGCGATTGTCCGTGAGTATCCGTTTCGTCTCATCAGCACGGAGAATCGCGGCCTGAGCGCGGCGCGCAACACCGGGATGGAAGAGGCGACGGGCGAAATCGTCGCCTACACGGACGACGACGCGCGCCCCGACCCGCATTGGCTACAATATCTCGCGCACACGTACATGACGACCGCGCACGCCGGAGTCGGCGGCCCGAACATCGCTCCGGCGGGCGACGGCCTGATCGCCGATTGTGTCGCCAACGCACCGGGCGGCCCCGTCCACGTCCTCCTGTCAGACCGCGAGGCGGAACACATCCCCGGCTGCAACATGTCTTTCCGGCGCGAGATGCTTCTACGCGTCGGCGGTTGCGACCCCATCTATCGCGCGGCGGGCGACGACGTTGACCTGTGCTGGCGCGTGCAGGCGGCGGGCGGGACAATCGGTTTCAGTCCGGCGGCGATGGTCTGGCATCACCGCCGCAACTCCCTCGGGATGTACTGGCGACAGCAGCAGGGCTACGGCAAAGCGGAGGCGTTGCTCGAAGCGAAGTGGCCGGAGAAATACAACGTCGCGGGACATCTGACTTGGACGGGCAGGCTCTACGGGAAAGGCTTAACGCAAGCCCTGCTCTTGAGTCGCGGTCGCATCTATCAGGGCACTTGGGGAAGCGGACTTTTTCAGTCAATCTATCAACCCGCGCCCGGCCTGTTCACCTCGCTGCCGCTGATGCCGGAGTGGTATCTGGTTATCATCTCGCTCGCGATTCTCGCCGCCCTCGGCCTGTCTTGGACGCCGCTGCTATACGTTCTGCCGCTCTTAGTCATCAGCGTCGTCGCGCTCGTCGCGCAGGCGGGACAGAGCGCGGCGGCGGCGCATTTCACGAGCGCACCCGCGACGCGCGCCGCGTGGCTCAAGCTGTGGAGCCTGACGGCCTTGATGCACCTGTTGCAGCCTCTGGCGCGTCTGCGCGGGCGTCTGCGTTGGGGGCTGACGCCGTGGCGCAAGCGCGGCGTGAGCGGGTTCGCGTGGCCGCGCACGCGCACGACGACTGTGTGGAGCGAACGCTGGCAATCGCCGGAAGATAAACTCCGCGCGCTCGAAGGTGTGCTGCGCGAAGAGGGCGCGTGCGTGCTGCGCGGCGGCGACTTCGACCGTTGGGATTTGGAGTTGCGCGGCGGGATGTTCTGCGCGGCGCGTCTGCACATGACGGTCGAGGAACACGGCGCGGGCAAGCAACTCGCGCGCTTCCGCGCGTGGCCCGACTTCTCCTTTCAAGGGCTCTCGCTCCTCGTCCCCTTCGCCGCGCTGGCCTCGATGTCCGCGCTCGACGGCGCGCGGGTCGCACCGCTCGCGCTCGCTGCGGGCGCGCTGCTGCTGGCGGCGCGCGGCCTCCACGAGTGCGCCATCGCGATGTCAACCGTCATGCGCGCCGTGCGCGAACTGGAAGAGCGAGAGACGCGCGAGGCGGACGCGCACGCGCCCGGCGTGCTCGCGCCGGTTGCGCTTGAGACGGAGACTCCGGGCGGGGTCGAAGAGATTCCGCTGGCTCTGGCGAGAGGCGCGGCGGCGGGCGCGGGCGGCGCGCGACACGAAGCGACCGTGCCGCCTTCGGCAGTTTCGTCCGTCGGGTCGTCCCTGTTTCTCAATCAACTGCCGGTCGCGGCCTCGTCCGGCGTCGCCGAGTTGCAGCATCATCAATCGTTCGAGAGAGACTGAGACCACCTGACAAAACCCGGAAAGAAATTAACAAGATGGACAGGATAAGCAGGAGGGCAAGAGTTGAAATCAGCGCAAGTTATTGTGTCTCTTTCATCCTGTCTATCCTGTCCATCTGGTTAAATGTTTCCTTTCAACATGCGCCTTCGCTGGCTATATGACGAGTGAACAACTGACATACAGGCTCTTCGAGGAGCGCGACCTGCGGGGCTTGCTGCGACTGTGGGAGGAGGCGGGGTGGGGCACGCTCTCAGAGGAGCAATGGCGCGAGTGGTACGTGGAGACGCCGAACGGCGCGGCGCTCGTCGCGGTGGCGGTTGACGCGCGCGGCGAGGTTCTGGCGCAGGAGATGTTTATGCCGACGCGGATGCAGGTCGGCGCAAGGGAAGTGCGCGCGCTCCGATTTTCCGCGCCGATATTGCGCAGGGAGATGCGCGGCGAGTCGCTCAGGCGCGACCAGCATCCGGTCTTCGGTCTTTACAAGGTCGCGGCGGAGGCGGCGCAGCAACAGGGCTTCAGCGTCGTCTATTCGCTGCCGGAATACGCTTGGCTGCCCGTCTTCCGCAGCGGGCCGCGCTTCGGTCTCCCGCGCTTCGCGGAGGCGGATTACCCTTGCATATCGCTCCCGCTCACGGCGGCCAACGGCAACGGCGTCGCAGCGGTTCACCACGCGGCGGGCGGCGACGGCGTTGCAGCGGTTGACGATGTGGCAGGCGGCACGACGGCGCGTGCGGTCGCGGAGTTCGGCGAAGAGTACGACGCGCTGTGGCTCTCGGCGCGCGAGACGTTTCCGGTCAACTGCGGCATCGTGCGGAGGCGCGACTGGCTGCGTTTTCGCAACAGCGGGCGCATCGCCGTCGAGGTGCGCGACGCGTCGGACGGAAGCCTCGTCGGTTACACGGCGACGAAACGACAGACGGGCCTCCTCGCCGATATTCTCGCGCGCCACCCGCGCGACGTGGGGCGCGTCGTCGCGGCGACGCTCAAGTGGCTGGCATCTGAGCGCGGCGCGAGCGTGCCCGAGGCTCTAACGCATTTGAAGGTGATGCAGACACCCGCCCTTGCGCCGTCGCTCGAAGCCTTCGGCGGCGAGCGGTTGGATTACAGGTTCGCCTTCACGTGCCACACGCTCGATGCGTCGCTCGCCGCCGCAGAGATTGCGCCCGCGCGTTGGTACTTGACGCCGGGTGATTGAGGGAGTTTCTGAAAGTTATGTCGCTTGAGTATCGCCTGTTGATGAAGGAAGACCTGCCCGCGCTGCAAAAGCTCTGGAAGGAGGAGGCGGGTTGGGGGAAGCTGTCGGAGCAGATGTGGCAACGCTTCGTCGTGGAAGCGCCGCTCGGCGGCGTGTCGGGGACGGTGGCGACCGACGGCGCGGGCGGGCCTCTGGTCGGCCAGTTCGCCTTCGTGCCGTCGCTCGTGAAGGTCGGCGGGCGCGAGTACCGGGCCTTCCGACCGGGCGCGCCGATTGTCGCGCGCACGCAGCGTTTCCTGAGCGCAAACCCGCTCGCGCATCCGGCCGTCGCCATGTACATGCACGCCGTCAAAGCCCTGCGCGCGCGCGGCGACGGGTTGCTCTACATGGTTCCAGACCCGCGCTGGGTGCGCCTCTTTCGCATGTTTCCCAAATTTCAGGCGGGCAAGTTTCCGCTCTGGCGACTCGACCTGCCGCTGCGCACGGAGTTGCCGATGCCCGAAGGCTACGACGCCGCGCCGCTCGCCGTGTTGGATGACGAACGCATTGACCGCCTCTGGACGGCCTGGTCGCGTTTTCACGACTGCTCCGTCGTCCGCGATTCGAGAACGCTGCCGTGGAAGATCGGCGGCGGCGACTATACGGTGCTCGGCATCGAGCGTGCGGGCGAACTGGTCGGGCTTGTCGCCTCGCGCAAGAAGGGCGACCGTCAATGGCTCGTCTGTGACGTGCTCGCCGCCGACGACAAAGAGTCTCTGCGCGCCACCTTCGTCGCCGTCGTCCGTCTCGCGCACGAGCGTTCGCTCGCGGCTCCCGCGTCGCAGCCCATCTGCAAAGTGACGGTGCTCGTCACGCCCGTCCTTGAGCCGACGCTGCGCGCGCTCGGCTTCGTGCGCGACGCATACGACTTCCCCGTCATCATTCACATACTCAATTCTGCCATCGGCAAAGACGAGATTGCGCCCTCGAAGTGGTACGTGAGCGCGAACGATTGAGGATTCGACGTAAAGGATTTCGCGTATGCCCAGATACCGCACACAGGTCGCGCACGGCTTCGGACAGCGAGAGGCCGTCGAACGACTCAAGGCTCTCACCGAGAGGGCGCGCAGCTTCTCCGACCTCGACGGCACTTGGAGCGACAACACCTTCACCTTCTCCGTCTCGGCGCAGGGCATCGGCCTGAAGGGGCGGCTCGAAGTCGAAGCGGATGCGCTCAAGTTCGACGGCAAACTGCCGCTCATCGCCATGCCCTTCTCCGGTTGGATTGCGCGCCTGCTCAAGAAGGGACTCGAACAGACCGTGCCCGTCGGCGACGGGGCGGACGCGCTGACCCGCACGAATGAAGCGACCGCCCAAGCGACCCCTGCCGACAACAACGACAGCGACGCGCCGACCGTGCTTTTCCTCCACATCCCGAAAGCGGGCGGGCAGACTCTCGGCGAGTATGTCTACAACCAATGCCGGACGGAAGAAGCGCGCGCCGACGACCTGCTCAAAGCGGGCGTCGCATATCTGACGTACGGATTTTTGAAGGAGCCGGAGTTGTCAATCCCCGCGCACGCGCTCCCGTTGCTCGCGCGTCGAGACCTGCGCGCCGTCATCGGCCATTTCTGGTTCGGCCTGCACGAGCACGTCGCGCGTCCCTCGACCTACGTCACGCTCCTGCGAAATCCGGTTGACCGCGTTGTGTCGCTCTACTACTACGCGCGCCTCAACGAGACGATGAGCCTCGCAGAGTTCGTCGCCTCGCCGCCGTTCAAGGAGGTGGACAACGACCAGACGCGACGCATCGCGGGCGTTGACCCCGCCATCGGCGAGTGCACGACGGCGACCCTGCGGCTCGCACAGGAAAATCTTCGACGCCATTTCGCCGTCGCGGGCCTGACCGAACGCTTCGACGAGACGCTCGTCCTGCTCCGCCGCAAACTCGGCTGGACGCGTGATGTCGTCTCCTTCCCGCGCAACGTCAACCCGCACCGGCTGCCGACCGCATCGCTGCCGCCGGAAGTTGTCGAAGCCATCGGGCGGCGCAACGAGCTTGACTACGAACTCTGGCAGTACGCGTCGCAACTGCTCGACGAAGCCATCGCTGAACAGGGCGAAGGCTTTGACGAAGAACTGTCGAGATACCGGACGATGCAAGCGGCTGCGGTAACGGATGCGAGCGTGGCAACGGATGCGAGCGACGCGCGCTGAACGGAAGCGAGGACACACGGATGGGAGTCACATACGAATTTCACGCGGACGCGACCCTGCCGGGCCTCGAACGTCTCTGGCGCGAGGCGACCGATTGGGGCGAGCATACGCTCGACGCTCTGGGCCGCTGGTTCGCCGCCGCGCCCTTCGGCAAGCCGCGCATCGTCGTCGCCAACAATAGCGAGACGGGCGAGATGGTCGGGCAGTTTCGTTTCATGCCTGCGCGCGTCTGCGTGGACGGCGCGGAGGTGCGCGCGGTGCGTCCCTTCGGAACCATCATCACGCCCGCCATGCGCGAAGCCATCGGCGACAACACGAACCCGCTCGATCAACCTGCGGTCGCCATGTACAGCCGCGCCGTCGAGGAGTTGCGCGCGGCGGGCGAGCAACTCATCTACATGGTTCCCGACCCGCGTTGGGTCAGGCTCTTTCGCATGTTCGACTTTTTACAGACCGGCTCGTTTCCTCTGTGGAGTCTGCCGCTTCCGCTGGCCGCCCCGCTCGCTCCGCCGGACAGCTACACCGCCGCGCCGCTCGACGCGTGGGACGCGCGGGTTGACCGTCTCTGGGAAAAGTTTTCGCGGCTGCACGGCTGCACGGGCGCGCGCGATGCCGCGACGCTTCGTTGGAAACTGACGCAGGCCAACTACACGACGACCGCCGTCGAGCGTGCGGGCGAACTGGTCGGGCTCGTCGCCTCGCGCAAGAAGGGCGACCGTCAATGGCTCGTCTGCGACCTGCTCGCCGCCGACGCCGGAGAGTCAATGCGTGCCACGCTCGCGGCGGTCGTCAATGTCGCGCACGAAAAATCTCTCGACGCCGCAGGCGCGGAAGCGATTCACAAAGTCGCAGTTCTGGCAACGCCCTTGATGGAGCCGTGCGTGCGCGATCTGGGATTCGCGCGCGACGATTATGATTTCCCCATCGCGGTTCACATCCTCGACGAGTCAATCGAACCGGAGACGGTCGCCCCGTCGCGCTGGTACGTCAGCGCGAACGACTGACGCCGAACGTCTCTGTCATCAGCGAAGATGAACAGGCAACTGTCAGCATGAGCAAGCTACGCATCATCGTCGGCGGTTACGCGGGGCTGCTGCCAGCGGGCGGCATCACTTGGGATTACGTGCAATATCCGGCGGGCTTCGCCGAAATGGGACACGACGTTTTCTACATTGAAGACACGCGGCTCTGGCCGATTTATCAAGCGGAGGGGAGCGATTGGGGCGACTGCTCGCACAACGTCGCGCACCTGAAAGCGTTGATGGAAGCCTTCGGGCTCAAGGACAGGTGGGCTTACAGGGATGAAGCGTCGGGGCGTTGTTTCGGTCTGAGTGAAGCGCGCGTGTGGGAGACTTGCCGGACGGCGGACGTGTTCGTCAACATCTCCTGCTCGACCGACATGCGCGACGAATACCGCAGCATCCCGCGCCGCGCGCTCGTTGATTCCGACCCGATGTTCACGCAGATACAGTATCTCTCGCAGCAGATGTTCACGCCCGGCCAGCCCGCGCTGCGCCGTCTGATTGACGCGCACACGCACCATTTCACCTTCGGCGAGAACGCGGGCGCGGGCGATTGCCGGATGCCCGCCTGCGGCATCCGCTGGCGACCGACGCGGCAACCCGTCTGTCTATCGCGCTGGCGCGCAGACGAAGACGACGGCGCGTTTGACGACGGCGCGGCCTACACGACGTTGATGAATTGGACGGCGGCGAAGCCGCTCGCTTACGACGGCGAGACGTGGGGGCAGAAGGATGTCGAGTTCAGACGGTTCTTTCAGACGCCCGCGCGCGTGCCGGAGATTGCGCTCGCCGTCGCCGTCGGGCAGACGGGCGGGGCGGGCGAGCCGTTCCCCGCGCGCGAGGCGACGGAGGCGGGCTGGCGCGTGCTCGACCCCGACGTGCACGCGCCCGACTGGCGCGCATACCGCGACTTCATCAAACGTTCGCGCGGCGAGTTCTCGGTCGCCAAAGAGACGTACGTCAAAGCGCGCACGGGCTGGTTCTCGTGTCGCTCGGCATGCTATCTCGCGGCGTCGCGTCCCGTCGTCACGCAGGAGACGGGCTGGTCGAAGTATCTGCCGACGAACGCGGGGCTGCTGGCCTTCGAGACGGAAGATGAAGCGGTCGAAGCCTTGCGCCGCGTGCACGCCGAACCCGCGCGACACCGCCGCGCGGCGCGCACCGTCGCCGAAGAACACTTCGACAGCCGTCGCGTGCTCGGCGAGATGCTGCGGCAGCTTGAAGTTTAGAAAGGCGACGCATTTTTGAAGTTTGGAAAGGTAACGCATTTGAGATCAAGAGAAGGAGTCAACTGACGATGCCGGAAGCAATCGCGGAGAGAGTCATCGAGACCATCGCGCGCTCGCAAAAAGTATCTGCGGAGCAGATCACGCTCGACACCACGTTCGCCGAGTTGGGGATGACATCGCTCGACGCGCTCGGGCTCATCTTCGATTTGGAGGAGGAGTTCGGCGTCGAGATTCCGAACGAAGAGGCGATGGGCTTGCGCGACGTGCGCCAGTCGGTCGAAAGCATTAGCAAACTGATGTCGGAGAGGGTCGCGCCGGAAGGCGGGATGAAGTAGTCGAGATGCATCAACGTCGTGTCGTCATCACGGGGCTCGGAGCGATCACGGCTCTCGGCCACAACGTCGCGGAGTTCTGGCAGGGTCTCGTCGAGGGACGCTCCGGCGTCCGCCCCTTGAGCGCACCCGGTTGCGCCGCCCTGCGTTTTCACAACGGCGCGGAGGTCGAAGGTTACGAACCCGCGCAGCATTTTCCGGATAAGCAGGCGGACGTGCTCGACCGCTTCGCGCAGTTCGGACTCATCGCCGCGCGCGAAGCGATGCGCGACGCGCGTCTTGAGTTGAACGCGGAACAGAAGGAGCGGGCGGCCATCGTCACCGGCTCGTGTCTCGGCGGGAAGATTAGCGAGGATGAAAACTTCGCGAGCATCTACAGCGACAAACAGCGCGCGCACCCGCTGGCGATTCCGCGCGCGATGTCGAACGCGGCGGCCAGCCACATCTCGATGGAGTTCGGCATCGGCGGCCCCGTCTTCAACGTCTCGACCGCCTGCGCTTCGTCCAATCATGCCATCGGGCAGGCGTTCATGCTGGTGCGCTCCGGCGTGACGGACGTTGCGCTCGCGGGCGGAAGCGAGTCGCCGTTCACCTTCGGACATTTGAAGATGTGGGAAGCCCTCCGCGTCGTCTCGCCCGACACGTGCAGGCCGTTCTCGAAAGAGCGGCGCGGGATGATTCTCGGCGAGGGCGGCGCGATGCTCGTGCTGGAAACTCTGGAAGCGGCGCGCGAGCGCGGCGCGCGCGTCTATGCGGAGATCGTCGGGTTCGGGATGTCGGCGGATGCTTTCCACGTCACGCAGCCTTCCGCCGAAGGTGCGGCGCGCGCCGTCGCGGCGGCCTTGAAAGATGCGGGAGTGCATCCCGAACAGATCGGCTACGTCAACGCCCACGGCACGGCCACCGCCATCAACGACCCGCTTGAGACGCAGGCGCTCCGCCTCGTCTTCCGCGAGCACACGGCACGCCTCAACGTGAGTTCAACGAAATCAATGCACGGCCACGCGCTCGGCGCAGCCGGAGCCCTCGAAGCCGTCGCCACCGCCCTCGCGCTCCAACATGGCATCCTCCCGCCGACGGCGAACTTTCTTGAGCCCGACCCGCAATGCGATCTGGACGTGATACCGAACGTCGCGCGCCGCGTCGCGGTCGAGTACGCCGTCTCCAACTCCTTCGCCTTCGGCGGGCTCAACGCCGTGCTCGTGTTCCGTAAAACCGACTAACAGACGATGGACGATAGACCATAGACCATAGGTAATCAGTTCAGTTTTTCTTGTCCATCGTCTATCGTCCATCGTCCGAACGGAGTGATTTATGTCAACGACGCTTTCTTCGACGACGCTCTTTTACCCGCTGGCGGCGGGCGCGAGCCTTGCGGGCGATTGGTTTCCGGGGCGCATCCCGGAGAACATCGAGGTGGGGGAGAACACGGTGGTTGATTCCTCTTTCTGTTTCAAACATTACTACGCGACGGGGCGCGTCGGCTTGCGCGTCGGGCGCAACGTGACCATCTGGCGCGCGTCGCTGGCGGTGGACGAGAACGCGTTTATCGAAATCGGCGACGACTGTTATCTCGCCAACGCTTCGCTCGTCTGCTCGGAGCGAATCGTCATCGGCTCGCGCGTGCTCATCGCGGGCGGAGTGACGATTGCCGACTCCGACTTTCACCCGCTCGCGCCCGCCGCGCGCATCGCCGATACGGTCGCGCTCTCGCCCGTCGGCGACCGCAAGCGTCGCCCCGTCGTCGAATCGCGTCCCGTCTATATCGAGGACGACGTGTGGATCGGCTACAACGCGACCATCCTCAAGGGCGTGCGCGTCGGCGCGGGCGCAATCGTCGCCCCCGGCGCGATGGTCTTGCGCGACGTGCCAGCGGGCGCGGAGGTCGCGGGCAATCCCGCGCGCGTCGTCGAAGGATAGACAAGGAAGGCAAAACAAGCAGCGGAAACGTAGCCGATGAAAGAGAACATTCCGACCACGCAGAACACGCTCGCGGACGGGCGCAGCTATCTCGAATACGACTGGTACGGCGGCGGCCTCCCCGCCAACGTCTCGCTCGGCAAAGATGTTTACATTGACACCTCCTACGGCTTCGCCTCCTTCTTCTCCGAACGCGCGGACGGCCTGCGGCTCGGCGACGCGACCGGCGCATACGACCGCACGAGTTTCGTCGTCGCTCCTGAAGGGCGCATCAGCGTCGGCGCATACACGGTTCTGAACGGCACGTATCTCGTCTGCAACGAGCGCATCAGTATCGGCGACCATTGCCTCGTCGCATGGGGTTCGGTCATCACGGACACTTGGGGCGACGCGCGCAGCGCGACTTTGGAAGCGCGGCGCGCGTCGTTGAGCGCGGCGGCGCGTGACGCGCGCAGGCGTCTGCCGCCCGTCTGCGCGCCGCGACCCGTGACGCTCGAAGATAACGTCTGGGTCGGTTTCGATTCCGTCATCCTGCCGGGCGTGACGCTCGGGCGCGGGTGCGTCGTCGGCTGCAAGACGGTCATCCCGCAGGACGTGCCGCCGTATGCGGTCGTCGTCGGGCAGCCCGCGCGCATCGTCCGTTATCTCGACGCCGACGACACCGGCGAAGCACGCGCCCGCGCGCTCCGTGAGTTTGCTCGCTGACGTTTCGCGGGCGTCTTTTGCACGCCGACGTTTTCAACGTCTCGAATTTTAAACATGGCCCGAGAGATTTCGCTCGACATCGTGATCTGTACATACAACAACGCGCCGATGCTCGCGCGCACGTTGGAAGCCATCTCGCGGCAGAAGGTTTCAGAGGGCATCGGTTGGCGCGTCCTCGTCGTCAACAACAACTGCACGGACGAGACGCCGCAAGTGGTCGAGCAATTCGCGCGCGCGGGCCGCTTCGACGTGCGGATGGTCTGTGAGCCGGAACAGGGTTTGACCGCGGCGCGCGTGTGCGGCGTGAAGAATACACGGGGCGAGTGGGTCGCCTTCGTGGACGACGATTGTCTGCTCGCGGAAAACTGGATTGAAGAAGCAGCAAGTTTCGCCTCCGGGCATCCGGCGTGCGGGGCTTTCGGCGGGCAGATAATTCTCCAATGGGAACAGAGCCCGCCGCCCTACGTGCTCAATTTTCCGTACGCCTACGCGGGCGCGTATCACGGCGAGACGGCCAAGCGGCGGCAATGGCTGGCGGGCGCGGGGATGGTCGTGCGGCGTGCCGCGCTCGCGTCAACCGGATGGATTGAGAAACAGTTTCTTTCAGACCGCACGGGCGCGCGGCTCGTCTCCGGCGGCGATGTCGAGATCGCGATGCGCGTCGCCGCGCGCTACGAGGTCTGGTACAACCCCGCGTGCAAGATTCGACACGTCATCCCGCCGCGCCGCACTTCGCGCGCATACCTGCGGCGCATCGTCTTCGGGCTCGGCGCAAGCCGTCACAATTCGTCTGCGCTCGCGTGGCGCGGTTCTTATCCGGCGTGGTGCGCTTACGCGGCTGCGTGCTCGGTCGGCTTCTGGGCGATGGGCGTCAGGCAGCTTGCGTTGGAGATCGCGGGCCAGCGCGCGGGCGTTGATCCGGGTGTCGCTTTCAGCCCGCTCTTGGGATGGTGGTCGGCGATGTGGAGCATGATGCGGATGGACGCGACCGAGCGGCGACAACTCATCGGCTGCGCCGCGCGCAGGGGCGACTGAACGCGTGATACTTGTCTCGCGTGATACTTGTCTTTTGAACCTGATGCCTGTCTTGCACACCGAACCCGAAGAAGCGC
>DATLMV010000005.1:0-19664 GCA_035537095.1 Pyrinomonadaceae bacterium
CTCGAAGCAGACGTTCGTCCCGTCCTGACGAAAATTGATTTGCGCGTTTTGGTACGGCAGATGATAGAAGGTGCGCGCGGCCCAGACGGCGGGCGCGTGTGCGGCGTCGCAGGAGAGAAACCAGACGCCGGGCACGCCGTCGAGATGGACGTACGTGCGGACGTTCAACTCAAGAAACGCGCTCAAGCCCGGCAAGGGCGGCAGCACCTTCGCGCGGACGCCCCACATCCTGAAGGGCACGAGTCCGATCCAAGCGTCGCCCGCGAAGGTGTCGAGCGTCAGGCGCGCGGGCACGAGCGGTCGCAAAAGTTCGGCGCGCACGGGCCAATGCATAAAAAGAAGTTTGCCCCAATGCTGTCGCATGAGCGGCAGGCCGCGCGGGCGTTCGCGGATGGAGAGACGGTCGAGGCCGTCGGCGTGAGTTTCCTTCATGAACCGGATTGACAAGGCGGACAGGATAACTTTGCGGGACAGACAGGACGAAAAGAAAGTGAAAGGGAAAAGGGGAAAAGGTTGAAGGGTGAAAAGGAATCAGAGGACGGCTTTCCCTCTCCCCCTCTGACCATTTTCCCTCTCACCGTTACCTGTTTGCCTCGCGCTTTTGATTCATCTTTGCGCTGTGTGGTGTCTCTCATCACGCGTTCAATTTATCATGCGGAGCTTTTCAGGAGTTGACCGCCCGCCGGAGCGATTGCCATGAGGCGTGGAGCAGTTCGTCTATGCGTCGCCAGTCGTCTTCGGTGACGCCGCCCGCTGCGGCGCGGTTGTCGCGGATGGTCATGGCTTCGGCGCGCAGGCGCGCGTGTTCGAGCAGACGTTCGGCGGGGACTTGATAGAGTTCGGCGGGGAGTTCGGCGAGGGCGCGCGTGAGTTCGGCGGGCGTGTGGTTTTTTCGCTGGCGGTGAATAATCCACCATTCGAGTTCGAGCGCGGCGGCGCGGCGCGCATCGAAAGGCACATCGCTGACCTTGCGGATGTCCGTGTAGAAGTTGACGAGATGGGGCAGAGCCTTTTCGTAGTCCGTGCGGGTGCGCCCGTCCTTGAAGACGAAGGCGGCCTGCGCCGCTTGATAGGCGACCGTGTTCGAGCGCACGAGCGGCAGGCGATACTGCGTCCGCAGCAGTTCGGTCATCTGATTATAGAGAGCCACGCGCCTGCGCTCGTAGTACGAACGCCACATCGCCGTCTCAAGTCGCGCCACCTCGTTGGCGTCGAACTCGCGCAGAGACGTGCGGCGCGGCCCGTAGAGGTCATAACCGACCCACGCCAACGCGACCGCGAGCAGCGCACACGCGACGAGCAAAAACTTCTTCCAGCCTCTTCGTCCTTTCTTCATCTCTTTCATAAAATCCTCACAAACAATAAAGTCTAAACAACGACCGGCTCTGACCTTTTACCCCTTTCCCCCTTTCCCCGTTTCCCCATTTCCCCCTTCAGTTTTTCATCACGTTGATTGCTTCGGGGTGACGCGCCAGAGCGAGAACGTCTCGGCGTCGAAGCCCTTGAGCACGGTTTCGACGGGGGCGGCGCGGAGTTGGGCGTCTGGCGCGTCGAACATCACGGAGACTTGCGGGTCGTCGCGAACGTTTGCGGAGATGATGATGTCTTGGCCGTTCGAGAGCGGTTCGAGGCGCGCGGCGATGTTGATGTTCGAGCCGAAATAGTCGAGCCGTTCGTTGAGCGTGACGGCGATGCAGGGGCCGGTGTGGATGCCCGCCTTGAGATGGAGCGGGCGCACCCTCGCGGGCGGCGCGGCGAGCATCGCTTGCGCGCGCACGACGGCGCGCAGCGCGGGCGCGGGTTGACGAAAGACGGCCATCACGGCGTCGCCCAGAGTTTTGACAATCGCGCCGCCCTCTGCGGCTATCGCGTCGCGCAGCACGTCGAAGTGGTTCATCACCGCGCCGACGGCGACGGCGTCGCCGATCTCTCGATAGAGCCGCGTCGAGCCGCGCAGGTCTGTGAAGACGACGGTCAGGCTGCCGACGGAAATCCGGTCGCCGGGACGGAGGGCTTCGGTGGCGAAGAGGTCGCGGAAGAGTTGGAGCGCGGTCACGTCGGCGGCGGTCGCGGCCTGATCGCTCCATGAAGTGCGTTCGAGAATCAGGAGTTGCTCACCGTCGGTCGCGTTCTCGAAACAAAGCGCGGGCGCGGGCGCGAGACGCAGTTCGTCGTCGGGCCACGCCGCCCCCTCGACGCGCAAGGTCGCGCGCGGCTCGCCGTCTGCGGCGACGACGAGCGAGCGGCTGCCTTCGAGGTTCGCGGCGCGGAGACGATAGCGGCCCGCTTCGAGCGCGGGCGCGATGGTGCGCGAGTCGCCCGCCGCGAGCAGTTGTTGGACGACGATGTGCGGCGTGACCTGCGGGCCGCCGATGCAAAACTCCCGGACGTTGATCTCGCGCACCGAAGCGTTCGGGCGAAAGGTCAACTCGACGGAGCGGTCGAAGTTGACCGTGTACCGGATATTGCAACTATCGCAATGCGCGCCGGAGCGCACGTCGCGCAGCGTCGCGCTCGATTCGTTCGGGCCGCGACAGAGCGGGCAGAGCAAGTCCCAACGAAAGTCGAGCAGACCGGCGCGCGTCGCCTGCAAACAGAGTTCGAGGACGGCACGGCGCGGCGCACGCCAGTAGTCGGCGAGCGCGTAGGGGCGCAGGCGCGCGAGCGTCAAATCGTCGGCGCGCTCGACCGTCTCGACGAGCCGCGCGACGAGTTCCGGCTGCGCGCCCCCGTCAATCAACGCCGCCTGAATGTTTGCGAGCCGCGCGCGTTCGTTCGCGCCGATGCGTGTGCGCGCGGAGAGCGCGAGCGACGCGGCATCGTCTAAGGCAAGGCGGTCGTAGCGTCGGAACACTCCGGCGAACTGTCGCGCGCTGACGAGACCGATTTGCAGAGGGATGGCGACGCGTCCGAGTTGCGTGCGCGGTCGCGCCCAGACCTGATAGACGAGATGCGTGCCGCCGCGCTCGCTCTCCGACAGTTCGGCCTGCACGCGCATCTCCGCCACCGGCCCGCCCGTGTAACGACGCACGACGCCGAAACGCGTGGGCCGCATCCACTCAAAAGGTTCTTCCTCCCACGTCACCCTGACGCCGAACTTCGACAGCCCCAGACGCCTTCGGATGCCGCGCGCACGCTCCTTCGCATCCTCGTCCGCCTTGAACAGCGCGGGCACGCCCGCGTCCAGATTGAAGCGGTTCGTGTTCGAGACGAGCGGCCACAGGGCCTCCGGCGCGGCCTCCAAATCGTACTCCCAGCGATAATGAAATTCTCGATGGCTCATAAGAAAGCGGAGGTTAGATGTTGGAGGTTAGATGTTAGATGAAAAGGCAAGCTGTCTTTAACATCTAGCCTCCAACATCTAACATCTGTTCTTGGATTTCCGCCCGTGGCTCGTCAGGAAAGAGTAGATGGCGCGAAGGGTTTCGGCCCGTGTCGTGTCAGGCTCGAAGGGCGCATCCTAACTCTAAGCGGGTGCGCAATGCCAGTCTCAAGCAGCGTCCTGACCAATCTACGAATGAGGCGCGGCGAACGGATTGACGAATGAAAGCTACAGACCGAGGCGACGTGTTTTCATGCTTCGCCGTCGAACGTCGTGTGCGTGCACTATCGTCGGGCGCAGATGTTTCAAACAATGCGAATGAACTTTCAAGCAACGTCGTCCACCACATTTTTAGTGACAAGGATGTGACGCTCTGTTAGTGTGTGCGCGTTTTAACTATAACGATTGACGGAGGAAAAAAACGATATGGCGACAAGGAAGGCGGGTTCAAAATCGGGCGGCGGCAACAGAGGCGGCGGCGCGGGTAAAGCGTCTAAGAAGTCGGGCGCGACGCGCGGCGGCGGTGGCGGCGGCGGTAAAAAGTCTGCCGGTAAGCAGAGCGGCGCGAGTCGCGGCGGCGCGGCGCGCAGCGGCGGCGGCAGCAAGAAAGGCGGAGGCAGCAAGAAGGGCGGCGGTAATCGCTCGACGGGCAGTAAGAAGGGCGGCGGCAAGCGCGGCGGCTCGAAGAAGCAAGGCTCGTCGAAGTCGGCGTCATCGCGCGGCATCCTCTCCAAGATCAAGAAGGTCGCGGGCGAGGTCATCATGGGCGCGGTGTCGGGCGCGGCTTCGGGCGCGGTCATGGGCGCGGTCGAACCTTTGGAGCAGGCGGCGGGCGTCACGGGCGCGCAAGGCGAAGGCGGTCAGGGCGCGAGCGGCGGCGGACAGTCGGGCGGGGGTTCCGGCGGCGGTTCCGGCAGCAGCAAAAAGGGCGGCGGCTCGAAGAAGTCGAGCAAGAAATCCGGCGGTCGGAAGTAGCGGCCTGAAGTAAAGGGCATCGTTCCGAAAGCAACGCGCGTCGTTCCGAAAGTAACAGCGCGGCGTTCGGAAAGTAACGGGCGGCGTGCGGTAGTCACGTGCGTCGTTTCGTTCGCGGCCCGCGCGCACGCACCAACCATTCGCGGGGACTGTCACACCCATCTCAAAATTTCATTCAGAGGGCGACTCCGTGTCGCCCTTTTTGTTTTCCGTAAGGCCCGTTTTGTGTCATCCCGTATGACAGAAACCGTCACGCCGACCGGCCAAAGACGCTGACCGATTTCTGTCAGATTGCTCAATCCGTTCAATGCTTTTTGACCGACGACGGCGCGGACACCTCCGGCGCGCAAGTTAACCGCCGAAAATTGCGAGAAAACCGGGACGCCTGACCGCCCGCGCGCGCGGCATCGGATTTGCCATAAGTTTCGGCGTGAACGGACGGGAGACATCCGTTCAAGGTATGACACTTCACGCAACGGGCTGCCAGATTCCCTGACTGAAAACTCGATATGGAAAGTGCGGACACACAACGTTTCGGCCAACGGTTCATGCAAGTGGTGATTGCTCTCGGCGTCGCGTCGGTGCTTCTCTCCCTCTACCGCCTGCCCTCTGCCCAACTCGGTCTTCCCCTCCTGTTTTTAGCCCTGACCATCGTTCACCTCGACGCGCGTTTCTCCCACATCACTCTGCGTGGCCGCAAGGTCGCTCCGGCGGTTGACGCCCTGCTCTTTCTCGCCATGCTGCTCTTTGACGGCGAGGCGGCGATTCTCCTCGCCGCCGTCGTCGCGCTCTGCGCCGCGCTGCGCGCGGGACGCAACGGCATCAACGTTTTCTTCAGCGCCGCCGTCAAAGTCTTCGCCGCCTTCCTCGTCGTCTGGACGCTCCGGCTCAACTTCGGCTCGCTCGCCGAAATCTCCGAACAGAACCCCTCGCTCGCCACCCTCAACGCCGTCTGCATGGCGCTGCTGGTCAACTCGATTGCGCGCGCCAGCATCACGGCCATCGGCGAAGCCTACAAGATCAATCAACGCGTCTGGCTGACGTGGGGCCACCAGTTCCTCTGGGCCGCCGCCACCTACTTCGCGGGCGCAGTCGCCGCCTGTCTCGTCGCCACATTGGTCGGCTTCACGGGGATGGAAAACTTCATCGCCGTCGCCGCGATTCTCTCCGTCGCAGACTTCGCTTACCGCGCCTATCGGCGCAATCCGGAACTCTGCGTGCCCGATACCAAACTCGTCGAACGCAACGCGAGCGCGAGCAAGGAGAGCGAGGAACGTTTCCGCAGCGCCTTCGACTACGCCGCCATCGGCATGGCCCTCGTCTCCTCCGAGGGACGCTGGCTGCAAGTCAACCGCTCGCTCTGCGAGATCGTCGGCTACACCGAACCGGAACTGCTGGCGACCGACTTTCTCACCATCACGCACCCGGACGACCTCGGCACGGCGATGACCAACATCGGCATGCTGCTCAAAGGCAACGTCCCGACGTATCAGATGGAGAAGCGGTACATGCACAAGCAGGGGCATGAGGTGTGGGTCAATTGGAGCGTCTCGCTGGCGCGCGATGCGATGAGCAAGTCCGTCCATCTCATCTTCCAGATTCAGGACATCACCAACCGCAAGGTGGCCGAGCAGCAGCTTCATCACGACGCCTTCCATGATGCACTAACGGGACTCCCGAACCGCGCGCTCTTCATGGATCACCTGCGTCTGGCGATTGCCCGCGCCAAGCGAAACTCGACACAGATGTACGCCGTCCTCTATCTCGACCTCGACCGCTTCAAGGTCATCAACGATAGTTTGGGCCACATGGTCGGCGACCAACTGCTCGTCGGCATCGCGCGCCGTCTGGAAGAATGCCTCCGCCCCGGCGACACCGTTGCGCGACTCGGCGGCGACGAGTTCACCGTGCTCATCGAAGACATCAAGGCCGAGAACGAGGCCATCTACGTCGCCGAACGCATCCAGAAGGAACTGCGCCTGCCCTTCAATCTGAGCGGACGCGAAGTCTTCACCACCGTCAGCATCGGCATCGCGCCCAGTTCGTCCAACTACGAGCGCGCCGAAGACATCCTGCGCGACGCCGACACGGCCATGTACCGCGCCAAGTCGGCGGGCAAAGCGCGTCACGAGATTTTCGACACGGCCATGCACGCCCGCGCGATGAACCTCCTCCAGTTGGAGACGGACTTGCGCCGCGCCGTCGAGCGCGAAGAGTTCTTCGTGCAGTATCAGCCGATTGTTGACTTGGAAAACTTTAGCCTGCGCGGCTTCGAGGCGCTCGTCCGCTGGCGACATCCTGAGCGCGGCTTTATCTCGCCGATAGACTTCATTCCGGTGGCGGAAGAGACGGGCCTCATCATCCCGCTCGGCGAATGGGTGCTCAGGGAATCCTGCAAGCAGATGCAACGCTGGCAGAAGATGTTCCCTTCAGACCCCCTGATGTTCATCAGCGTCAATCTCTCGGGCAAGCAGTTCGCGCAGCACGACCTCATCAACGAAGTCGCGTACATCCTCAACGAGACGAAGATTGACCCGCACAGTCTGAAACTCGAAATCACGGAATCGGTCGTGATGGAGAACATCGAGACGGCCACCGAGATGCTCAAGCAACTGCGCGCGCTCGGCGTCCAACTCTCGATTGACGACTTCGGCACGGGCTACTCGTCCTTGAGTTATCTCCACCGCTTCCCGATTGACACCTTGAAGATTGACCGCTCCTTCGTCACCTGCATGGCCGAGAACAACGAGAACATGGAGATCGTCAGGACGATCATCATGCTCGCGCAGAACCTCGGGATGGACGTGGTGGCCGAAGGCGTGGAGACGAACGAGCAACTGTCGCTCTTGAGAAAACTCGGCTGCGAAAACGGTCAGGGCTACTTCTTCTCCAAACCCGTCTATCAAGAGGGCGCGGAGAAGATCATCTCCGACACCTATCTCTCGCAGATGCCCGCCGTCAATCTGAACAACTCGAACCAGAACAAAAAAGTGCTCTACGTCTCTTAACGCCGCCGAAGCTTTCCCCGACACGAACAGAGGGACGCTCCCGAGCGTGTGACAAAACCGCTCATGTTGCCTGCAAGCGACATGAGCGGTTCTCATTTTATATAGCGGTAACAAACGGCGCGGGCGTGAGTCCGACGCCGCTTGATGAAGCCGACGCTAAACAAGATTTCTTAATTCATTAAATCTTAAAATATAAGAAAACCGAATCCGAATTTTACCCTCCAAGCCTTCCGGGAAAACCTCCGCGAGTCCGTTAAATCTCAATCAGCCAGCAGTTTAGCGTCTGCGCGCCTGTCGCGGTACGTCCGTTGCCCTCTGGAAAAGCAGAGAGTTTGCGCGGTCTGCGGATACGGGCGGGCGAGGGGAGGGTTTGTGGCCGCGCACTCAAGAACTGCTGCGCGCGGGGAGGCCGTTGTGCCCGCCCCGCGCGCAACAGGCCGGAGACCTTCAAGGGTCTCAATCAAAGGTTTTGAGGAGATGTCATATGTGGAAAATCAGATTCATATTCGCGTCGGTTGCGCTTCTTCTGTCGTCGTTCGGCGCGGGAGTGTTGGCGCAGACCGAGACGGGACAGATAACCGGAAAAGTGGTTGACCCGAACGGGGCGGTGGTGGCCGGAGCGACCGCCGTCGCCAAGTCGGTCGAGACCGGCGCGGAGCGCACCGCGACGACCAATGAAGAGGGCGTCTACACCTTCACCAACTTGCAGCCCGGCCTCTACGATGTCGCCATCACGGCGACCAACTTCGGCAAAGCGACGCAGCGCGTGCAGGTCACGGTCGGCGGTCGCGCCTCTCTGGAAACGGCGCTCTCCGTCTCCGAAGCGATTTCGGAGACGATAGATGTCGTCGCCAGTTCTGGCGTCGAGGTCAACACGCAGACGCAGGAACTCTCGAACGTCGTCTCGGGCACGCAGATTCGAGAGCTTCCGACCATCACGCGCAATCCATATAACCTCGTCCAGTTGTCCGGCAACGCCAACACCGACGACCCGAGCACCTCGCAGAACGACACGGGCGGCACGGCCACATTTCGCGGCGCGGGCGCGTCCATCAACGGCCAGCGCGCCGCCTCGACCAACATCCTTTTGGATGGCTCGGACAACAACAATTCATACACGGCCACCGTCGGGCAGAGTATCCCGCTCGATTCCGTGCAGGAGTTTCGCGTCATCACGAGCAACTTCTCGGCGGAGTACGGGCGCGCATCGGGCGGCGTCGTCAACGTCGCCACGCGCGCGGGCAGCAACGATTTCAACGGCACGGCCTACGCCTTCAACCGCATCTCGAAACTCGCCTCCAACGGTTTCGCCAACAACGCGCTCGGTCTCGCCAAAGGCGTCTTCACGCGCAACCAGTTCGGCTACTCGGCGGGCGGGCGCATCATCCGCGACAATCTTTTCTTCTTCAACAGTTCGGAGTGGACGCGCGTCCGCAGCACCGGCCCCGCCACCGCCTTCGTCCCCACCGCGCAGTTGATCGCCCTCTCCGCTCCCGCCACGCGCGACTTCTTCAGCGCCTACACGCTCGCCGCCACGCCGACGGGCCGCGTCCGCACGGCGGGCGAACTCAACATCACCGGCGTCGCCGCCGACACTCCGGCGTTTCAGGAAGTGCAGTATCAGTTGCCGACCGACCTCGGCGGCGGATTTCCCCAGAACGACCTCTCGACCGTCACGCGCATTGACTGGAACCTGAGCGACCGCACGCAAGTTTACGGTCGCTACGCTTTGCAGGATAACGTCCTCTTCGCGGGCACGACCGCCAACAGTCCATATCAGGGCTTCAACACCGGCAGCACCGCCTTCAACCAGAACGCGATGATCTCCCTGACGCGCACCTTCTCGCAGACGCTCGTTTCGCAGAGCAAGATTGCTTTCAACCGCGTCAACACCGCCAGCCCGCTCGGCGAACAACCCGCCGGGCCGACGCTCTACGTCGCGGGCGCGCGGCAGACGATAGACAACACGCTCATCGCGCTTCCCGGCTATCTCCCGTTCAGTCCCGGACAGGCGATTCCGGCGGGCGGCCCGACCAATCAATGGCAGCTTTATCAGGACTTCAACTGGCAGAGCGGCAATCACCAGTTCCGCTTCGGCGGGCAGTATTTCTACATCCAGCAGAACCGCACCTTCGGCGCGTTTCTCAACTCCGTGCAGACGCTCGGCACAGACCGCGACACGGGACTCAACAACCTCGTCGCCGGTCAACTCATCCGCTTCGACGGCGCGGTTGACCCGCAGGGTCGCTTCCCCGGCGAGTCCGTCACGACGCCCCTGCCGCCGCCCAACTTCACGCGCTACAATCGCTATCACGAGTGGGCCGCATACTTCAACGACTCTTGGCGCGTGCGCCCGACCTTCACTTTGAATCTCGGCCTGCGCTACGAATACTACGGCGTGCAGAAGAACCTCGACCCGCAACTCGACTCCAACTTCTACTTCGGCGAGGGCAGCACCCTGCAAGAGCGTATCCGCAACGGTCGCGTGCTGCGCGCGCCCGACAGCCCGACGGGCGGACTCTGGCAGCCCGACAAGAACAACTTCGCGCCGCGTCTCGGCTTCGCATGGGACTTGACCGGCGACGGCAAGACCTCCCTGCGCGGCGGCTACGGCGTCTCCTACGAGCGCAACTTCGGCAACGTCACCTTCAACGTCATTCAGAACCCGCCGAACTACGCGGTGGTCGCGCTGAACGCGGGCGTCGAAGTGCCTTCGCTCTCGATTTCGCGCAACAACGCGGGGCCGCTCGCCGGTAGCGGCGCAAGCATCCAACTGCCCGGCACGAGCCTGCGCCACGTCCGCGAAGACATCACGAACGCCTACGCGCATTTTTGGAGCGCGGCGTTCGAGCGCGAGCTTGCGCGCGGGACGGTGGCCTCCGTCGAGTATTCGGGTTCGGCGGGCCGCTCGCTCTATTCTTTGGAGAACATCAACCGGCAGGGCGCGGGGCCGGTCTATCTGGGAAGCAACGCGACCACCCCGTCGGGCGGCGCGTCGTCGCGCTTGAACGGCCAGTACACCAGCATCAACACGCGCGGCAACGGCGGCTTCTCCGACTACAACGCGCTCATCCTCGGCATCGAAAGCAACGACTTCCGCCGGATGGGCCTGCAATTCACGGCGCGCTATACGCTCTCGTCCTCGAAGGACAACCTGAGTTCGACCTTCAGCGACGCCGTCTACAACTACAACCTCGGACTGCTCGACCCCTTCGACCCGCGTCTCGACTATGGCTACGCCGACTTCGACGCGCGCCATCGCTTCGTCGCCAGCTTCAACTACGAAGTGCCCTTCTTCAACAAGGTCGAGAACAGTTTCGCGCGCCATCTGCTCGGCGGCTTCGCCCTCACCGGCATCGTCAGCGCGCGCTCCGGCAATCCCTTCACCGTCTTCGACTGCACGACCGGCATCTTCCAAGCCTGCCCGCGCTTCGTGCCCGCCGGACAACTCTCTTTCAGCGGCTCGGGCAATCCTCAGCCGACGCTCGACGCCGCCGGAAACCCCGTGGCGAACTCCTTCAACCTCATCAACCTGCCCGCCTCGAATCCGTTCGTCAATCCCATTGACGGGCTAGGCGTCAACGGCCCGTTCCCGTCAGACATGACGCGGCGCAACGCGTTTCGCGGCCCCGGCTTCTGGAACGTGGACGCCGGAATTTACAAGCGCATCAGGTTCACGGAGAAGTACAGCTTGCAGCTTCGACTCGAAGCCTTCAACGTCTTCAACCACGCGAACCTGTTCGTCAACGGCAACAACCTCGACGCCGGAACGACCGGCGTCATCACCGCGCAGCGCGGCGTCTTCCCGAGCGGCAACCTGGAACGCCGCAACGTCCAACTCGCCGCCAAGTTCGTCTTCTGATTTTCAGAAGCATTGAGCTTGATACAAAAGGGGAAGTCCCGCAAAGGACTTCCCCTCTTTTTGTCTAACAAGCTACTTGAAAAATGGAATTTATGTCCCGTAGGGACAAGCGAGAATAGCCCGGCGATTTATCGCTGGGAACAAGTCGGCGAGTTTTGTTTGAGTCCCGTAGGGACGGTTGACGGAAGCATTCAGCCGTCCCTACGGGACTGAAAACATGCGCACGTTATTCCCCAGCGATGAATCGCCGGGCTATTGTCAAACGTCCCTACGGGACTTTGAGGAAGGCTTCTAAAAGTGCTCTTATCTTTGCGGCGTTTAACCGTCAATGTCGAATCTTTTATTCAACGCTTCCGTTTGAGCGTATCTAAAATCTCTTTGTATGCGGCGTCGCCTTGAATGGATTTGAAGGCTTCTTCCGCGTCGAGGCGGGCCGGATCGTCGAAGCCTTTCTCGACCGCTTTTTTGAGGGCTTCGAGGGCTTTGCGTCGCTCTCTGTTGAGGGCGTAGGTGCAGGCGAGTTCGTAGAAGACGTGCGGGTTGTCGGCGGCGATCTCGGCGGCGATTTCCAGAGTCGCGGCGGCGAGCGCGTAGTTATCCCGGCGCTCGCGTTGATTGAGCGCGCCTTCGTAGTAGCGCGCGAACATCTGATGCAGGACGCGCCGCGCGACGCGACGCTCTCCGGTATCCTCCGCGCCACGCGCGGTCTTCCGCAAGTCGGCGATTGACCTGCGAAAATCAACTGCGGCAATCGCGCCCTCGTCGGGGTCTTGACGCTTATCTAACAGCGCGACGAGTTCGCCCGTTATCCTCTGTTGCTGCCTGACCTGAGAGTTCTCCTCTTCGAGCGCGCGTTTGACCTCCTTCGTCTCGCGCAACTGCGCCTCCCTGCGTTCCTGCTCATTCGTCTCGCGCAAGCCCTCGAAGTCCGCCGACAGCGCACGGTAAATCCTGTAAGCCGCGAAAGGTTTCCGCGCGTCTTCGAGCGCGCGCGCCTGAGTCGTGCGGCGCGTCCAGAGTTGGTCGAGCAACTGTTCGTCGCGCGGGCGGCGCGCGGACTTCATCGCCTGAATCTCCATCCACTCGACGGCCTCCGTGCAGAGTTCGGCGGTCGGCCATTCGTGCCCGCCGTCGAAGACCTCGAAGCGTTGCGGGACGTGAAACTTGTCGAGCAGTTCGGAGAGGCGTTTGAGTTCGGGGAAGTTGAAATCGTTGGTTCCGGCCAGAGCGAAGACGGGGAAGGGAACGGACGCCGAAGGCTCGATCTCGACGGGGAAGCCCGCGCCGCACGCGATGACTCCGGCGAGGCAATCGCGGCAGAGGAAGCCGACGCGGACGGCGTTGCGCGCGCCGCCGGAGAAGCCCGTCGTATAGACGCGCCGACTGTCAACGGAGAGACGCGCGTGCGTGTCGTCCCACATCGCGGCGGTCGCCGCGAGCGACGGCTTCAGAGGGCCGTTCCGCGAGTTGTTGGAACCGGCGATAATCCACCCGTACCGCTCCGCCGCCGCGCGAAAACGCTCGACCGGAAGCGAGCCGCGCGCCGCCGGGTCGAAGCCATAGAGGATCGGCCAACGCTTCTGCGGCGTGTAGTTCGACGGAAGATAAAGCGCGTAACTCTGCGCGGGGTCGTTCTTCACCAAGACCTTCTCAATCAACTTGCCGCGCGGCAACTCGCCGGAGGAGTCTTGCGAAGAGTCTCTAGTTGTCAGAGGGAGCGGCGCGGCTTCCGGCTTCTGCGCGCGTGAAGTCGGGAGGGGCGCGAGCAGCGCGGAATGGATGAAGAGGAGGGCGATGAGTTTTCGTTTCAAGATTGCTTCGGCACGTCGCGGCGTGCGTGCTCCTGAAAATCCTTGATGGCCTTGAGCAGGCGGACGCCGACATCCCACGTCAGGGCGTTGTCTGCGAACTCGAAATGTTGCAGCCCGCGCAGGTTGCAGGGCAAAGGCAGGCGTTCGTCCCAGAGCAGCGCGACGCGGCGGTCGTAGAGCACGAAGGCCGCGCCGATCTCGACGAGCAGATTCTTGTTGACGATAGTTTCGCCTGTTTCCGACGGCGCGCAATCGTCCGGCGTGACGACGATCAGAGCGGCCTCGCAGCGTCGCATCGTCTCGAACGCTTCGTCGGCGACGGGCAGGGAATCCGGCTCGCCCCGCGCGACGATGCGGCTCTCGATACCGGCGAACTCAAGCGCCGTCTGCACCTGCGCGACCACCTTCGCATCCCTGCCGCTTGAGATGAAGACGCGCAAGGGTTCGGCGCGCGACGTGCGCGGCTCGCCTTCGCCGGTCGTCGCCGTGCGCGCGTCGGCGACGACCGGCGCGGCGTTGACGGGCGGGCGAAAGAGTTTCCTTTCAGGTTCGGAGTGCAAAGTCCCGGCGTCGGCGTGCGTCGTCTCGTTTGACGCATGTGTTGCGCGCGTTGCGAGATAGGCGGAGAGTTCGGCGCGGTCGAGACGCAGGCGCGCGGGCTGGCCGCGCTTGCCGATTGTCACCACGCCTAGCTCCGCCGCCTGACAGAGATGAAAGAAACAGACGACGTTGCCTTCGACCGTCTTTTCGTTCGGCCCGAGCGCGGCGCAGTATCGCTCCTGCCAGAAGGCTGCGACGCATGCGTGCGTGACGACATCGGCGTCCTGTCTGTGAATCCATTCGAGCGCGGCGCGGTAGGGCGCGGTGTTGTCGAGTATCGCGCGATAGGCTTCGGCTTCGGGCGCGAGCTTGCGCGCAAACTCCCATCCGAGCGGGCTCAGATGCAAGCGGTCGCCCTCACGCACGACGATGCCCCAGAACTCGTAGGCCGCCACCTTGCGCGGCTCGAAGACGCGCCGACGAAAATCATCCAACGCCTCGACCACCGAGACGCCGTGCGGCTTCCGCTTCAAATACTGCACGACCTCGCGCAGGTCTCCGGCGGTCGCGAGCAGGGGAAGCGCAAACTGTTGTTCTCCGGCGGGCGACGGGTGCGAGAGCAGTCGCAGCGCGATTGTGCGTTCGCCCTCGCGCCTGTCGGGCGCAGGCGCGACGCGCTGCGCGTCGAGGTCGCGTTCGGCGTCGAGCGCGGAGCGCGCGTCGGGTCGTTCGATGGTCGGTGCGGTCGAGCGTGACATCGCGGTTTGTCTCTGACCTGCTGCTGCTGTCCCGAAAAGCCTTCGACGACGCCGGAGACTTGAAAGCGTCGTCGAAATCGGAGGGAACGTCTGTATACGAACGCCTCGCGGCTTTAAGAATCGGTCTCACCCGTGCCCGTCGGGTTGTCCGGCGCAGCGGCGACGGCGGCGGCGGCGAGACCCAGATCGGTCTCTTCGGCGAAGGCGTTGATCTGAATCCGGTAGCGTTTGATCTTGGCGTGGAGCGTCGTCACCTTGAGGCCGAGCAGTCGCGCGGCGCGGCGTTGATGCCCGTTCGTGCGTTTGAGCGCCCAGCGAATCATCTCCGCCTCGAAACGCCGGACTTCCTCATGCAGGTTGAGATGTCGCCTGCCGTCGTGCGGCTGCGCTTCCTTCAGCGACTCCACCTCTTTCAAGAGCGTCAGCGTCAACTCCTTGAGCGCCTCGATTTTGATGGCCGAAGCGGACTGTCCCTGCACGCCGCCCGCATCGCCCGCGCCCCCGGCCTCGACGCCTTCGGCTTCGGTGTTCTCGGCGAGATACTGCTGCCTGTTCTCCAAAAACGCGACTGCTTCCATCTTGCTGTCTCCTCTCGAAATCATCTGTCGTGATTCACTCAAAGGGGGCGGCGCATCCCGCGCGCCGCTCGTCCGGTTCTGCTGTTCGGTCGGTTGCGTGGCCCTTGCTGAACGCGACTGGCTGACAAACCTATACGCCCGTCAGTTGACTGGTAGATGCAGAAAGGTTCTCAAAAATTCTCAAAATCACAGTCAACAATTCTCAGCATGGAAATTCTTAGATGACCGCGCCCGTCAACCGAAAGCATTTTGTGATGAACGGGCCACAGCGAGGGATGAAACGGACAGAAGAAGTCCAAAGTCTGAAAGTCCAAAGTCGTATCAGAGGCCAAAGTCTAAAAGTCCAAAGTCGAAAACAGTCAGAAGCTTTAAGAGATAAGCTAAGCGATGCTCAGGCGTTTATCTTCCGTCCTCTGACTTTGGACTTGCGACTTTCAGACTTTGGACTTCCTTCGACTTTGGACTTTCAGACTTCGCTAGAGATTGTGGCCGAGGATGCCTTGAAGGTTTTCGCGGTAGTTGCGGCTGAGGGTGAGTTCGGTTCCGTTGTAGAGGATGACGTGATATTCGCCGTGGCTCCATGATTGGAGTTCTTGAATGCGGCTGATCTGGACGATGGTCGAGCGGTGGACGCGGATAAACTTCTTGGGGTCGAGTTGGGCTTCGAGGCTGCTGATGGTCTCGCGCAGGAGATAGGATTTCTTCGCGGTGTGGACGTTGACGTAGTTGCCTTCGGCCTCGATCCAGTCAACCTCCTCGACGGGCAGAAAGAAGACGCGACCGCCGGATTTGATGACGAGGCGTTCGAGATATTTCGACTCGGCTTCGATCTGTTTGAGAAGCGCGAGGATGCGTTGGTCGAGGTCGCCGTTGCGCTCGCGGCGGATTTGCGACTTGGCGCGCTCGATGGCGGCGGCGAAGCGTTCGCGGTCGAAGGGCTTGAGCAGGTAGTCGAGCGCGTGGACTTCGAAGGCGTGGACGGCGTAGTGGTCGTAGGCGGTGACGAAGATGACGAGCGGCAGGCGCGCGTCCTTGAGCGCGTCGAGCACGGCGAAGCCGTCAACTTCGGGCATCTGCACGTCGAGCAGCAGCAGGTCGGGCGACTGCGCGCGCACCGCCGCGACCGCCTCCTTACCGTTCACACACTCCCCGACAATCTCTATCTCGGGGTCGGCCTTGACCATCCGGCGAATCTTCTCGCGCGCGAGCGGTTCGTCGTCAACAACCAGCACACGTATGCGCCTGACTTCCTCCATCGCACTCCGTAATCCGACTTTCCAGATGAATCGAACGGCAGATAGACCGCGCGCGAGCTTGCGCTCTACAAATAAAACACCACGACGCGCGAAGTTCTGGCAGAAATCCCGTGCGTCCCGGCGTGTGCGTCCGTGCTGAGCAAACGGGCCTTCGCGCTCGCCGTGCTGTCTGTGGTGCGACCGTCCTAGCGAGTATAGGGAATTTCCAGCGTCACCACGAGACCGCCGACGGGGTCGTTGGCTAACTCGAAGCGGTGTTCAGTGCCGTAGAGTTGTTCGAGACGCGCTCGCGTGTTAGCCAGCCCCAGACCTTCCTTGAACTGGCGAATGCCGTTCGGATACGTCGGCAGCCCCGGCCCGTTGTCTTTGATCTCTATACGAAGCATGCCGCCGATTCGTTCCGCCAGAATATCGAGGCGGCCCATTGTCGAGCGCGGGGCGATGCCGTGGCGAATCGCGTTCTCGACGATGGGTTGCAGAATCAGGTTGGGGACGGGCGTGTCGAGGGTGGCGGGGTCAATATCGAGGCGCGTGACGAGACGGTCTTGGAAGCGGATGCGTTCAATCTCAAGGTAGCATTTGAGAAATTCCAACTCCTGTTGCAGCGTCACCTCCTGCGTGCCCGCGTTCTCTAAGGTGAGGCGCAGGAAATCCCCGAGGCGTGCGATCATCTTGTCGGCGGCGTCGGTGTCTTTGTAGAGCAGGGCGGAGATGGAGTGGAGCGTGTTGAAGAGGAAGTGCGGGTGGAGTTGCATCTTGAGGGCTTGCAGTTGCGCCTGCGCGAGTTGGGTTTGCAGTTGCGCGGCGGTGAGTTGGCCTTCGCGGTAGCGACGGTAATAGTCGAAGACGTGGCTGAGCAGGATGATGAGCGCGTAGAAACCGAAGTCGCCGCTCAAATTGTAGATGATGGTGCGCAGCGTGCCCATCGGATTGTAGGGCCGTTGGCCCCACGCGAAGATGAAGTAGTAGATGATCTGCGCGATGCCGACGATGACGACGGCAAACAGCAGCCCGAAGAGGACGTGCAGCGGCACGCGGCGACGCCAATGCTGCTGCTCGATGGGGAAACGCCCCGCGAGCCAGAGCGCGAGCGGCGTGGCGAGCGCCCAGAGAGTCGGGGAGATAAACTGCGACCGCGCGGCCTCAAGCCAACTGATCGGGTCTTTCGTCGGCAGTTGGAAAAAATAGAGTTGGCTGCTGAAGATGAGCGCGGCCAACATCCAGACGAGCGCAATCAGTCCCCAGCGCACGGAGCGTCGCTTCCACAACATTTGTGCGTTCATCATCTCTCCGGTCAGTTTCGTTCAGATTCCGCTTCGCGGCCAAAGTCTTCGGCGGTCGGGGGCGGGCCAGACACGGACGCTCTCACTAGATCGCCTGTGCCGAATCGGCGGGCGACCGTTGGCGCGCGCGGGAGGACGACAGAGGCGAGCCGCTACACGCTTCGGTCTCCGCTGTCCCGTTTGTCCCTCTTAACATTTGGGTCAGGCGTGTGCATGAGAGCGTCTGTGAATATAATTTGTCGGGCGAGCAAAGTGAAGAGATGTGGGACGAAGCGGACTGCGCCCGTGATGAGCGGGCAGGGGAGCGTGGCGGGATGCGCCGCGCGCGTGCGGGCCTCGCGCGCCGCGCCGGACAAATCCGCGCAAATGAATTTTGGCAGCCATCTTTTGCATGACATCCGACATCAACTATCATAACGCGAGACACGTTTGCCGTGAGTCGGATGTCCGGCGTCCGACGTTTGCAGCCGGATGTTTTGAGCCGTACGGGCGAGCGCGGTTCGCGTCGGAAGTTCTGAGCAGTTCGCTGAAACAGTTTCAGTTTTTCTCAGAGCGTTTATGAGCACCCCACCACAGAACCTGTATGAGTTCGGCCCCTTTCGCCTCGATGCGTTGAGATGCCTGCTGCTGCGCGGCGGCAGGCACGTCCCGCTCTCGCCGAAGGCTTTCGAGACGCTGCTCGTGCTCGTCCTCAATCGCGGGCGCGTCATCCGCAAGGAAGAGTTGATCAAGCGCATCTGGCCCGACAGCTTCGTCGAAGAGGGCAACCTGACGCAGAACATCTTCGTCCTGCGCAAGGCGCTCGGCGAAGGCCCGAACGACCATCGCTACATCGTCACCGTGCCGGGGCAGGGCTATCGCTTCGTCGCTCCGGTGAGAGAGGCGGAGACGACGGCGGGCGGCGACGGCGCGACGCTGGCGGACGAAGCGGAGAGCACGGAGCGCGTGGCTTCGGTCGCCGTGCTGCCCTTCAAAAATCTGGGCGACGAAAACGACGAAGACAAGTATCTCGGACTCGGCCTCGCCGACGCGCTCATCACGCGCCTGAGCAGCCTGAGCAGCATCGCCGTCCGCTCGACGACTGCCGTCATCCGCTACGCCGACCGCCAGCAGAACCCGCGCGAGGCCGGACACGAACTCGGCGTGGACACAGTCCTCGCCGGACACTTCCAACGCGCGGGCGAACGCATCCGCGTGACAGTTCAACTCGTCAGCCTGCGCGACAGCAAAACGCTCTGGGCCGAGAAGTTCGACGAGAAGTTCACGGATGTCTTCTCCGTGCAGGACTCCATCTCGGAGCAGGTGGCGCGCGCTCTCACCCTGAAGTTGACCGCCGAAGAACAGCGGCTTCTGACCAAGCGTTACACGCAGAACACCGAAGCCTTCCAAGCCTTCATACGCGGGCGCTACTTCTGGAACAAGCGCACCGCCGAAGGTTTGAAGAAGGGCATCGAATGCGCGCAGCAGGCCATCAGCATTGACCCCGTCTATGCGCTGGCATATGTCGGCCTCGCCGATTCCTACAACCTGCTCGCGGGCCACGGCGGGCTTCCTCCGAAGGAGACCTTTCCGAAAGCCAAGTCGGCGGCGATGCGCGCTCTGGAGATTGACAACACGCTCGCCGAAGCCTACGCCTCGCTCGCCTTCGTCAGTTATCGTTTCGACTGGGACTGGACGGCAGCCGAGAAAAACTTTCAACGCGCCATCGAACTCAAGCCCAACTACCCGACCGCCTATCATTGGTACGGCGAATCAATCGTCGCGATGGGACGCTTCGCCGAGTCCATCGCCGAACTGCACAAGGCGCACGAACTCGACCCGCTCTCCATCCCCATCAACACCGACCTGGGACAGTCCTACTACTTCGCGCGCGAGTACGAGCGCAGCGAAGATCAACTCTTGAAGACTCTGGAGATGGATTCGAGTTTCGTGCGCGCGCGCGTGTTGTGCGGCGCGGTCTATGAGCAGCGCGGGATGCACGACGCGGCCATCGAGATGCTGCAACAGGCAGTCGCGCTCTCGGAGAATAATCCGCTGACGCTCTCCGGTCTCGGCCACGCCTACGCCCTCGCCGGACAGACCGCCGAAGCCGGGCGCATACTCGAACACCTGCTCCGGCTCTCGCGCGAGCGTTACGTCTCCGCTTACAACATCGCCGTCGTCTATACGGGACTCAAGCAGCCGGACGCCGCCCTCGAACTGCTCGAACAGGCTTACGATAACCGCGACGTGTGGCTCGTCTGGCTCAAAGTCAACCCGCGCTTCGACAGC
>DATLMV010000006.1:0-19638 GCA_035537095.1 Pyrinomonadaceae bacterium
CGCGTAGAGTTCGTCTGTCAGGTGTTCGACGGCGTAAGAGCCTGCGAGCGGGTCAACCGTGTCGGCCACGCCCGACTCGTGCGCGATCACCTGCTGCGTGCGCAGGGCGACGCGCGCGGCGGCTTCGGTCGGGAGCGCGAGGGCTTCGTCCGAAGCATTCGTGTGGAGCGATTGCGTGCCGCCCAGCACGGCGGCGAGCGCCTGAATCGTCGTGCGGACGACGTTGACTTCCGGTTGCTGCGCGGTGAGCGTAGAGCCTGCGGTCTGCGTGTGGAAGCGCAGCATCAGGGAGCGCGGGTCGCGCGCGTGGAAACGCTCGCGCATGATGTGCGCCCACAGGCGGCGCGCGGCGCGAAACTTGGCGATCTCTTCTAAAAGGTTGTTGTGCGCGTTGAAGAAGAAGGAGAGGCGCGGGGCGAAATCGTCAACCTGCAATCCGGCGGCGACGGCGGCTTCGACGTAGGCGATGGCGTCTGCGAGCGTGAAGGCGACTTCCTGCGCGGCGGTCGAGCCTGCTTCGCGGATGTGATAACCGCTGATCGAGATGGTGTTCCAGTTCGGCACTTCGCCCGCGCAGTAGGCGAAGGTGTCCGTGACGAGACGGAGCGAGGGCGCGGGCGGGTAGATGTACGTGCCGCGCGCGATGTACTCCTTGAGGATGTCGTTTTGAATCGTGCCTTGCAGTTTACCGGCGGCGACCTGCTGGCGGCGGGCGACGGCGATGTAGAGACAGAGCAGGGTCGAAGCGGTCGCGTTGATGGTCATCGAGGTCGAGACGGTGTCGAGCGGGATGCCGTCGAAGAGGCGTTGCATGTCTTCGAGCGAATCTATCGCGACGCCGACTTTGCCGACTTCTCCGGCGGCGAGCGCGTCGTCGCTGTCGAGACCGATCTGCGTCGGCAGGTCGAAGGCGACGGAGAGTCCGGTCGTCCCCTGCGCGAGCAGGTACTTGTAGCGCGCGTTCGACTCTTCGGCGGAGGCATAGCCCGCGTACTGCCGCATCGTCCAGAGGCGTCCGCGATACATGCTGCGACGGATGCCGCGCGTGTAGGGATACTCGCCGGGCGCGCCCAGATCGCGCTCGTAGTCGCCCTCGCCGGTGTTCGACGGGTTGAAGTCGTTCGGCAGGACAACGCCCGAAGAGGTCTCGAAGCGTTCGCGCCGCTCACGCCGCGCGGCGGGCGTGGCGTCTGCTTTCGTAGTCATAAGTCTTCACGTTCGCCTTTAAATAAGAGTTTGGTGATAGCAATTTACTAAACTGCTTGCAGCCTAGCACACGCCGTACGGGGTCGCAATATAGGCCGCCCGAAGGGTTTCCCGCTGCCCGAAGCGGGGCCGGTTTTGCGCACGCGCCGTTGGCGTACTTCGTTAGAAGAAGCAGCCCGCGCGCTGACGGGCGGGGTCGCCCGCGCGGATCCGACGCCCCCTCCGGCCCAATCGCGGAGAGCTATTACCGACCGCCCGATTGTGATATATAGCGAGCGTAAATTCCTGTGTGCCTCATGCACAATCCTGACGCTTCTGTTTGAACTGCTCTTTCTGCACCGCCACAGCAAAGAGACGCGTCGGGCATCCCTTCAACCCGCTCCGTAGCCTAAAAGGAGGCAGCCTCATGTCCGCGCAATTACCTTCAAATTCAGCCGACGCCATCAGCCAGAATTTTCGCAGTAAACACGTTCGGACTATGAACACCAATGACCTTCAAGCCTGCATTGACGAGGCGACGGATGTCGCTCGCAAAAGAGGGTACTCAAACAATAACCCTAGCGCCAGCACACTCCTCTTCTTCACTCACAGTCAACTCAGCGCGTTTAACATCTGGGCGCAAAAGCAGGGCGACGGTACGCATCTGTATTCAGGAGGCATTATTTGCGCGATTACGATTAAGGTAGCGACGGCCAATGTGGAAGTCATCAGTAATGCCGAAATAAAGTGTGGAATCAGCAAAGGGGAGGTTAACCACCTCTCCGACGTTCAGGTCGGGCAAGGCGGTGCGGTGCAGCAAGTGGCAGTAAACAAGAAAACCACTTTCAACTATAGTGATAGTGATTAGACGGTTCATAGCGGGCGTTTATCACGGCGAGAAACTTTTCGTGCGCTGACGCCGAACGGTCGTGCGCGCGGGGGCGGTCGTGCGCGGGCGCGAAGTTTCGCCGGACGAAACCCTTCCTTGTCTTCGGCCCGACGCCGGTAAATCCCGCGCCCCTGTGAGTTGACCATATAACGCTCAAGGGCGTAGCATCACTTCAAACCATCATCCGCGCGGCAAACATGGCGACAAATATTTAGAGGCTCAATTTGGAGATTAACGACGAAGCGAAAGAGATTGTGCAGGAACTCGGCGCGGCCATCAACGCGGCGGTCGAGCGTTCGACGGAGGTGGCCGATGCCATCGAACGCCTGCGCGCCGCCGGTTACGATATGGAACTGACGCTGCGTCTGGAAATCGGCCTGCGCGAGCGCGACGGCGAAGAGGACACAGACGATTCGTCCGCCCTCCTCGAACTCACGGAGGAAGACCGGCGCACGCTCCGCAGCATGAAGATTCGCTTCGACGATGCGGAGTAAAAGCAGATGCTAGATGTCGGAGGTCAGATGTCAGGAAAGACAGTTTGCTTTTCATCTAACATCTGACCTCCGGCATCTTTCCGGGTCTGTCCTTTGCCAGATTCGGAGCGTGTGTGCTAACCTGTCAGGCTTTAAGTCACAGTCTATTTCTCGCCTTCAACGGCCCTATTCAAAAGAGGAGCAAGCTCGAAGTATGGTTACGCCTAATGGAAACTCGAATGCTGGCGGCAACGGTCAGGCCGTCGGGCGCGTCGTGCAAATTATCGGCCCCGTGATTGACGTGGAGTTTGACGAAAAGTATCTGCCGCCGATCTACACGGCGCTGCGCATCGTCTCGGAAGGCTTCGACGGCGCGAACTCGCTCGATATTGACATCATCTGCGAAGTCGAACAGCACCTCGGCGAAAATCGCGTCCGCACGGTGGCGATGAAGCCGACGGAGGGCGTCGTGCGCGGCATGAAGGCCATTGACACGGGCAGCCCGATCACGATGCCGGTCGGCGAAAGCACGCTCGGGCGCGTGCTCAACGTCATCGGCGAGCCGGTGGACAATCTCGGCCCCGTCAACTCCGAGTCGCGCTACCAGATTCACCGCCACGCGCCGCTCTTGGAAGAACAGTCAACCAAACTTGAGATGTTCGAGACGGGCATCAAGGTGATTGACCTGATTCAGCCCTTCCTGCGCGGCGGCAAAATCGGTCTCTTCGGCGGCGCGGGCGTCGGCAAGACGGTGCTCATTCAAGAACTCATCAACAACGTCGCCACGAAGCATTCCGGCTTCTCCGTCTTCGCCGGAGTCGGCGAACGGACGCGCGAGGGCAACGACCTTTTGCGCGAGTTCGTCGAGTCGGAGGTGATTCAGTTCGGCGAGAAGTTCAACAAGCACTTCAGCGAGACGGGCGAGTTCGACATCTCGAAAGTTGACATGGGCTCGCTCAAAGAGTCGAAGGTCGCGCTCGTCTACGGGCAGATGACGGAGCCGCCGGGAGCGCGCCTGCGCGTCGCGCTCTCCGGCCTGACGGTCGCCGAGTATTTCCGCGATCAGGGTTTGGACGTGCTGCTCTTCATTGACAACATCTTCCGCTTCACGCAGGCCGGTTCGGAAGTCTCCGCGCTGCTCGGGCGCATGCCTTCGGCGGTCGGCTACCAGCCGAACCTCGCCACCGAGATGGGCGAACTGCAAGAACGCATCACCTCGACCAAGACCGGAGCCATCACCTCGATTCAGGCCATCTACGTTCCGGCGGACGACTACACAGACCCCGCGCCCGCCACGACCTTCGCGCACCTCGACGCCGTCACCGCGCTCGACCGCAAAATCGTCGAACTCGGAATCTATCCGGCGGTTGACCCGCTCACATCTTCGTCGCGCCTGCTCGACCCGCGCATCATCGGCGAAGACCACTACAACACGGCGCAGTCGGTCAAGCGGATTCTCCAACGCTACAAAGACCTGCAAGACATCATCGCCATCCTCGGCCTCGACGAGCTTTCCGAAGAGGACAAACTGGTCGTCTCGCGCGCGCGCAAGATTCAGCGTTTCCTCTCGCAGCCCTTCTTCGTCGCCGCGCAGTTCACCGGCCTCGAAGGCAAGTACGTCCAACTCGCCGACACCATCAAAGGCTTTCAGGAGATCGTTGACGGCAAACACGACGACATCCCCGAGCGCGCCTTCTACATGGTCGGAACCATCGAAGAAGCACGCCAGCAGGCCGAACGTCTCGCGCGAGAAGTCGCATAGAAAGGCAGGGATGAGGGATGAGGGCGGAGGGATGAATAAGAAACTATTCAACGTCGTTGAGAGATATTCTTGCTTCATCCCTCCGCCCTCATCCCTCATCCCTTAACTATTATGGCTGAACGTATTCAACTCGAAGTCATCACGCCGGAGCGGCGTTTGTTGTCGGAGGCGGTGGACGCCGTGAGCGTGCCCGGTTTGGACGGCGAACTCGGCATCCTGCCCGGCCACACGCCGCTCATCTCGCAACTGCAAACCGGCGTCCTCGCCTACACGCAGGGCGACACGACGCGCCGTCTGCTCGTCTCCGGCGGCTTCGTCGAGGTCAACGCCGACCGCGTCTCCGTCCTCGCCGACGTGGCCGAACACCCCGAAGAGATTGACGCCGCGCAGGCACGCCTCGACCGCGAACAGGCCGAACGCGCCCTCAGTTCCTTCAGCGGCTCCGAAGAAGAACTCGCCGCCATGCAAGCCCAACTCGACCGCTCCACCGTCCGCCAGCAACTCGCTGCGGAATCAACAAGATAACCCGATAAAAAGAGGGCAAAAGGGGAAACGGTTAAACGGGGAAAGGGACAAGCAACGTGCTTTCAACCGTTCGCCTTTTAACTCTTTCACCTTTCGCCCTTTCCCATTTTCCTGCTCTTTTCTCATCTCCTTCTTCCCGCTTCCCGTTTAACCTTTTCCCCGCTTCCCCTTTTTTACTCCGTCCGTACTTGTGAATCGCTTACTTCAACCAAATTGTTAACTCCCGCGCGTGTTTCACTCTTGAAACAGCGAATCAGGTGCGATATAATGACCTCTCATTGAGAAGGGACTGTTTTTCCAGAAGGGGTTTATCAATTCATGTCACAAGTCATTGCGGAGATAGAGGAAGCGCCGCGCCCCGTCTCGGCGGAAGCGACGCCGGACGACGAGCAGTTGGAGACGAGCCTGCGCCCGCGCTCGCTCGGCGAATACATCGGCCAGAACAAAATCACGAGCAATCTCAAAATCTTTCTGCGCGCCGCGCAGGCGCGTCGGGAGGCTCTCGACCACGTGCTCTTTTTCGGCCCGCCCGGACTCGGCAAAACGACGCTCGCCAACATCATCGCGCAGGAGATGAATGCGCCGTTGAAGTCGGTCAGCGCGCCCGCCATCGAGCGCGGCGGCGATCTGGCTGCCGTTTTAACCAACCTGCAAGAGGGCGAAGTGCTCTTTATTGACGAGATTCATCGCCTGCGCCCGCAGATCGAGGAGGTGCTCTATCCGGCGATGGAGGATTATCAACTCGACCTGATGATCGGACAAGGGACGGCGGCGCGTTCGATCAAATTGGACTTGCCGAAGTTCACGCTCGTCGGCGCGACCACTCGCGCCGGACTCATCACCGCACCCTTGCGCGGGCGTTTCGGCATCGTCTTTCATCTGGATTTCTACACGCAGAAGGATTTGGAGATCATCGTCCATCGCTCGGCGGAGATTCTCGGCGTCGAGATCGAAGCGACGGGAGCGCGCGAGATTGCGCGGCGCGCGCGCGGGACGCCGCGCATCGCCAACCGCCTGCTCAGGCGCGTGCGCGACTACGCCGAAGTGTTGCACGACGGGCGCGTCACGCAGACGGTCGCGCGCAAAGCCCTCGACGAGATGGAGGTTGACCGCTTCGGGCTGGACGAAGTTGACCGCAAACTTTTGACGACGATCATCGAGAAGTTTGAAGGCGGCCCCGTGGGCGTCGGCACGATTTCGGCGTCAATCAGCGAGGAGCGCGAATCCATCGAAGAGATGATCGAGCCCTACCTGATTCAAATCGGATTCCTCAACCGGACGCCGCGCGGTCGCGTCTGCACCCGCGCCGCTTATAAACATCTCGGCTTCGCGCCCCCCAAGACCGAGAGCGACGCGCTGGCAAGTTAATTCGGTCGCCGCGCGGCGTCGGCATACGCGCGTCGAGGATTTGAGTTTTAAACTTTGCTCCCGAGCCGGTCGGCGGTTTTTAAGACGACGACATCAGTTCACTTTCAGGATGAGGCTATCAGATGTTTTCTCAAATGCGGGCGACCTATAGGGAGGGTGCAGGGATGCAGTTTCAGGGCGCGGTCATGAAGGAACAGGGCATCATTTTCGCCATCATCACGGTGAAGGAGCAGGTGATAGACAACGGCTTCGAGGCCGAGACCACCCGTCGAGGTTTTCAGACGGTCTTCCCCGGTCTGCCGATTGTGCTGATGGCGCGCGATTCGTCGAGCGGGCGGGCCATCTACAACGGGCGCGACGACATCGTCGGACTGTTAACACACATGCCCGTCAACGCGATTCCGCTGCGACAGTACACGGTCAACTGAATGGCGTCGGGCGGGAACAATTCGGAGAGATTCGGCCCTATGCTTTAACGCAGAAGCCGAACGCCGCCGGGGCGAGTGTCGGAGGATGGATCGGGAGCCTTCTTCGACGCTCGCTCCGGCGATTTTTTGAGGGATGAAGGATGAGGGATGAGGGATGAAGCAAAAAAGATTTACTGATTGAATCATCGGTTCATTGATTGATTGAATCATTTTATAAATGAATCAATGAACAAATGAGTCAATGATTAAATTCTTTCATCCCTCATCCCTCCGCCCTCATCCCTTCTGTCTGATGCGCGCGCGCATCTCGCTGACGGCGTCGGCGAGGCCGTGGAAGATGGCGTGCGCGATGATGTTGTGGCCGATGTTGAACTCGGTGATCTCTTCGATGGCGGCGACCGCGCCGATGTTTCGATAGGTGAGGCCGTGACCGGCGGCGACGTGGAGGCCGTATTGCGCGGCGAGCGTCGCGGCTTCGCGCAGGCGTCTGAGTTCCGCGCCCGCGCGCTCGCGCCCCTCTGCGTGGACGGCGCGCGCGCCGAGCGTCGCTTCCGCATAGAGAGCCGTGCAGAGTTCAACCTGTTGCGCGCCCGCGCTGTGTGCGGCCTCGATCTGCCGCGCGTCGGGGTCAATGAAGAGACTGACGAACTGCCCGCCGTCGCGCAAGCGGTCAATGCCGCGCCGCACGACATCCATATTGACAACCACATCAAGCCCGCCTTCGGTCGTCAACTCGTCCGGCTTTTCGGCGACGAGCGTCACGGCGTCGGGCCGCGCGTCGAGCGCGATTCCGAGCATCTCGTCGGTGGCCGCCATCTCGACGTTGAGATAAGTGGTGACGGACTGCCGGAGCGTGTAGAGGTCTGCGTCCTGTATGTGCCGCCGGTCGCCGCGTAGGTGGACGGTGATGCCGTCCGCGCCCGCCTGCTCACACAGCATCGCCGCCGCGACGATGCTCGGCTCCGGCGCGCGCCGTGCCTGTCTGACGGTCGCCACGTGGTCTATGTTGATGTTGAGCCGCGCTGTCATTCCGAATGCCTCAAGATGTTAGATATTGGATGTTAGATGTTAGGAAAGAAAATGCTTTTGGTCTTATCTGATATCTAACATCCGGCATCCGACATCTGTTTTTAACATCTGCTTTTCGCCAGTTCGGGCGGCACGTCGCTCTCGATGGCGGGCGCGCCTTCGTGCCGGAGCGGGGCGCGCAGGTTCTGCTGTTGAGTCAGTTTGCGGACAGCCTCGACGGCTGCATCATAGACGCCCGCGCTCGCCTGCTTACGGATGGTGAGCACCTCGTTGATCATCCGCACGCTGTCGCGCGTGTAGTCCACTTTGCCGCCTTCGTTGTGATCCCAGCGGACGGGCCACTCGCGCAGGCGCAGGCCCGCACGATGCGCGACGTAGATGAGTTCCACGTCGAAGCCGAAGCGGTCAATGGTCGCCGCCTCGATGATGGGGCGGCAGGCGTCCATGCGAAACGCCTTGAAGCCGCATTGCGTATCCCAGAAGGGCAGCCCCGTCGCCACGCGCACGATGAGATTGAAGAAACGCCCGCCCTGCTCTCTGCGCCATGATTGATGGACGCCGATGAGACGACGGTCGAGCGCGCGCGAACCGAAGATGAGGTCGTATTCTCCGGCGCGAATCGGGGCGACGAGTTTGGGCGTTTCGGTGATGGGCGTCGAGAGATCGGCGTCGGAGAAGAGGGCGACGGGCGCGCGCGCCGCGAGCAGTCCGGCGCGCACGGCGTAGCCTTTGCCGCGATTCGGTTCGACGCGAATCACGCGCGCCTCCGTGCGTCGCGCGTGCGCCGAAAAGCTGCGCCCGGCGACCTCAGCCGTCTCGTCCTGTGAGCCGTCGTCAACGACGATGACCTCGCTGTTGGATGTCTGTTCGTCGAGATAAGCGAAGATGGTTTCGAGCGTCTTGCCGATGCGCGCGGCTTCGTTGTACGCAGGAATGACGATGGAGAGAGATACAGGCTTCAACGCGATAGACCCCTGAAAGCAGTGATAAGTGACGAGTGACGAGTGACAGGTAAAAGTCGAAGAAGTTTTACCATCCTCACCCGTCGCTTGTCACTCGTCGCTGCTCTTATACCACAAGCGGGGCTTCGCGCGCGATTTCGGCGGAGGGCGCGCGCGCTGTGCTAAAATCTTTTTCGGGTGCGCGGGCGGCAATGAGTTCCGGCGGCGCGGCAAGCGACGATGAGTACGGGGTGCTGTGTGATATGAGCAGTAAAAATTTCGGCGTCGTGGTGGGCGCGTTTGTGATCGGCGCATCAATGCTATTGGGCGGGGTGGTCGGCAATCCCGCGCTTCAGTTGTTCACGGCGCGCGTGCCGATGAGGACGCCGACGGAGGCGGCCCGACGCATCGAAGAGTCGTACAGCGAGGCTCTCGAAGCGGTCGAACAGAACTACGCCGACGAGGTCGAATACGAGAAGGCCAATCAGGCCGCGATTCAAGGCATGCTCTCGACCCTCGACCCGCATTCCAACTTCTTCACGCAGACCGAATATCAAAAACTACTTCAAGACCAAGACTCGCGCTTTATCGGCATCGGCGTCAACATCCTGCGACACCGCGACGGCGTCTATGTACAGTCGCCGGTCGAGGGCACACCGGCGGCGCGCGCCGGTCTGCGTTTCGGCGACCGCATCGTCGAGGTCGAGGGCAAGGACACGCGCGAGTGGACGACGCAGCAGGTGTCGAACGCCGTACGCGGCCCGCGCGGCGAACGCGTCACCATCAAAGTCGAGCGCGCGGGCGCGAGCGTCCCTCTGACGTTTCAGATCGTCCGCGACTCCGTGCCGCTGCCCTCGATTCGCACGGCCTACATGATTCGTCCGGGCACGGGCTACATCGGTCTCAACGGCGGCTTCAACCACACCACCTCCGACGAACTCCGCGAAGCCATCGAACGTCTTCAGAAGGAAGGGATGCGGCAGATCATCCTCGACCTGCGGAACAATCCCGGCGGATTGCTCGACCAATCAATCAGCGTGGCGAGCCAGTTTGTGCAGCGCGGGCAGACGGTGGTCTCCGTGCGCGGGCGCGAGGACGAGCAGCAGAAGGTCTATAAAAACGTCAGCACCGAGCCGGTTGACGCGCCGCTCGTCGTGCTCATCAATCGCAACTCGGCGTCGGCTTCGGAGATCGTCGCGGGTGCGATACAGGATCACGGGCGCGGCCTCGTCGTCGGCGAGACCAGTTTCGGCAAGGGATTGGTGCAGCGTCTCTTCCCTCTGCCCTTCGGCGCGGGACTGACTTTGACGACCGCCAAATACTACACGCCCTACGGTCGCTCGATTCAACGCGACTACTCCAAAGGCTCGCTCTACGATTACTACGTGCGCCACGACGCCGACGATTCGCCCGAACCAGCGCGGCCCGTCTCGCCGTCGCTCCCCGTGCAGCCGCAAGCCCCGAACAGTTTCCCGACGCCCGAAGCGACGCCGCAGCCGACGCCCCCGCCCGACGGCCCGGCCATCAAGACCGCCGCCGGTCGCCTCTTCTACGGCGGCGGCGGCATCACGCCCGACATCGAAGCCAAGCCGCTCGACGTGAGCGCGCCCGTGCGCGGTCGCATCTTCGAGGCGTCGTTCTTCTTCACGCGCGAGCTTGCCGCCGGAATCGTCGCGGGTCTCGAAAGTTATCGGATCAATGAACCATTCTACGGGCGTTACCCGCGCGCGACCGATTACCCCATCAACGAGCGCGTGCTCGAAGCCTTCCGCAACTACGTCCGGCGCGACACCACTTCGGTGCTGACCGTCGCGCAGGTTGACGCCGACATCGAATACGTCCGCCTGCGCCTGCGCGACGACATCGTCACCGCCGCCTACGGCACGGAAGCCGGAGGCCGCGTGCTGCTCGAAACCGACCCGCAAATCCTCCGCGCCCTCGAAGTCATGCCCGACGCCAAACGCCTCGCCGAAAACGTCCGCAACGGCTCGACACTCAATTAGACGATAGACCATAGACGATGGACGATGGACGATGGACAGGAAGAAAGCTTCCCTCTTATCCATCATCCATCGTCCGTGTGGTCTATCGTCTATCGTCCATCGTCTATCGTCCGTTTCGTTATCGCTTCTTTTTGCCCTTGACGGCTGTTCGCTTGGGGGCGGTTTTTTTGCCGTTGGTGCGGTTGCTGTTGCCGGTTTTGCGGGCGCGGAATGTCGGGCGCGTCGCGGTAGCCTCTTCACAGGAGAAGACGGGCGCGTCGCCGATCTTGGGGCGCGTGGTTTCGGTCGCTTCGGGGCGGGGCGTGATCTCGAAGGTCTCGATGCGCGGCGTCAGGTCGGGGATGTCAATCTTCGGAGCGGATAGGACGCTCCCGGTCGGCGTCGGCGGCGTCGTTCCGCCGTCGGTTTCGGGCCGCGTCGGGGCGGGCAGAGTAGGACGGACGAACTCCTGCAACTCCTGTTGCCAGCGTGCGACCTCCTCGGTCGGAATCGGAACTTTAATCTCGTTTTGCAGATTTTCCGCCAGCCGTTCGGCGTCCATCTCAAGGATATCGGTCGGCTTCTCGACGCCGATACGCAGCAGGCTCGCGCCGATTTCCGGCGTCAACATCGGCAGGCGCATCACGTCTATCCGGTTCATCACAGTATCTACGGGCGCGCCTAAATCAACTTTCGAGAGCGCGACCCGACCGGAAGTCGTGCGCGTCACGCGCAGCAGGTCGTCAACGGAAAAGATGCGTTGCGCTTGCAGCATCAGGATGGCTTCGGGCGAGAGGACGCCGAGCGATTCCAACGTCTGGCCGGAGACGACCGGAGGCGGGACGCGCGCGCCGAGCACGGGCTTCATCTTCAAACGCATCTGCCCGACGATTGAGTCCGTCGTCTGCTTCTCCGTGACGCGCGCGAGCACCTGCCCGAAACTATCAACGCGCATCAGAATCGGGATGCTCAAATCAACTTCGTCGAGCACGTATGCGCCGAGCGGGTTCGGGTAGCGCGCCAACTCCTGCTGCACGGTGGCAATCGTCGCGGCGATGCTCTCGCCCAACTCGTGAATCGCCACCTCGGTCGAAGGCTCAAGCGACGCGGGCGTCGTCGGCGTGCCCGTCGCCGGGAGGATGCCCATCGCGCGCTGTTCATGCCCGAGTTCAACCTCGAAGTCAATCGGGATGTCGCCCGCCGCCACGTTCCAGCGGACGGAATCCTCCGTGTCCTTAATCAGATTTTCTTCATGGTAGATGCGGAAGAAGAGGTCGGGCAGCTTGTTGCCACGGTCGTCTGCGAAGTGCGACTTGTCGAAGGAGATTTGGAAACACCCTCCGGCGTCCGTGACGGCGGAGCCGAGCAGGTCATCATATTTTTTATCTTTGTCCCATGCCTCGACGCGCAGGCCCGCCGCCGCCTCGCGGCTCGCGCGCTCGATGACCCGGCCCTTGATGCGAAAAGTTTTCCTCGACATGGCTACGGATTTTTACTCCCCCTGAGGATTGAAGAGATAGCGAAAGGAGAGCGACAAGCCCCCCGCGCTCTCGCGTCGCGGCGAGATACTGACCTGCGTCTTGCCCGTCCGGTTCGCCTTCGGCTGGCAACTATACGCGACCGCGAAACTCAGACGACAGCGCGCCCAGGCGAACGACGACGGCGGCAGCCCACGCGTCTCCCACGCCAGCATGCTCTCGCGCCCCTTCGCGTCCAGAGCCTTCTGCGCTTCGACCAGCCCGCGCGCGCTCGCCGCGAAAAACGTCTCCAACGCGTGCGCCGGTTCTTGGTTATCGGTCGCCGTCGCGGCGGGTGCGCTCTGACCGGAAACAACGAGCACTCTCGGCATGATTTTTACCCTGTGAAACTGTTTGAGACGAGCCGCGAGCGTCAACGCGAGAGACGGAAGAGAAGCAACGGATAAAAGTTTTGCCTTTTACCTTTTTCCTTTTGCCTTCCCTTCCGCTCGCGGCTCTTGGCAAACTTCGCTGTTTTAGACGCGCGGTTGCGGAACTTCGAGATGATACGCGGGGTCGCTGTCCGAAGGCGTGAGGAATTTCTTAACGCGTTCGTCGGCCTTCACCGCTTGCTCGAAAGCCCTCTGGTCTTTGATCGAACTCGGCGCGATGTCGAAGACGTTCAAGACGCGCGGGTCAGCCGTGTGCTTGGAGACGTTGGTCGGCCCGAGGTCTTTGATCTTCGCTTCCATGTCGAGTTGAATCTGCTCGCCCGTGCGCCGCGCCGCCTTCGACCGCACATAGACATCAATCACCTTGTCGCCGTAAGGCCCGTAGAGTTTCTTCTGTCGCTCCACGCCCTCACGTTCGAGGTTATTGTACATCACGCGCGCTTGGTCGGCGGGCGTCCGCGAGGTGCTGGAGATCAGCGCGCTCTTCAACTTCGACGAGTGCAGAATATCTTCCAGAACCTTGATCGAAAAGGGCGTCATCGCTTCCTTGCGCGCGTTCTTGCCGTAGCCGATGCTCAGCCCGTTGGTTGACTCGACGGGTTTTGCGCCGTCGGCGCGCACCACTTTGGAGTTCGTGCCGGAGGACGCGGGCGTCGTGCTCTGCGCGCTCTGCGTGCGCGGCGGTTCGCCCTTGAGCATCACGTCTATGTCCACTTCGGGACGGATGCGATGTTGACTGAGGACGAACACGGCGTCGTTGAAAAACTGTATCCAGCGGTCGCAATGCTTGCCCGTGCCGATGGGGTATTGCCGCAGCTTCCAACGATTCTGCGAGCCGGTCTGATGTCGCAGGCTTCCGGCGTTGTAGGCGGCGGCGACGAGCGGCGGGTCGAACTTCGTGAACTTGTACTGCTTGCACATGTAGGCCGTGCCCGCCTCGATGGAGTTGCCGGGGACGAGCAGCCAATCGCGGTCAACCTTGCGGCCCATCACTTCGCGCGCCGTCGAGATGAGCGTCTGCATGAGGCCGGGGCTGACGCGCGACGGCGTCTCCTCGTCCGACTTGTAGCCGGGTTCCTGCCGCACGGCGTCGGCGCGGCCTCCGGACTCCGTGCAGATGGTGGCGATGATGATGGCGCACGGCACGCGTCTGCTGCGTGCCGTGCGGTTGATTTCGTCGGCGTACCGCTCCCAAACCCTCGTTACGGTTCCGGGTGAGCCCTTCGTGCGTTCGATGCCGCTGCCTTCGACCTCGACGCCCTTCGGGGTGAGCCGCCAGCGAATGCTGTCTTCGTAGCTGTGAAAATCCGTGAGTGACATGATTTTCAAACCTTCACTTATCGCGAACTATCAGAGGTTGATTCCGAGGTCGTCCGAGACGAGGCCGAGCCACACTTTCATCAGCACCGGCATCGGCTTCGACGGGTCGGCGAAGGCCGGGCCGGTGCGTTCGAGCGTGACCGTGACCGTGCCGTCGTTGTTGGTCTTCAGGCTGTCAACCGTGTGATTGATGAGCGGTTGGTCAATGGTGTAGTCGAGTTCAACTCCGGTGTTGGGCGAGCCGTCCTGCTTCTTGACCGTGATCAAGACGGTCGCCCGCTTGCCGTTGACGACCGGCTTCTTGGGGTCGGAGTTGTCCATCATGTTCTCGATCTTGGTGATGGTGGCGCGCACCGTCGGGCCTTTCTGCAAGACGAAGGGCTTGGGCAGCGTCAGATCGCCGCGCGGCTCAAGGGTGGCTTCCATGTGCATCGAACCGGCGGCGGTGTTGACGCTGGTTTCGGTGTCAACGCTGATGGAGTTGCTGCTGCTGCCATAGTTGAAGCCGCCGCCCGCGCTGAAACCGGAGAAGAGGCCGTAGCTGGCACGCGCGCCGACGTTGAAGTTGTCGGACTTGTTCTGGATTTTGAAACCGGTGTCGGCGTTGAACTCCGAGACGTTCATGTTCGATTCGAGATAGACGCGGCTCCATTGATAGACGGTCGGCGTCACGTAGTTGACGAGCGGGAGGGTCGCCATCTTGGCGTTGCCGTCGGTCATCATGCCCTTCTCGTCGAGCACCTGCTCGTAGACGGCGATGACTTCGATCTTCGCTTCCGACAATGCTTTGGCCGTGTCAACCAGAGTCTTATCGAGTTCCTTCTGCGCGGCGGCGACTGCGAGTCCCACCTTCTCGACGAACGAACCGAAGGCCGTCCCCGCGCCGGTCAACTGCGGCGTCACGTCTGAATCGGCGGCGATGTTGCCTTGCGTGGGGGCGGGCGTGTCGCCGCGCATCGCGGGCTGGCGGCTGACCGAGCGAATGTTCTCTCTGGCGATCTCGGCGTTCTCGCGCGTCACGTCGCGGACAATCGCCATCGCGGTGTTTTCGTTTCCGTTACCGTTCGCGGCGGCGCGGCGGCGCGTTCTTGTGGCTTTACGTTCCGGCATGATGTTCTCCTATATATTGCGTTCGGGTTTGAGGTCTTAGATTTGATGAGTCCCGTGAGGCTCATTCGGGGCTGTTCAGGTTTTCAATCTTTGGGCGCGGGACGGCGCGCGAAGTTGCGTGTCGGCGGCTCGTCCCCTTGCTGTTCGTCGTGCGGAGAAGTTAGCTCCGCAACTGCCTCCATTCCCTAACGCGGGATTCCCAAACGGATTGAATCACACGGGCGCATTTTTTTTTTGCGGCGGGTCGCTTGCCTTGCCCGCGCAGAAAATTTAAGCTGGCCGGACTGTTTGCGCTATGAAGATCAAGAAGGCCGCCCGACGCTATCTACGCCAACTCGAACACCGCCTGCACGAGGCGAAACTGTCGCTCAAGAGCGGCGGCCATTCGCATTCCGACGAGGAGCGGATTCTCGAACGACACATCGGCGAACTGCTGGTGAACGGACACAGCCGCACCGCCGTTGACATCGGCGCGGGCGACGGCATCCGCTGGTCGAACACATACGCGCTCTACCGTCGCGGCTGGCGCGGCGTCGGCTTCGAGGCCGACAGCCGCAAAGTCGCCAAACTCGCCGAAGCCTACAAGTTTTATCCGGCGGTTTCGCTCTGCCAATGTCGCGTCACGCCTGCCAACGTCGTCCCGCTCCTGCGCGCCTACGAGATACCCGAAGACTTCAGCGTCCTCAATCTCGACATAGACAGTTACGACTACTGGGTGCTCGACGCGCTGCTCGAAAGCTTTCGCCCGCGTCTCATCGTCACGGAGATCAACGAGAAGATACCGCCGCCGATTGAGTTCGTCGTCAAGTTCGACCCCGACTTCGAGCTGCGCCACCACTTCTACGGCTACAGCATCCAGAGCCTCTCCGAACTCTGCGCGCGCCACGACTACGCGCTCATCGAACTCGAATACAACAACGCCTTTCTCGCGCCCAGAGAACTCGGCGGCGTCCGCCCGCTCGACGCCGCCGACGCATACCGTCGCGGCTACCTTGAGCGGCCCGACCGTCAGGAGAAGTTTTATCTCAATCAAAACATGGAGATTCTCCACACCCTGAGCCCCGAAGAGGGCGTCAAATTCATCAACCAGTTCTTCTCCGAACATCGTGGCCGCTACGATGTCGGCATCGCCCGACCCACGCCCGTCGAACTCGCGCACAGGTAATTAACAGGTTGAATCCTCCGCGTCATGGAATGACGCAGATTCCTTTGCGTGCGTCATCAGTTGTCAAACCAGAACACAACCCTCACGTTCTCAGGCTCGCCCAAAGTTTTGAGAACTTCTAAAGCTCGAAAGAATGGCTCGCCTAAACGCTCCCGATATGTAACGTGCGCGCCTTCGCCTTCTTCCGCGAGAGCCGCGTCGTTCCAGAAATCCGGAGCAACCTGTTTTGTTACGCGCTTATCCCGGAAAGTCTTGTCGTAGTCGAAGGCGAGAAGTTCCTTGAGCGTGAGCCATGAATGAGAGTGCCCATCGCCCGCCCATTCTTCTGCTTCTTTAGCTACCTCCGGCGAAAGGTCGTCCGGCAAGCCTTTGGGTTCGGAGAGCGGCTCGCAATGGCTGTAATTCCGAACGCCCGCGAGAAACCCGTACATCGAATAGGAACGCCAATCGAAAGGGCTATCGCCAAATTCTTTGTTGCAGGCTTTCCTATCGTACTCGTCTAACGGGAACACCTCTCCGACCTTTTCCCACTTGCCTGTTTGAGCGTTTTTAACTTCTGCAAAAGAGTGAATGTCACCTCCCATCTTGAAATCTCCTTCGGTTGAGAACGGCGATTTGAAAGCATCGCCTAACATGCTACGGACTCATCTCCGCTTTGAAAAGCGCGGTCTTCTCCGAAATGCTGATGAAAATCTGAAAGGGGAAAGGGTAAAGGTCAAAAGCGAAAAAGGGGAAAGGCAGTCTGTTTTAACCCCTTCCCCTCTTTAGCTTTTCACCCTTCCCTTTTTTATCCTGTCTATCCTGTGAATTATTCGATGACGCGCGCGATGATGCACTTGAGATAGAGCGTTTCGGGGACGCCGACGAGGACGGGGTGGTCGCGCGACTGGATGCGCCGCTCGACGAGTTGGACGCGGCGGTGTGCATCGGCGGCGGCCTCCGTGAGTAGTTCGAGAAAGGCGGCTTCGGACATGTGATAGGAGCAGGTGCAGGTGATGAGGATGCCGCCCGGTTCGAGCAGTTTGAGGGCGCGCAGGTTGATCTCCTTGTAGCCGCGCGCGGCGGCGCGGACGCTGGCGCGATTCTTGGCGAAGGCGGGCGGGTCGAGAATAACGGTGTCGAAGCGTGCGTGCTCCGCTTCGAGTTCGCGGAGGGCGTCGAAGACGTTGGCCTCGCGGAACTCGACGTTGTGCGCGGCGTTGGCCCCGGCGTTGCGGCGCGATGCGGCGACCGCGTCAGCCGACACGTCGAGCGCGAGGACGCTTTCGCAAGCAGGCGCGATGTTGAGCGCGAAGCCGCCGTTGAAGGTGAAGCAGTCGAGCGCGCGCCCGCGTGCGTATGTGCGCGCGGCGAAGTGGTTCTCGCGCTGGTCGAGAAACGCGCCGGTCTTCTGCCCGCCGAGCGGCGCGACGCGAAAACGCACGCCATGCTGCACGACATCCATCTCCTCCGGCGCGTCGCCGTAAACAACCCCGGCGCGCATCTCCAAGCCTTCGAGAGAGCGCACGCGCACGTCGTTGCGCTCGATGATGGCGCGCGGCTCAAACTCCTCGACGAGCAGTTCGACGAGCAACTCCTTGTGCGCCTCCGTCCCTTGCGAGAGCGTCTGCAAGACGAGCACGTCAGCGTATTTATCCACGATGAGAGACGGCAGCAGGTCGCCCTCGGCATAGACGAGGCGGAAGGCTTCGGCATCAGGCGCGAGTTCCGCGCGACGCGCGGCGGCACGTCGCAGACGCTCGCGCCACCATTCGCGCCCGATTGTCTCCTCCTTCAACGTCAGCACGCGCAGGGCAATCTCCGAGCGGTCGCTCCAGAGAGCCTGCGCGACGTGCTTGCCGCGCTCGTCGCGGACGCCGACGACCGCGCCGCCACGCGCCCCTTCGCTCGCCTCGCGCACGTCGCTGCGGTAAATCCAGAGATGGCCCGAGCGCGCGCGCTCCGCCCCGCGTCGTGTAATCGTCACCTGTGCTTGATTCATCGGATGAGTTTAACCGTTCGCCTATTGAAACATCTGTCCGCCGGTTTGTTCAACGAGCGGGCGGTTGAAATTTAACATCGCGTCGCGGGTAGTTCTCGTCGTCGTTTGAGAAAGCGACGAAAACGTGAGAAAGACGTGACGCTTCATTTCGCGTTTTCGGCTTGAAGTGTGACGGCTTTGGAGGTAGCCTTGCGGCGTCAGTTAACCGAAGACAGTCTGTTCTGGTAGTTCAAACCGCGAAGGAGGGTTATCTCAAGATGCCTGAAGTTGGAGAGATGGCTCCGGATTTCGAGTTGGGCAGCCACCTTGAGAAAGGTAAAAAAGTGCGCCTCTCGGATTTTCGGGGCAAGCAGAACGTGGTGCTGGCGTTTTATCCGCTGGCATGGACGCCCGTCTGAACGGCGCAGATGCCTGCGTACGAGGCCGACCTCGAACGCTTCAAAGGCTACGATGCTCAGGTGCTGGGCATCTCTGTTGACAGCGTCCCGTGTAACACCGCTTGGGCCAAGTCCCTCGGCGGACTCTCTTATGACCTCTTGAGCGACTTCGAGCCGAAAGGCGAAGTCGCACGCAAATTCGGCGCGTATCGTGAGACGGACGGCATCTCCGAGCGCGCGATTTTTATTGTGGATAAGGACGGCAAGCTCGCCTACAAAGACATCCACGACATCGCCGACCAGCCGGACAACGAAGACCTTCTGGACGTGCTCCGCAACCTGTAAAAGCAGAGGTCGGATGTCGGAGGTCAGATGTCGGTTTTCGTCTTCACCTGACCTCCGGCATCCGACCTCCGACATCTATTCTTATGACACTTTCCCGAAAATGCGTGCCGTTCACGCCCTTCGAGCGCGAACTGTCCAAGAGCACCATCGCCATTGTGACGGCGGGCGGCGTCCACCTGCGCGAGCAGGAACCCTTCAACATCGCCGACGAACTCGGCGACCTGACATACCGCGTCGTGCCCGATACGGTTGACGCGGCGCAGTTGATGGTCACGCATCATCACTACGACCACGCGGACGCCGACCAAGACATCAACGTCGTCTTTCCCATCGAGGTGCTGCGCGACCTGCACGCGGCAGGGATAGTCGGCGGCGTCGCGCGCAAGCACGTCGGCTACATGGGCTACACGATGCAACTCAAGGCGATGTACGAGGGGACAGCGCCGCAGATTGCCAACGAGATTGACAAGGGTTCGCGCGCCGACGCCGTCATCCTAACGGGCGGTTGACCGAACGTCTGTCACCGCACGGTCGTGGCGGTTCAACGCGAAATCGAAATGCGCGGCATCCCGACGGTACTCATCACGGTCAGCCCCGAAGTCTCCGCGCAGATGCGCCCGCCGCGCGCGCTCTATCCGAAGGGCTTCCGCATCGGCAACAGTCTGGGCCGCCCCCGGATGCGCGAACTCCAACGCACCGTCCTCACCGATGCGCTCCGGATGCTCACCGAAAACACTCGGCCCGGCCAAGTCGTCACGCGCGAATCCCCCGACTACGGCAAGCAGTACGAGCCGCCGCGCGTCAGCAGCAAGGGCTAGGAGACTCGCACGCGCGCGCCCGTCGCGCTCT
>DATLMV010000007.1:0-8536 GCA_035537095.1 Pyrinomonadaceae bacterium
GAGCCCGAGCGTGCGCCCGTAGAGCCCGCGCGCTTTCGAGAACTCCTTCTTGTCCCAACGCCCTGCGCGCATCGCGGAGACGTTGTCGGCGATGCGACGGTCTAGGGCGAGGATGAGCGCGAAGGCCAACTCGGCGACGGCGATGGCGTTTTTGCCCGGACAGTTCGAGACGTAGATGCCGCGCCGCGAGGCCGCCGCCACGTCAATCGTGTTGTAGCCCGCGCCCGCGCGGACGACGAGTTTGAGCGCGCCCGCGTCGAGCGCGGCTTCCGTGACTTTCGTCGAACGCACGACGAGCACGTCCGGTCGCCCGGCGGCAATCGCCGCGACGAGCGCATCGTCTTTCAAGTCCGGTTGATACGAACACTCGCAACCTATGCCAGCGAGTCCGTCGAGCCCCGACTGCTCGAATTTATCTGCGATGAGAACAAGCATAAGCAGTTTTTAGTTTTCGGTTTTTAGTTTTCAGTTTTTAGTTTCAGCGACGCGGCGGCGCAGCTTGTGCTGAAAACTGAAAACTAAATCATGTGAATCAAAATCGCGTCTCTCAATTTCGGCTCGAACCAAGTGGACTTGGGCGGCATGATGCCTCTGGCGTCGGAGACGCGGAGCAAGTCTTCGATGCTCGTCGGGTGAAGCGCGAAGGCGACGGCGGCGCGGCCCTCGCGGACGAGACGCTCCAACTCCTGTGTGCCGCGTATGCCGCCGACGAAATCTATGCGCTTGTCTGTGCGCACGTCCTTGATGCCGAGCAGCGGGTCGAGCAGGTTGTCTTGCAGCAGGCTCACGTCGAGCGTCGCGGTCGGGTCTTCGTCTCCGGCGCGCAGGCCGCTGCCCGTGAGTTTAAGCCCGTACCAACGCCCGCCGAGATACATGTGCCAATGCGCGGGCGTCCGCGGCCCCTGCGGGTTGGCGTCCTCCGTGATGTCGAAACGCTCTCTGACCGCCGCGAGAAAATCTTCGGGCGTCCGCCCGTTCAAATCCTTGACGACGCGATGATAGGGCAGAATCTGCATCTGGTCGGCGGGGAAGATGACGGTCAGAAAACGGTTGTACTCCTCCTCGCCCGTGTGGTTCGGATTCCGCTCGCGCAGCGCGGCTCGCGCACGGCTCGCGCTGGCGGCGCGGTGATGCCCGTCGGCGATGTACAGGAGCGGCACTTCACGAAACGCGCGCACCAACGGTTCGGGCGCGCGCGCGCGCCAGACCGTGTGGCGGACGCCGTCTTCGGCGGTGAAATCGTAGAGCGCATCGCCCGTCGTTTCGCCCGCGACGAGCGCGTCAATGCGACGGTCGGCGCGATAGGTGAGAAAGACGGGGCCGGTCTGCGCGCTCAACTCAAGGAGATGGCGCGTGCGGTCGTTCTCCTTGTCGGGCCGCGTCTTCTCGTGCTTGCGAATCAGGTCGCCGTCATACTCGTCAACCGACGCGCAGGCGGCGATGCCCGTCTGCACGTGTTCGCCCATCACGAGACGATAGAGATAGAGCGACGGCTCGTCGTCCGTCTCAAGCGGGCAGGATTCGATGAGCCTGCGAAAGTTCTCGGCGGCTTTCCGGTAAACGGCGTCGCTGGAGATGTCCGTGCCTTCGGGCAGGTCAATCTCGGGGCGCGAGACGTGGAGGAAGCTGTGCGGATTACCGGACGCGAGCGCGCGTGCTTCCTCCGTGTTGACGACATCATAGGGCACGCTGGCGACCTCTGCGACACGCGCGACCGGCGGACGCAACGCACGAAATGGATAGATGACGGCCACAGCTTTTCGGCTTCTCCTTTGAAGGGGCTATGCTGATTGCTTTTCCCCTAAGACTATCCGCTCGCGTCCGCTTTGCCAAGCCCTCGGAAGCAAGAAAGAATGGGGAAACGGAAAAGCGGAAAGGGGAAAGGGGGAAAGGGGGAAAGGGGGAAAGGGGGAAAGGGAAAATGTTGAAGCGTGAAAGCGAAGTTAAATAAAAGCATCTAAGCCCGACTGCATTCTTCTTCTTCACCCCTTTACCCGTTTTCCCCTTTACCCCTTTAACCGTTTCCCCGTTTTCCCTTTCTATTTTCCCTTGCTTCGCGGCGCGTGCGGGCAGCAGAATGTGGGCGGCGCAATCGTGAGGCGTCGAGGTTTCGACGCGCTTCGGAGTGTTGGCCGCGTTGAAGGATGAAAGGAGACGAGATGATGCGTGGAATAAACTGGCGTGCGTTCGTGTTGCTGTTGGCGGTTCCTTTGTTGACATCGTTTGCGCAGAGCGACGCGGCGAAGCCTTACGCGGGACAGGACGCGCGGGCGTTGAAGGCTTTGTCGGCTGAAGAGATTGAGTCGTACCTGAAAGGGCAGGGGATGGGTCTGGCGAAGGCCGCCGAGTTGAACAGCTATCCGGGGCCGCGCCACGTCCTTGAGTTGGCCGCCGCGCTCAAACTTTCCGCACAGCAGCGCGCGCGCACGCAACAGATTTTCGACGCGATGCACGCGGAGGCCGTGCGTCTCGGCGGGTTGATTATCGAGCGCGAGAAGAGGCTCGATGCGCTGTTCGTGCGCCGCGAGATTGACGCAGACAAACTGCGCGCCGCGACGCGCGAAATCGCGCTCCTGCAAGGCGAACTGCGCGCCGCGCATCTCCGCGCGCATCTCGACATGCGCTCCCTGCTCACGCCCGAACAGATCAAGCACTACGACCAACTGCGCGGCTACGACTCGCAGACGAAAACGCCGCCCGCCGCGCACCGGAATCACAAGCATTGAGCGAAAACCGCGAAGCTGTCGCGCCGCTCCGGAGACTTTCAAAGGCGCGTCGGAGGAAAGAGAGATGGGAGATTTAGCGAGCCGCGATTGCGTGCCGTGTCGCGGCGGAGTGCCGCCCTTGAAGGGCGAGGAGATTGCTGTTTACTTGAATCAGTTGGCGGGCTGGGAGGTCTCCGGCGAGCATCACCTGCGGAAGGCATACAAGTTTACAAACTTCCGCGACGCGCTCGCGTTCGTCAACCGCACAGGCGAAGTCGCCGAGCGCGAGGGCCATCATCCCGACATCCGCTTCGGCTGGGGCTACGTGGAAATCCAAATCTACACGCACGCGATTGACGGCCTCACCGAGAGCGATTTCATCCTCGCCGCGAAGATTGACAAGATTTAGATACGCCCGCACAGTCGTCGCCAGCTTCCTGAAAGCATCGAGACAGCACGGCTCAAATAAGAAAGGCAGACTTCCGCGCGGAAGTTTGCCTTTCCCGGTTTAGCTTCTGCCTTTCGTTTTCTAGGGCAGGAGTTCGATGACGACGAAGAAGCGGAAGCTGCCGCTCTGCACGACGCCGTTCAGGAATTGAAGTGCCCGATTGGCGCGACTCGAAGTCATAGACGGTGATCGTGCCGCCCGTGCCGATGGCGAACGCATCAACGTTGCCGTCGAAGCCGGTCGCCCAAGGGCCGCCCGCTCTGAACAGCAGGACGCCGGTGCGGAAGTTGATCGAATCAACCGTGCGTGTGGGGTTGCCCTCCACGTCGCGGAAGTAGTCCTCCCAACTCGTGCCCGTGTGCTTGAACGCGCAGCGCGCCGATTCCGCCGGAGAGTCTGTCAAAGAATTGTCAGGGCAGCCTCGATAGTGTTATATCTCCCGTTCACCTTTAACTCTTACAGTCCGCGCGGTCGGCCCGCAAATACAACGTTCTTCGCGGTTCGCCCGTTACAGCTTAAAAAATATCGAAAGGCAGCATCACTCATCATGGCGAATCAGAACACTCCCATCACGGTCGCACACGGCGACGGCATCGGGCCGGAAATCATGGAGGCGACGCTCCACGTCTTGAAAGAGGCGGGCGCGCGCATAGATATCGAGACGATTGACATCGGAGAGAAGGTTTATCTGGCGGGAAATCCGGCGGGGATTGCCGAGAGCGCGTGGGAATCCCTGCGCCGGACGAAAGTTTTCTTGAAAGCGCCGATCACCACCCCGCAGGGCGGCGGCTACAAGAGCCTCAACGTCACCGTCCGCAAGACGTTCGGCCTCTACGCCAACATCCGCCCGTGCGTCTCCTATCATCCCTTCGTCGAGACGAAACACCCGAAGATGGACGTGGTCATCGTCCGCGAAAACGAGGAAGACCTCTACGCCGGAATCGAGCATCAACAGACGCAACAGGTCGTCCAATGCCTGAAACTCATCTCCCGACCGGGCTGTGAAAAGATCGTCCGCTACGCCTTCGAGTACGCGCGCCGCAACAATCGCGCGAAGGTCACTTGCTTCACCAAAGACAACATCATGAAGCTGACCGACGGGCTCTTTCACAAAGTCTTCGACGAGATCGCCGCCGAATATTCCGACATCCAGAACGAGCATTGGATCGTTGACATCGGCGCGGCCAAACTCGCCGACACCCCGGAAGCCTTCGATGTCGTCGTGATGCCGAATCTCTACGGCGACATCCTCTCGGACGTGGCCGCGCAGATTGCGGGTTCGGTCGGCCTCGCCGGTTCGGCCAACATCGGCGAGCGGTTTGCGATGTTCGAGGCGATTCACGGCAGCGCGCCGCGCCGCGCCAACCAGAACATGGCGAACCCTTCGGCTCTCATGTTGGGCGCGGTGATGATGCTCGTCCACATCAACCAGACCGACGTGGCCGAACGCGTCCACAACGCTTGGCTGCGCACGCTCGAAGAGGGCATGCACACATACGACATCTACGACGAGGGCGTCAGCCGCGAGAAGGTCGGGACGCGCGAGTTTGCCGAAGCGGTCGTCGCGCGCCTCGGGCAACAACCGGAGACGCTCAAAGCCGTCTCGTACAAACCCGCGACGGACGATGCGACGAAGGCCAAACAAGCGACGAATGCGCGCGCCGCCGCGAAGAAAGAGACGGTCGGCGTTGACGTGTTTCTCGATTGGACGAAGGGTTCGGGCGAGGAGTTGGGCGCGGCTCTCGGGCGGTTGGGCGGCGAGGGTTTGAAGCTCAGTTTGATCACCAATCGCGGCGTCAAAGTCTGGCCGCAGGGCAGCGCCGAAATCCTTCTCTCCGATCATTGGTCTTGCCGCTTCACCTCCGAGACGGACGGCGGCGCAGTCACCCACGCGCAGATTATCTCCCTTCTCGGGCGCATCGCCGACGCCGGTTTCGATTTCGTCAAGACCGAAAACCTCTGCAACTTCGACGGCCAGCGCGCCTACTCACTTTAAGGATGAGGGATGAGGGATGAGGGATGAACGGGAACTGAAAAACCGTAAGGCTGCTAAGAAAGTTGCGAAGAAAGCGGACGAAAAGAAGACTTCCGTCTCTTCCTCTTCATCCCTCATCCCTCCGCCCTCATCCCTCCCTGTTGTCGCCGTTATCATGGGCAGCACGTCGGATTGGGAGACGATGCGGCGCGCGTCGGAAGTGTTGACGCAGTTTGAAGTGGCGCACGAATGCCGCGTCGTCTCGGCGCACCGGACGCCCGCGCTGATGTCGGAGTTTGCGACCGACGCGGAAGCGCGCGGCCTCGAAGTCATCATCGCGGGCGCGGGCGGCGCGGCGCACCTGCCGGGGATGGTCGCCGCGCAAACATTGCTTCCGGTGCTCGGCGTCCCCGTCAAAAGCCGCGCGCTCAAGGGTTTGGATTCGCTGCTCTCAATCGTGCAGATGCCTGCGGGCGTGCCCGTCGGCACGCTCGCCATCGGCGAAGCGGGAGCGGCCAACGCCGCGCTACTCGCCGTCGCCATCCTCGCCAACACGCGCCCCGAACTGCGCGCACGCCTCCGCGCCTTCCGCGCCGAACAGGAACAGAAAGTCCGCGAGGCCACCTTGCCGTGACCACTTCGCCCATCCTTCCCGGTGCGACCATCGGCGTGCTCGGCAGCGGCCAACTCGGTCGCATGTTCGCCATCGCCGCGCGCCGGATGGGTTATCGCGTCCACACCTTCTCGCCCGATTCCGACACGCCGACCGGACAGGTCGCAGACCTTGAGTTTGAAAATTCATACGACGACTTAGACGCCGTGCGAAGGTTTGCGCGCGGCGTCCGCGTCGTCACATTCGAGTTTGAGAACGTGCCTGCCGCGACGGTCGAGGCGGCGTCAGCGTTTGCGCCCGTGCGTCCGAGCGGCGCGGTGCTGCACACGACGCAGCATCGTCTCCGCGAAAAAACTTTTCTCCAACGCGCGGGCTTCCCCGTCGCGCCCTTCCGCCGTGTCGCCTCCGGCGACGAACTGCGTGCCGCCGCGCGTGAGATTGGCCTGCCCGCCGTGCTCAAGACGGCGGGCTTCGGCTACGACGGCAAAGGGCAATCCAAGCTCGCGGACGCCCGAGACGTGGAGCGCGCCGCCGACGCCTTCGAGGGCGAGGCCGTGCTCGAAGCCTTCGTTGATTTTGCGCGCGAGGTTTCGGTCGTCGCGGCGCGCGGCGGGCGCGGAGAGTTCGCGCACTACGGCGTTATCGAAAACGAGCATCGCAGGCACATCCTCGATGTCTCGGTCGCGCCGCCGGTCGGCGTCGCGGCGTCGGTCGCGGGCGAGGCGGTCGAGATGGCGCGGAGCGTCTTGCAGATGCTCGATGTCGTCGGCGTGATGTGCGTCGAATTTTTTCTCACGCGCGACGACAAGCTTCTGATCAACGAACTCGCGCCGCGCCCGCACAACTCCGGCCACCTGACGTTCGACGCCTGCGTCACCAGCCAGTTTGAACAACAACTCCGCGCCGTCTGCGGACTCCCGCTCGGCTCGACCGAACTCCTGCGGCCCGCCGCGATGGCGAACATCCTCGGCGAACTCTGGCAACACGGCGAACCCGACTGGCGTGCCGCCCTCTCCCTCCCCGACGTGAAACTTCATCTCTACGGCAAGCCCGAACCCCGCGCGGGCCGCAAGATGGGACACCTCACCGCCTTAGCCAACACCCCGCACGAAGCCGCCCGCCTCGTCCGCGCCGCACGCGCGTCGCTTTCACATGATGGAAACAACTGAAAGGGAAAGGGGAAAGGGCTAAAGGATTAGAAGTTAGAGCCGATGGCCCTCTTCCTTTCCTTTTTCAAACCCTTTCCCCCTTTAACCTTTTCCCCTTTTCCCTTCTTCTTATCTTGTCCGCTTTCTTAACGGACGCGGCTCTTTTTTCTCTTGAGGAAATCAATCAGGACGAACTGCGTGAGGTTGCCGGGCGTGGCGAAGTAGGCTTTGCCGTGCGTCATCGCCGACATCTCTTTGACGAACTCGACGAGGTAATAATCCGACGCCAGCATGAAGGTGTTGATCATCACGCCCGCCTTGCGGCACGCCTGCACTTCGCGGAAGGTCGCGTCCATCACGACGGGGTCGTTGCCCATCGAGTTTTTGTAGAGTCGGCGTCCGCCGCGCAATTCGCCCGAGCCGTAAGCCGCCGCCGCGCGCCCGCTTCTCTTGCCCGCCGCCGTCGCCGTCGCTTGCGCGCCTTCCAGAAAGCAGGCCGTCGGTTTGCCGTCCGTCACCATCACGATCTGTTTCATCTCCTTGCGCTGCGCTTGCAGGAGACGCCGCGCGAGCTTCAAGCCCTCGGCGGTGTTGGTGTGGTAGGGGCCGACCTGCGTCGTGGCGAGACGCGCGAGCGGGAGTTCTTCGGCGGCGTCGTGAAAGAGCACGACCTTCAGCGAGTCGCCTGCGTACTGCGTGCGGATGAGATGCGCGAGCGCGAGCGCGACCTTCTTGGCGGGCGTGAAACGGTCTTCGCCGTAGAGAATCATCGAGTGTGAACAGTCGAGCATGACGACGGTCGCACACGAAGACTGATAGTCGCATTGATGAACGTGCAAGTCCTTGTAATCGAGATTGAGCGGCACGCCCAACCCCTCGCGCTTGATGGCCGACATCAGCGTCGTGTTGACATCGAGATTGATCGTGTCGCCGAACTCATACGGCTTACTCGCGGCTGCCGCCTCAACGCCCGTCGAGGGATGCGGCGTGTCGTGTCGCCCGACCGAACTCTTGCCCATGCTCCCCAAGAGATTCCGCAAAGTCTTGTAGCCGAGAAAGTCCAAGCCCTTCTCCGTCACTTCAAACTTCACGTTGCGCGGCAGAGGCTCGCCCACTTCGCCCTGCCCGCCGCGCCGCTGCCGCTGCTGCTGTTGCTCCTCTTCGCGCAGAGACAAATAACCCTCCTCGACGAGTCGCTCAATCAACTGGTTCAACAACTCTTCCAACTGCGACCCGCGAAACTGCCCCTCGTTCTCCTGTAGCATCTGCTCGACATCGCGCGGATTGAGTTCGCCCATTTCGAGCAACGCTTCGAGGAGCGCCTGCCGGAGCGCGTCGAGCGACGTGTCCTGCTCCGCGCGCTGCCGCGTCCAGTAATAATCGTCGTCGTACCCCGACTGCAACAGAGAGTCCTGCAACAACCCCATCAGGTCGCCCAAAGACAACCCCGACACGTCGAACCCCTTGAACCTCGAATACCGTATGAACTTCATAAATCACACTCAGCTGTAGCGCCCCGACTCCGTCAGGTCGTCGTAGATCATGCCGCGGCGGTCTTTGCGGGCTTTGGTGGCGGCGGTGTAGCCGCCCTCTTCGTTGCGGCTGATCTTGTTCTGGGCGTAGAGACCTTCGAGGATGAACTCGCAG
>DATLMV010000008.1:0-3013 GCA_035537095.1 Pyrinomonadaceae bacterium
CGAATCACGACGACCATTTTACGTTATCCGTTGACGGATACTTTCTGAATCAATCCGCCTTATGGCCGACGACGAGCGTGGCCTTGATGGAGAGGATGAAGGGCGCGTCGTGTCGTTCGTCGTCAATGATGCGCGCCACTTCGGCGAGGGCGCGCGTGCGCGCGTCTTCGTCCGGCAGCGGCGCGAGCCAGTTCTTGAGCAGAAACTCTTTGACGAGCGGCGCGTCCGTAAACTCTTCGCCCGAAGCGAAGCTGAACTCTTCGAGGTTAGTCCAAGATTGCACGTCGTCCAAAGCCTCCTGCGCGGCCAGTTTCTCCACCTCGGAGATGGTCGGCAGTTCGTTGATCAAGGTCTCGACGTGCGCGGCATGTTCCTCCAGCCCCGCGCTACAGAGCGCCTCCCAGTAGATGGAAAAGAACTCGCCGAAGCTCGATGAGGTCGTCAGGTTGAGCGCGACCGTCCCGCCGGGCACGGAGACGCGCGCCATCTCCGCGACTATCTCAGGCAGACGCTCCGGCGCGACCAGCGACGCGTCGCCGAGCACCAGTTCAAACTGCTCGTCCTCGAACGCCAGCGCGTCCAGTTGTCCGGCACGAAACTCCACCTGCCCGTCCGCCTTCAACGCCGCCGACTTCGCCCGCGCCAGCACCAGACGCTCGTCGCTTTCGTCAACACAGATGAACGTCAACTCCTTGCCCGCGCGCTCCTTCAAAGCCAGAGCATGACCGCCCGTGCCCGCCGCGACGTAGAGCGCGCGCCCTTCGAGCGGCAGTTTCACGTGCTCGTCGAAAAGCTCCGCGAACCGCTCGCCCCAATCCGGCGCGACGTACAGGTCGTGCAGATATGCCAACTCTTTATCGGTTCTATCCATAAACTAAATAACGAAAAGCAGAGGTTAGATGTCGGATGTCAGATGTTGGGAAAAGACGAATCGCTTCTTATCTAACATCTAACATCCGACATCTAACCTCTATCCTCTCTCTTTTCGTCCCCCTTGTTCTCCTTCCAGTATTCTTTGCCCTGCAATCGTTCGGGGAGACATGACATCTCCTCGCGCGCGCTCGGGTCGTCGTGAACGTAGCGATAGCCTTTGCCGTAGCCCGTGCGCTTCATCAAAGGCGTGATGGCGTTGCGCAGTTGCAGCGGGACGGGTTCGCGCGCAGTCTCGGCAGCATCGGCGGCGGCGGCATGAAAGGCGCGTTTGACGGCGTTCGATTTGGGCGCGTGCGCCAGATAGACGGTCGCCTGCGAGAGCGGGTAGAGGGCTTCGGGCAGACCGATGAGATGCGTGATCTGCGCCGCCGCCGACGCTTGCACCATCGCTTGCGGGTCGGCCAGACCGATGTCCTCGGAGGCGAGAATGCAGAGACGACGCGCGATGAAGATGGGGTCGGCCCCGCCCTCGATGAGACGCGCGAGCCAGTAGAGCGCGGCGTTCACGTCCGAGTTGCGCAGGGATTTGATGAGCGCGGAAGCGAGATTGTAATGCTCCTCGCCGCCCTTGTCGTAGGCGTAGCGCGCGCGCCCGACCGCCTCGACGATAGTCTCCTCGGCGACACGCCGCACGCCGTCCGCGCCGGGCGCGGTTGACTCGACCGCCGCTTCGAGCGAACTGAGCGCGACGCGCGCGTCGCCCGCCGAAGAGTGCGCGAGACGCTTGAGCGCCGTCTCGGGAATTTCGGGACGCAGACGGGCGAGGCCGCGCTCTTGCTCGGCGAGCGCGTGCCGGAGTATCGTCTCGACATCCGCCTCGCTCAAGGGTTCGAGCACGAGCACGCGCGCGCGCGATTGCAGCGCGCCGATGACTTCAAACGAAGGATTCTCGGTCGTCGCGCCGATGAGCGTGATCGTGCCGTCCTCAACCGCCGGTAAGAGCGCGTCCTGCTGCGCTTTGTTGAAGCGATGAATCTCGTCTATGAAAAGAATCGTGCGGTCGCCGTAAGCTTTGTCTTTGCGCGCCTGCTCGATGGCCGCGCGCACTTCGCGGACGCCGGAGAAGACCGCCGAGAGCGGCACGAAACGCGCGCCTTTGCGCGTCGCCAGCAGGCGGGCGAGCGTCGTCTTGCCCGTGCCGGGTGCGCCCCAGAGGATAATCGAAGGGAGCGCGCCCGTGCCCTCGATCATGCGGCGCAGGGGGCGTCCCTCGCCGATCAGATGCTGCTGGCCGACAAACTCTTCGAGCGTCTGCGGGCGCATCCTCTCAGCCAGCGGCGCGTGCTCGCCCGCCGCGAGCGCGGCGTCGGTCGGCGCGCGGCGCTCGTCATCCGGTTCGGCGAAAAGGGTCTTGTCGGTTCGTCGCGGCATGAATTTCGGTCTCAAGTTTTGCACGACTCAAGGACGGGCGGCGAGCGGCGACAACCATCGGCGGCGTCACAATTTCGCGACACGCGCGGCACGTCCGTGATGAGTCGGAAAGTGAAATTTAAGGTTCAAGCTTAGCACAAATTTCGCCCGAAGGGTTGAATCCGCGAGGGACTAACGGGGGCGGAAATCTTGCATGGAACGCCGCGCGGGGGTTCTTCGTATATCGGTTTGAGCGCGACGGGGGAGCGAGATTTTCGACGCCAGCGCGCTCAAGTTTGAGAGAGGTGAAAAGATGAAAGACATGAAAGATATGTTAAGGATAGTGGGCATCATACTTCTTGGAATGTTTGTCGTGGTGGTCGGTATCCCGCTCGTGCTGACGGCGGCGGGGATAGTTCTGAGCGGCGTCGGCGCGATCATCGGCATCGCCGTTCTGCTCATCAAACTCGCGGTCGTCGTCGCCATCGGCTACCTCGTTCTGGTCGGCATCCGCGCGGTCTTAAGATAAGAGACGACGAAAGCCAAACCGCCCTTCACGGAACGCTCAAGAGATAGGCCAACGTCCAAAAAAGCGTCCCATAACATTGGTTGAAAAAGTTAACGCCGCATCATCTAACAATGATGCGGCGTTAACTTTTTTTGCGCGTCTTCCGAAGAGGCGGGGCAAGACGCCTTCTCCGGTTTCAGTTGAAAAGAGTCGGGGCGGGTT
>DATLMV010000009.1:0-11564 GCA_035537095.1 Pyrinomonadaceae bacterium
AGTGACAAGCGGGAGAAGTGATAAGCGACAACTGATGAGTGTTGAATGATGAGAGGGAAGCTTTATTCAGCTTCTCTCTTATCATGCGACGATTGATGAGGAGGAGGCTTTGTTCAGCTTTTCTCTCATCAGCCTTTGACGCAAGGCTCGTTACTTCTTTTTCTTGCTCGTCACTCGTCACCTGTCACTTGTTACTGTTCTTGTGTCACTTGTCACTTCTCACGCGCAGAGCGCGGGGCATGATTTCGAAGGTGGCGGGGAGATGTCCGGCGAGTTCGCCGTCAATTTCGAGCATGACGGGCGGGCTTCCGTCGGCGGTGCGGGCATGGACGGTGCGCGCGTGTGTGTGTCTGACTTGGCGCATGCCGAGATGCGTGCCGAGATAGATGCGGTAGGAGTTGGCGAGGATGGAGAGCGCGCTCATGTCGCCGACGGCGACGACATCGAAGAGGCCGTCGTCGAGTCGCGCCTCCGGCGCAATCTTCATCCCGCCGCCGAAGTAGCGCGCGTTGGCGATGCATAGATTGGTCACGACCAGACGAAACTCTGCGCCGTCGTCGAACCTTAGCTCGACGGTCGGCTTCGTGAACTCGAAGGTGGTTTGCAGCGTCGCCGCCGCGAAAGCGGCACGGCCTCCGAACAGGCGCGCGGGCATAGCTGGCAGCCGCTTGATGTTCTTCTCTGTGACGCGCTCGACGACCGCGCCCGCCATCCCGCACGAAGCGACGTTCAAGAAATAGCGCGTCTCCTCCGCGCCCGCTTGATTGCGGAAGGTGACGCGCCCGGCGTCTATCCGGCGCGCCGTGCCCTGCCGGAGTGCGCGCGCGGCCTCGCTCGCTCGCTGCGAGATTCGGAGCGTGCGCCGGAAGTCGCCGCCCGTCCCGCTCGGCAGCACGCCCAACTCCGCGTCCGCGCCCGAACGCAGAATCCCGTTCGCCACTTCGTTGATTGTCCCGTCGCCGCCGCACGCGATGATAAACGCGCGCCCTTCACGCGCCTCGCGTTCGGCGATACTTGCACCGTCGCCCGCCCGCTCCGTGTGCGCGCAGTTGAACGCGCCGAAGTGTTGGCGCAGAACGCTCGCTAAACCGGGCCATGCCGCGCCCGTCGCGCCGCCCGCCGAAGCCGGATTGATGATGACCAACGGCAGCATAAAAACTTTGGGGAAAGGGGAAATGGTAAAGGAATAAAACGGTAATCGCGGATAAAGTTTTCCGTTCCTTTCCCTTTCCTCCTTCTCTCCTTCCCCTTTTACCCTTTGACCCTTTCCCCCATCTTGCTTTCCTTCGCGCTTTCGATTCGCGCCTTTGACGGCGCGGCGTGGAGTGCGCGGTCTTGCTCGCCGAGTTCGGCGATTTTGCTCATGGCGAAGTCGGCAATCTCTTTGTAAGTGCGGACGTGATCGCGTTTTTCCAGATGCCCGGAGAAATCAATGGACGGGCCGAAGTGGATGCGAATCGGTTCGCGCCCGCGCCAGTTGCGGAGCACTTGACGGGGCAGGCTGTTGTCGAGTCCGGCGATGAAGACGGGGATGACCTGCGGCGCGGTCTCTTTGATGAGTTTGCCGACGCCGGGTTGCGGGCGCAGGTAAGAATAGATGTCGTCGTTCAAGTTGCGATGGCCTTCGGGATGAAAGCCGACGACGTTGCCCGCGCCGTTGCGACATATTTCGGCGAGTACGCGCAGCGCATACCTGTCGAAGACGCGCTTCTCGGCGGTCGTGAACACGGGCGGGTACATTGACCACCAGCCCATCACGAAATTGACGAGCATCCCGAGCGGCGAATCGTAGAAGAAGCGACCGCGCACGGGGAAGAAGAGTTGTTTGCGGAAGCGCGTGCGACGGAAGAGGACGGTCGAGACCGTGTACATGTCGAAGAACGAGCGATGATTGGCGACGAGCAGGAGTGGTCGTTCGTGCGAGACGGCTTCGACGTGTTCGAGGCCGTAGACGCGGAGGATGTTGTAGGTCGCCAGATGTATCCAGCTTGCGCCGAGCGTCCGCTGGCAGAACGTCCAGAGCCGCTTCCAACGCCCACGATTCATCCGCTGCGCGACGAGAAACGCGACGCGCTCCATCCGCGTCAGAACCGCCAACTCTTCCCGCGCGGGCACAAGCGACGCGGGAGCAGGCGCGGCCACGGCTGTCCGCGCTTCAACTTCCGTCGAGACTTGTTCGCCTTCCATCATAAAAAAGTGACGAGTGACAGGTGACGAGTGACGAGCAAGAAGGGATTTTATCTTGTCACCTGTCACCTGTCTCTCGTCACCGCTTTTCTCATTCTATCGAAAAATATCTCGCCTCTTCGTGATGGACGACGATTGCGGAAGTGGACTGTTCGGGTTCGAGTTGATATTCCTCGCTCAGGCTGACTTCGATGCGCGACGGGTCGAGCAGTTCGAAGAGTTTGGTCTGGTCTTCGAGGTCGGGGCAGGCGGGATAGCCGAAGCTGAAGCGCGAGCCCTGATAGCCTTGATGAAAGAGCTTGTTGATCTCGGCGGCGTCGCGCGCGGCAATCCCTAACTCTTCGCGGATGCGCTTGTGCCAGAGTTCGGCCAGAGCCTCCGCGCTCTCGACGCTCAGACCGTGAAAGAAGAGATAGTCCGAATAGTTGTCGGACTTGAACAACTCCTGCGCGTACTCGCTCGCGCGTCGCCCGACCGTGACGAGATGAAACGCAACCACGTCCATCCGCCCCGACTCGACCGGCGCGAAGTAGTCCGCCAGACAGAGACGCTTGCCCTCGGGCTGTCGCGGAAAAGTGAAACGCACGCGCTCCGTCCGTTCATCATCTTGATAGACGATGAGATCGTTCGCCGCCGACTGGCAAGGGAAATAACCATAGACGACGCGCGGCACAAGCAACTGTTCGCGCTGCGAGCGCGCCTTCAACTCGTCGTAGATGGGGCGCACCTTCTCGGCGACGAACGCGCGGTAATCTTCGTTGCTCCGGCGTCCCTGCTTGAACTGCCATTGCCCCTTGAAGAGCGCGGTTTCGTTGACGAAAGCAAAGACTTCGTCGAGCGAAACGTCCTCGACGACGCGCGAACCATAGAAGGGCGCGCGCGGAATCGGCGCATCCGGACGCACGTCGGAACGCGCGGTGTGCGTCGTGTCGCCCGCCGCTTTTCGCGCGCCGCGCGGGCGCGTCTCTTTGCGGACGCCGAGTTTCGCATCTTCGCCGACGAGGTCTTCGGCGTCGTCCGCTGTGGCAAACGCGCCGCCCTGTCCGGCTGCGGCTGCTGCGGCCTGTGCGTTTGCGCTCGTCGCCTCTGCCGCTGCCGTGTCGGCCCCCGCGATCAATTTGTCCATCGTGTGCAAGCCGTCGAAGGCGTCCTTCGCATAGAAAAGTTCGCCCTTGTAGATGGACTTCAAATCCTCGTCAACGTAGCGACGCGTGAGCGCCGCGCCGCCGAGCACGACCGGCACGCTGATGCCGCGCTCGTTCAAGACTTCAAGGTTCTCCTTCATGATGAGCGTGGACTTGACGAGCAGACCGCTCATGCCGATGGCGTCCGCGCCGTGCTCGGCGTAGGCGTTGAGGATATTTTCCACCGGCTGCTTGATGCCGAGATTGATGACGCGATAGCCGTTATTGGTGAGGATGATGTCAACGAGATTTTTGCCGATGTCGTGCACGTCGCCCTTGACGGTCGCCAGCACCATCGTGCCCTTCTCGGTCGCGCCGCCCTTTCGCTCCATGAAGGGCTCAAGGAATTTGACCGCCGCTTTCATCACCTCCGCCGATTGGAGGACGAAGGGCAACTGCATCTGCCCGCTGCCGAAGAGATCGCCGACGACCTTCATGCCGTCGAGCAGGACGTTGTTGATGATGTCGAGCGCGGAATATTTTTTGAGCGCGACGTTCAACTGTTCTTCGAGTCCGATTTTCTCGCCGTCAACAATGTGGTTCTTCAAGCGTTCCTCGACGCTCAGATTATCGTCCGTCCGCTTCTCCTTCTTGGTCTTGACGCCCTCGAAGAGTTTGGTAAATTCCGTCAGAGGGTCGTACGTGCACACGTCGCCGTCGAACTTGCGTTCGTCGTAAATCAGTTGGCGCGCGACTTCGAGTTCACGCTCGCCGATGCGGTTGAGCGGGAGAATCTTGCTGGCGTTGACGATGGCGGCGTCGAGTCCGGCTTCGACCGCTTCGTGCAGGAAGACGGAATTCAAGACGACGCGCGAGGCCGGATTGAGCCCGAACGAGATATTGGAGACGCCGAGAATCGTGAAGCAACCCGCGAGCTTCGACTTGATGCGCCGGATGCCTTCGAGCGTTTCGGCGGCGTTGCGGCGGTCTTCCTCGATGCCGGTCGAGATGGGGAGCGCGAGCGGGTCGAAGAAGATGTCGGACGAGGGCAGACCGTATTTTTCCGTCGCGTCTTTGTAAGCCCGTTCGGCGATGCGAAACTTTCCGTCCGCGCCGCGCGCCATTCCCTCTTCGTCAATCGTGCCGACGACGACGCTCGCGCCGAAGCTCTTCGCCAGTTCGATAACTTTGGCGAAGCGCGGCTCGCCGTCCTCGTAGTTGGTCGAGTTGAGGATGCACTTGCCGCCCGCGTGTTCGAGTCCGGCCTCCATCTTCTGCCACTCGGTCGAGTCGAACATCAGAGGAATCGTGATGCCCGTGACGAGACGCGCCGCGAGTTCGTGCATGTCGGCGACGCCGTCGCGCCCGACGAAATCAACGTTCACGTCGAGGACGTGCGCGCCCTCGCGCTGCTGCTCCTTCGCCAGAGAGACGAGGCCGTCCCAGTCCTCTGCGTTCAAGAGGTCGCGCATCTTCTTCGAGCCGGACGCGTTGACGCGCTCGCCGACGATGAGAAACGACGTGTCCTGACGATAGGGCTGCTGGATGTAGAGCGACGAGGCGGCGGGCACGTGCGGCGCGTCGCGCTTGAGCGGCGCGACATCCTGCACGGCTTCGACCACCGCTTTGAGATGCGCGGGCGTCGTCCCGCAGCAGCCACCGACGATATTGACGCCGAGGTCGCGCGCGAAGTGGAGCAGATCAACGGCGAGCGATTCGGGAGTCTCTTTGTAGTGCGCGTAGCCGCCGACGTTCTCCGGTATCCCTGCGTTGGGAATCACCGAGACGGGAAACTTCGAGTTCTGGCAGAGGTAGCGCACGTTCTCGCTCATCTGCTTCGGGCCGGTCGCGCAGTTCATACCGATGATGTCTATGGGAAACGGTTCGAGCGCGGTCAAGGCCGCGCCGATTTCCGTGCCCATGAGCATCGTCCCCGTCAGTTCAATCGTCACCTGCGCGATGACGGGAACGCGACGCCGTAAGGACGCGAAGGTCTCGAAGATGGCGACGAGCGCGGACTTCGTCTGTAACAAGTCCTGACAGGTTTCGACGACGAGCAAGTCCGCGCCGCCGTCCAGCAGCCCGCGCGCCTGCTCGGCGTACGACGCCTTCATGTCGTTGAACGTGATGTGACCGAGACTCGGCAGTTTCGTCGTCGGCCCCATCGAACCGGCCACCCAACGCGGCCTCGCTTTGGTCGAAAAATCGGACGCGACGCGGCGCGCCAACTCCGCCGCCTTGAAGTTCAACTCGTAGGCGCGCTCGGCGATGTCGTATTCGGCGAGCACGATTGAAGTCGAGCCGAACGAGTCGGTCTCGACGACATCACAGCCGACTTCGAGGAAGCCCGCGTGCACGCGCTCGACCGCCTCCGGCTTCGTCACCACTAAGAATTCGTTGCAGCCGTCGAGCCCGCCGAAATCGTCCGGCGTCAAATCCTGCGTCTGGATATTCGTGCCCATCGCGCCGTCGAAAACGACGATGCGTTCCTTCAATGCCTCTAGAAAATCGCTCATGTTCCTCTCAATCCGTTTGACCCGGCTCGCGGCCTCCCGAACGACCCGCCCGCACAAGTCAAACCCCGCGCCAAACAACGCGGGGTCATTTCCTTCCAAACCTTCTCTCGCGGGAACGGGTCTATTAAAAGGACGAGCCGAGCTGTTTAGCTGTTTATTTTACGTGGCCGCAAGTCGCCTTAACTCACCACGTTTCTCAGTCCCGTTATTGAAACACCGCACAACGAACGTGTCAAGAGAACGCGAGAGTGTAAAAGAGCGCGCGCAACGGTGCGGGCGCGCGAATAAATACCCGTTCTCCCGCGTCCCGTTTTGTGTTACCTTGCGAACGTCTTCAGCGGCGGCCCTTCAATCTTCGGAGCGATGATTCCTAAAGTATGCGACGCGCCATCTATCCCGGTTCGTTCGACCCCGTGACCAACGGTCATCTGGACATCATCGAACGCGGCTGCAAGCTGTTCGATGAGATCATCATCGCCATTCTCGTCAATCCCCAGAAACAGGCTTTCTTCTCCATCGAGGAGCGGCGCGAGATGCTGGCCGAGGCGCTCGCGGAGATTCAACAGGGCGCGTGCCGTCTGACGGTTGACGCCTTCGAGGGTCTGCTCGTGCGCTACGCCGTCGAGCGCGAGGCCGACGCCATCGTGCGCGGCATTCGCGCCATCTCCGATTACGAGTACGAGTTGCAGATGGCCTTGATGAACCGCCGACAGGAGCCGCGCATCGAGACCGTCTTTATGATGTCCGCCGAGGCTTACAGCTACGTCAGTTCGCGTCTCGTCAAAGAGGTCTTCCAACTCGGCGGGAAGATTGAAGGTCTCGTGCCCGCTTCGGTCGAAGCGCGGATGCGACGTAAGAGCGAAGGTGTTTGAAGTGAGACTGCTGTGAGAACTTTTCTGAAGGTGTTATTGAGATGAACCAGCGCGACAGGTGGGTCTTGACACTCTCATTTTATGGTCTAGCCCCTTTCCTTTCATGGATGGCGCTTTCTTCTCTTTATAAGATGGTCGTCGAGCATCAGTTTATCAACTACATGGAGTTATTTATCACCTCGATTTTGTTTTTGATGATCGGGTTATTGTTCTGCGATCCTTTCAGAATCATCCGTAAATAAACATCCGCAGAGAAGCGTCTCACACGAAGGAGGCCCGCCAAGTTGCGGGCCTCAAGGGATGACGATAACATGCATTGTCTTTGAACTTTTGCGCCCCGTTGTTTGATTCCGAATCACGATGCAAGAAACCAAAACAGCAGAGAGCTTTCCCGTCTCTGAAAACGTCGCGCGGATGCGCGCCTCTTCGACGCTGGCCGCGATGCAGGCGGCGATGCAGATGCGCGCAGAGGGCGTTGATGTCGTTGACCTGGGCGCGGGCGAGCCGGACTTCGACACGCCGCAGCACATCAAACTCGCCGCCGTCGAGGCCATGCGCGCCGGAAAGACCAAGTACACGCCGACCGCCGGTTCCAAACAACTGCAAGAGGCCATCATCGGCTATTACGAACGGGAGTGTGCCGCGCACTACGACGCGTCGGAAGTGATGGCGACGGCGGGCGGCAAACAGGACATCTTCAACGCCGTCGTGCCGCTTGAGGGCGCGGGCGACGAGGTTCTGCTTCCTAAACCTTACTGGGTGACGTTTCCTGAAATCGTCACCTTCGCGGGCGCGACGCCCGTCTTCATTGACACGGAGGAGACCGAGTTCACTCTGACCGCCGCGCAGGTCGAGCGCGCCATCACGCCGCGCACGCGGCTCATCATTCTCAATTCGCCCTCCAACCCTTCGGGCCGCGTCATCCCGCGCGCCGAGTTTCAGAAGATTATGGAGTTGATCGTCGAGCGCGGGCTCTACGCCGTCTCCGACGAGTGCTACCTGCGTTTCGTCTATCCTCCGGCGGAAGTGTTCAGCGCGGCCACGTTGTCGGAGGAGATTCGCGCGCGTCTGTGCATCGCCGGTTCCTTCTCGAAGACCTACGCGATGACGGGCTGGCGCATCGGCTACGCGCTCGCCCCCGCCGCGTGGACACGCGAGATGCTCAAGGTGCAGAGCCACTCGACGAGCAATCCGAACTCCATCACACAGAGCGCGGCGGCAGAAGCGTTCAACTCCGCGCAGGACTGCGTCGGCGAGATGCTGGACGAATACCGTCGGCGGCGCGATTGGCTGATACCCGCGCTAAGGGAGATTCCGGGCTTTCGTTCGTTCGAGCCGGAGGGGGCTTTCTACGCCTTTCCCGACGTGCGCGGCTGCCTGCGCGGCGACGTGCAGACCTCCGGCGAGTTTGCCGACCTGCTGCTCGAAGAGGCGCAGACCGTCGTCACCGATGGCGCGGGCTTCGGCGCGGAAGGCTTTATCCGCATCTCCTACGCGACATCGCTCGACCGCCTACAGGAAGGCATCCGGCGCATCCGGCGAATCGCATCCAGACTGGCGAGTTAGAGACTGAAAGGCCAGACGTAACAAAAAAGATGACGCGCGCTCCGCAACGGACGACCGACGCCCGCGCGCAACGAACGACCGACCACCGCGCCTCCCTGCAAACGACAACCTAAAACAGAACGGCGACCCTCAACACCGAGAGTCGCCGTTCTGCTCTTTAGCTCTGCTTTGCTCTACACCCGCCCCTGCTCGTTCATCTCGTCAGCTTAGTAGATATTGAAGTTGTACTCGATGGTGATCCATTGCGAAACAGTCCGCCCGTCCTTCTGCGCCGGGTTGAACCGTATCTGTCTCGCCGCCGCGATCGCCTTCTCCGTCAACCCGTCCGGCAATCCCTTCACCACCGAAATGTTCGTCACCGACCCCGAAGACGACAACACCAGCCGCAGCTTCACCAGTCCCGTCACGTTGTTCTTCCGCGCCTCCTCCGTGAATCCCGGCTCCGGCTTCGACGTGATCACGGCTTTCCTCGTCACCTCCTTCGGATTGAACGTCCGGTTGTAGTCCTCGCCGCCTCCGCCGCCTCCGCCTCCGGCTCCTCCGCCGCCCTCTCGTCGGTCTCCGCCTCCGGTGTTACCGCCTCTGCCCGGCCCGAACCCTCCGCCGTCACCACTCCCGACGCCTCCCTGATTGCCCGTCCCGATGCCGCTGCCCGTGCCCGGCCCCGCTGAAATCTCCGTCGCACGGGATTTCGGGTCGCCATAGGGTAGTGGCCGGTTATCGGGCGGGAACAAGACGGGGTCGGCGTCTATCGTCGGGGTGACGGGCAGATTAGGTTTCGCCACCGTTGGTGGATGCGGATTAGGGGGCAGAATCTGTGGCGCTAAGACTGCGGGCGGAAGTTTGCCGAAGGAAGCGGGGAGTTGTTCCTGACGACCGCCGCCGCCGCCGCCCTGCGGTTTCTCCTGTTTGGGTTTGGAGCCGCCGCCTTTGCCGTTAGCCATCCCGGCAGCCCCTTTTTCGGGTTCTTTCTGCTCGGGAGGAATTTCGGTGTCAATCATCTGCACCAGTTCTAGCTGTTCTTCGCCGACGGCAGCCAGAGCGTCCTGCTTGGCGCGCAGGTGTTCGAGCGCGATGACGCTGCCGACGACCGAGAGCATGACGACGAAGGCCGTGGAGACGGCGACGGCGACGTTGCGTTGCGAGAAGAAACGCCACGCGAGCAGGCCGTAGCCGGTCGCCGTGCGTTTCGAGAACCCGAACGGGTCGCGTTTGAACTCGGGCCACGTCAACCGTGAATCGCGCGCAACATTGCGCAGTCCCGCGAGCAGGCGATGCGTCAGACCTTCGTCTTCGAGCATCGTCAGTTGGTATTCGCCGCGCGGGGCGAGCGCGACCGGATTGTTGAATGTGTGGGTCTGTGTTTCCTGAATCAACATCGCGTGCAACCTTTCGCTGTAGCCTGTCCAAAAGTCTCCGGCAGGCGAGGCGGCTTCCGCCGCCCTGTCGAACACCTGCAACGTCTCGACCATTGATTGATATTGCTCTCGACACGCCTGACAATCTTCCGCCTCGGCGAGCAGCGGCGAGGTGTGTCCGGCGTCGAGCTCATTGAAAAGCAGGTCAACGAGCCTTTCCTGCGTCTGCTGGCAATCGTGCATAGCTCTCACTTCTCCCCGCGTTAGCCCTTCTCGTTGGCCGCGAGCGGCGCGTAGTCAGTCGTCCCGACGTTGATGCCGAGATGCTGCCGCAGCTTGACGACGGCGCGAAACAGAGACTTCTTAATCGCGCCCGTCGAGCAGCCAAACTCTCTGGAAATCTCCTCGTAGGTCATCCCGTCGCGGTGTTTCAAAAGAAACATCAGGCGATGCTGCGGCGTCAGTTTGCCGAGCGCGTCCATCACGCGCGCGACGAGAAGTTGTTGGTGCATACCGTTCTCGCCGTCGAGCGCGAGCGAAGCTTCGAGGGCGAACCCGTCGCCGCTCGTCTCCAACTCTTCCCACTCGATGTTAGTCCTCTCGTCGCCGCGCATGACGGTCTTCTCCCTCTGATGATTGAGAAAAGCGTTGATCGCTATCTGGCGCAGCCACGTGTAGAACCCGGACTCGCCGCGAAATTTGCCGATGGCGCGGAAAGCCTTCAACCAGACCTCCTGCGAAAGGTCTTCGGCGTCTTCGCGCTGGCGGCAGTAGTGCAGCGCGAGCAGGTAGAGACGGCGCTGGTAGCCTTTCGCCAACTCACAAAAAGCCTCGGTGTCTCCGGTTTGCGCGCGCCTGATTAAATCATTCTCGCTGGTCGTCAAACTCGCATTCCCTTCGCGTCAGGTTGTCTCTATAGACACGCGCGGCGCGGATTTGGTTGGCAAGGGGTCTGGGAAATTAACAGGATGGACAGGATAGACAAGATAAGAGATGGGGAAACGGTTAAAGGGGAAAAGGGTTAAAGGCGGACAGGGCAAACGCTGAAAGGGCGAAAGGGCAAACGGTCGAAAGTTGAAAGGGGAAGGCTTGAGTCGCCTTCCCCTTTCGCCCTTTCACCTTTTAACCGTTTCCCCGCGCAGTTTTATGAGCCTTGTTTGGCGGGGGTCTTGGAGCCGTTTTCGCCGTTGGTGGCGGGGCTTCCGCCGATGCTCAGGCGGTCGCGGAAGAGGTTGAGGAGCAGGAGCGTGCCGATGTTGCCGGAGCCGTCGCCGCTGCCGCCCGAAGCCATCACGTCGGGCGTGATGCGGACGTTCTTCTCGCCGATGACGCGCAGAGTTTCGACGAGCGCGACGCCCTGCGCGCCGAGCGCGTCAACCTGTTCGTGATAGGCGACGCCCTGCGCCTCGCCCATCAGGCGCACCTTCTCGGCTTCGGCCTTACCCGTCGCTAAGATGTAATGCGCCTCGCCCTCGGCCTCCGCCTTGCGCTGCTCGCTCCGCTTGCCCGCAATCTCGACGCCGACGGTCGCCGCCATCAGGTCTTTCTGGTTGTCGGCCTGCGCGCTGATTCTCGCCAGTTGAATGCGCTTCTCTTCGGCCTCGCGCTGCGCGTCGTACATATTCTGCCGCTGCTCGGCGAGAATCTTTTCGGTCTGCGTCTTCATCAGTTCTTCGGGCAGATGAATGTGGCAGATGAGCACGTTGACGACATCAACGTGATACTTCAAGAGGTGCGCGCGGACGCGGGCTTCGGCGCGCTCTTGCTCCTCATGGCGATTCTGCAAGTAAGCCATCGCGGACGACTCCGAGGCTTGATAGCGAAAGATGGAATCAATCAGAGGATGCATCACGTTCGGGATCAAGCGGTCAATCGAGCCGATCTTGGCGACCATGAACGGCGCGTCCTCCGGCTTGACGCGAAAGACGACGCGCACTTCCA
>DATLMV010000010.1:0-30859 GCA_035537095.1 Pyrinomonadaceae bacterium
GCGCTTCTCGTGTGCGGGCGATTTCAACGCGCTGCTCGAAGAGTTCGGGCAGACGCCGCTGCCGCCCTACATCAAACGAAGCGGCGACGAAACTCTCGTCGGCGCAGACCGCGAGCGTTATCAAACCGTCTATGCACAGGAGCTCGGCGCGATTGCCGCGCCGACCGCCGGACTGCATTTCACGCCGCACGTCATCGAAGAACTGCGCGCGCGCGGCGCGACCTTTGTCGAGTTGACGCTGCACGTCGGCTACGGCACGTTCGCGCCCGTGCGCGTCGAAGATTTGAGCGCGCACAGGGTCGCGCCCGAGAGTTTCCGTGTCAGCGACGAAGCGGCGGCGACCATCAACGCGGCGCGCGCCCGAGGGCGGCGCATCGTCGCCGTCGGCACGACCACCGTCCGCGCTTTAGAATCCGCGTCGGACGAACGGGGCACAATCAACGCCGGAGCGGGCGAAGCCTCCCTGACGATCACGCCCGGCTACAACTTCCGCGTCGTCGGCGCGATGCTCACCAATTTTCACTTGCCGCGTTCGTCGCTGCTCGTCCTCGTCGGCGCGTTCGCCGGACGCGACCTGACGCTCGCGGCCTACCGTCACGCCGTCCGTTCACGCTATCGCTTTTACAGTTACGGCGATTGCATGTTGATAACCTAGTCAATCGCGGGTAGAGAAAAGTCAGAATCGCGGATAGAAAAAACACACCTTCTTCTATTTACGATTTACGATTCACCATTTACTATTCGTCTGTATGGCTGTGCTGAAGAAAATTCGCTCGCGGCTCTTTATGTCGAACGCGGGAGAGACGGGCAACGAAGCGGACGGCGGGTTGCATGACGCGGGCGTCTCGTCGTCGCGTCTCATGCAGGCGCGCTACGACATCCGCCCGCTGATGATCGGTCAACTGGACGAAGTCTGGCGGCTCGACCAACGCTGCTTCGTTGACGGCGAAGCCTACAGCCGCGACACCTTCGAGTACCTGCTCACCTCGCCCGAATCCATCTCCTTCCGCGCCGTCTCAAACGACGGAGCGATGGTCGGCTTCATCGTCGGGCTCATCGAACCCGACCGCACCGGACACATCACGACCGTCGGAGTTGCGCCCGAACATCGCCGACGCGGCATCGCCCAGAGCATGATGCGCAAGGCCGAGGACGGCTTCCGCCGACGCAACGTCCGCCTCCTCCGCCTCGAAGTGCGCTCCATCAATCGCGGCGCGCAGCAACTCTACGAAAACCTCGGCTACACCGTCACCCAACGCCTCCCGCGCTACTACTCCAACGGCGGCGACGGGTTACTGATGGTCAAAGCGATAGAATAGTGATGAGTGACGAGTGACACGTGACAAGTCAGAAAGTCTGAAGCTTTCAGTTGAGACTTGGAACTTCTTCTTGCTCGTCACTTGTCACTCGTCACTGCTTTATCAACTTTTTCGCAGTTCGGTCAGGACTTGTTTGGCGACGGATTTGAGGGTGTCGAAGACGCCTGTGCCTTTGGCGGCGACGGCTTCGTGGACGGGTTCGTCTTTGCGCCGGAGTTCGGCGGTGAGGTCTTCGATGGGGAGCGTGTTCGGGAGGTCGCGCTTGTTGAGTTGGAGGACGTAGGGAATCTTCGTCAGGTCGTAGCCGTTGGCGCGGAGGTTCTCTTCGAGGTTGTAGAGCGATTCGATGTTGGCGTCCATCCGCTCCTCTTGCGAGTCGGCGACGAAGACCACCCCGTCAACGCCCTTCAGGATGAGCTTGCGCGAGGCGTCGTAGAAGACCTGTCCGGGCACGGTGTAGAGATGAAAGCGCGTCTTGAAGCCGCGCACGGTTCCGAGCTCTAACGGCATGAAGTCGAAGAAGAGCGTGCGGTCGGTCTCGGTGGCGAGACTGATGAGTTTGCCTTTGGAGGCGGGGGCGGTCGAGTCGTAGATATATTGCAGGTTGGTGGTTTTGCCGCACAGCCCCGGCCCGTAATAGACAATCTTGCAGTTGATTTCGCGTGAAGCGTAATTGATGAACGTCATGATGTTTCGTCGAACGGTGCGGCGCTCTCTCGCGTGAGCTTTTTCCCCGTAAAACTTCGCTTTTACCTGAAAAACCTTCTCTTTTCGCCGGAAAGCCTGCTTTTAACTGAACAGGCTGTCTATGTCCTCGTCCGTGATTTCGGCGAAGAGTGAATCGTGCGCCTCCTTCTTCTTCTCCGTGAGGCGCATGATCTCTTCAAAAATGACCGCCAATTCGCGCGAAGCCTGTTTGACGCGCAGTTTGACCAGCCCGAGGCTCGAACGCTCGTCGAAGACCACTACCAGCAAAATGCGGCCAATAATGCAGATATGGATGGACTCGCGCTCGCCCTCGTGCGACAGCGTGGGAAACTCTTTTTCGCCGATGAGGCGGGCCATCCCGCCCGTGGCCGCGACGTTTCCGGCGGCCAGAGAGGCCAGACTCGTCGTGTCTATATCGCCGACCGCGCCCTCGGTCGCAATCTGCTGCCCGTTTTTGTCCACGAGGAAGACGACGCGCGCGAAAGCATCGAGGCGCAACTTCATCAAAACAGACTGAATCTGCCTGAACTGCTGCTCTTGGATAATAATGGGAGTGTCTGTCATTAGAACACTTAAATACTTTCTCTCAGAGGAGTTTTGGACGGGCCAGAGGAGTGCTGTTTGAGGAGTCGGCTGCGAATCGCAACTGTAGAGATGGAAGGAGTTAGCTTGGCTCCACAGGCCGCACCCACGCTTTGAGCCTCGACGCGATGGCAAGACATCGCTACTCCTCCGGCACTCTAGCATAGCGTCTCGCGTGACTTCAACTGTTTTTCTCTGTTAAGCACTCTCCCGTCGCCCTCAACGCCAGCGCGACGCGCCCGCAAACTCCACTCCTGCGTTGATTTATGCGTTATGGTGTGCTATGCTGCGGGCGGTTTGGCTATCCGCTGTGGAGTGCCTGTGAAAAATTGAGTGCGCGAATGAGCGATCCTGTCATCAAGGGTGCGAAAAGACCTGCCTCGCGCCCTGCACCACATAATATTTCTTCGGGAGCGACGGCCAAAAACCGTAAGCCGACGGCCAAGACAGCAGCGCGACCCGCCCTCGCCAAGCGCACGGCTGCGGAAAAATCCCCTGTCCGCAAAGCCACCCCCGCGAAAAACTCGACCCGCGCCGCTCCGGTCAAGTCCGCACGCCCCTCCAAACAGACCAAAAACGCGACGCCCGCACGCAAAACCGACGCGAAATCGCGCCCGACGGCGACGGCGACCCCCGCGAAACCGGGCAAAGTGACCGCCCGTCCGGCAACCAAACAGGCGAAAAAGAGCAGGCCCGCCGCCAAAAGCACGTCTGCGGGTGCGTCGAACCGGACGCGGACGGCTTCCGGCACACATTCGGGCGCGTCCAGAACTTCCAACGCGAAACCCGCTCCCGCCGCGCCGCGCCAGCCGACGCGCGACGAGGCCGCCGCTCTTCGAGCCTTCGAGCGCGCTCATAAAGAGTTCACACGCGGGCGTTTCGCCGATGCGCGCAACCTCTTCCGGTCGCTCATCGAGCAGCATTCGGGCGTCTCGGAAGTGACGGCGCGCGCGCGCACCTATCTCTCCATCGCCGAAACGCGTCTCCGCTCGGAAAGCGCGCTCCCGCGCGATGCCGAAGCCCTCTACGACCGGGGTGTGATTGAACTGAACAGGGGCGAGTACGTCGCGGCGCAGGAGCTTTTTGAACGCGCGCTCAAGCGCGACGATCATTCGCCCGACACCCATTATGCGCTGGCGGCCACGCGCGCGCGGCTCGGTTCCATCCCGCTCGCCCTCCAATCGCTCGAACGCGCGCTCGAACTCAAACCTAACCTGCGCGTCCGCGCACAGCACGACCCCGACTTGGCCGCGCTCAGAAACGAACCCGACTACGAGCGTCTGGTCTTCCCCGCGCGCGTCTGAACGGCGTGCGCGCCCTCGTCTCCCTTTTGCCCTCTCTCTTTGACGACCCTCTTCCCGACGACTCAAAAACTCTTCACTTTCAAAGCTTATCTCTTTTGAGTATGATTCAAAGCGTGGGGCGGGCCTCTTGTCCGTCGCCGTACGGTTGAGGAGTGCGAAAGAGTTGCAGACGGAAACAGAACGCGGCCTCAAGTTGGTTGCCATCGGCGGCGGCACGGGCCTCTCGACGGTGCTGGCCGGTTTGAAGCAACTGGTCGGCAGGGACGACGACGACTCCGTCGTCGTCTGGCTCGACGCGCTCTCGGCCATCGTCACCGTCTCGGACGACGGCGGAAGCTCCGGACGCCTCCGCGACGAACTGCAAATCCTCCCGCCCGGCGACATACGCAACTGCATGGTCGCCCTCTCCGAAGACTCGACCCTCCTTTCGCGTCTCTTCCGCTACCGCTTTCGCGGCGACGGACAACTCGGCGGGCACAGTTTCGGCAACCTCTTTCTCGCCGCGCTGACGGAAGTGACGGGCGACTTCGTCGAGGCCGTGCGTCTTTCGTCGGAAGTCCTCGCGAGCAAGGGGCGCATCTATCCGGCGACTTTGAACGACGTGCGTCTCGTCGCCGCGCTCGAAGACGGCACGGAGGTGCGCGGCGAAACCAACATCACGGCCTCGCGCGCGCCCATCCGCCGCCTCCGCCTCGAACCCGAACAATGCCTCCCCCTCCCCGAAGCCTTGAACGCCATCCGCGCCGCCGACATCATCACCGTCGGCCCCGGCTCGCTCTACACGAGCATTCTGCCCAACCTGCTCGTCGCGCGCGTCGCCGAATCCATCGGGCAGGCGCACGCCGTCAAAGTTTACATCTGCAACCTGATGACGCAGCCCGGCGAGACCGACGGCTACACCGCGCGGCAACACCTTGAGACGGTCAAACGCTACGCGCCCGAGATTCACTTCGACTACACCATCGTCAACGACCGTCTCATCAGCGACGAACAGGCCGCGCTCTACGCCGCCGAAGGCGCGCACCAGATTGGCATGACCAACCACATGCTCGAAAAGGTTTTCGGCGCGGAGACCGAGATCGTGCGCGCCGACCTGCTCGACGAAGGCGAGAAGGTGCGCCACAGCCCGGAGAAACTGGCGCGCGTCATCGTCGCCTGCTACGAACAGGCGTGCGCGGCGCACTCCGCCGAGGCGACCGTCTCACGACACTAGAACCCTATGGAGAAACAACCCCAGACCCCGCCGCAAGGCGCGGCCACGACCGCGCCGCTCGACGTGCTCATCCTCGCCGCCGGACTCGGCACGCGGATGCGCTCGCGGACGGCGAAAGTCCTGCATCGTTTGGGCGGTCGCCCGCTCATCGCGCACGTCTGCCGCACCGCCGTCGCGTTGATGAAGGAGGCGCGGCCCGTCTATGTCATCGTCGGTCATCAGGCGGAGGACGTGCGCGCGGCGGTGCGCGAAGAACTCGGAGATGACGGCGCGGTCTTCATCACGCAGACCGAGCAGCGCGGCACGGGCGACGCCGTCATTCAAGCCCGCGACGCTCTGGCCGACGCCAACTCGACCGTCCTCGTGCTCTCCGGCGACGTGCCGCTCGTCCGCGCCGAAACGCTCGGCGCGCTCGTCCATCAACATCGCACGCATCGAGGGCGCGGCGCGGCCTGCACGGTGCTCTCCGTTCGTCTCGAAGACCCGACCGGCTACGGGCGCGTCATCCGCGACGCGGAGGGACGCTTTCTCCGCATCGTCGAACAGAAGGACGCGACGCCCGAAGAGCGACAGGTCAACGAAATCAACGCCGGAATCTACTGCTTCGAGACGCGCCTCCTTTTCGACGCCCTCCAACGCGTCCAGCCCGCCAACGCGCAGGGCGAGTATTACCTGACGGACGTGCCCGGCATCATGCGCGCCGACGGCGAAGATGTCAGCGTCTTTCTGCACACGGACGCGCGCGAAGTCTCCGGCATCAACACGCGTCTTGAGTTGGCGGAGTTCGAGCGCATCCTGCGCAACCGGACGCTGCGCCGACTGATGCTCGACAGCGGCGTGACGCTGATTGACCCGCAGCACACCTACGTCAGCCCCGACGCGCAGATCGGGCACGACACCGTGCTCTACCCCGGCACGCACATCGAGGGGCGCACCGTCATCGGCGAGGGCTGCGAGATTCACGCCGGAACGCGCATCAGCAATTCGCGCATCGGCAACGGCGTTAACGTCAAAGACCATTGTCTGATTGTTGACTCAGAGATCGCGGACAACTGCACGGTCGGCCCCTTCGCGCACCTGCGGATGAACGCGCAGATGGAAGAGGCTGCGACCGTCGGCAACTTCGTCGAGGTCAAGAAGTCGCGCATCGGCAGCCGCGCCAAAGCCATGCACCTGACCTATCTCGGCGACGCCACCGTCGGCGAACGCACCAACATCGGCGCGGGAACCGTCACCTGCAACTACGACGGAGTGAGCAAACATCCGACCGTCATCGAAGAGGATGTCAAGATAGGCTCCGACACGATGCTGGTCGCGCCCGTCCGCGTCGGCGCGCGCTCCGTCACGGCGGCGGGCGCGGTCGTCACCAAAGACGTACCGCCCGACACACTCGTCGCGGGCGTCCCCGCCACCGTCAAAAAGCAACTCAGTGCAGAGAAGACAGAATTAGTGAATCGTGAATCGTAGCTAGTGAACCGTGAATCGTAAATCGTGAATAGAAAGAACTGCTTTTATCTATTCACGATTTACGATTCACGATTTACGAAAGGATTTTATTATGTGCGGCATTGTTGGATACGTGGGAAATAAACAGGTCGTGCCCGTCATTCTCGACGGGCTGCGCAAGCTCGAATATCGCGGCTACGATTCGGCGGGGATTGCCGTCGTGGATGAAGGGCATCATCTGGACATCAGGCGGGCCGAGGGCAAACTGCGGAATCTCGAAGAGGCGATTCGCTTGAAGCCGCTCGACGGAACCTACGGCATCGGCCACACGCGATGGGCGACGCACGGCAGGCCCACCGAAGAGAACGCGCATCCGCATCGTGATTGCACGGGGCGCGTCGTCGTCGTCCATAACGGCATCATCGAAAACTATCTCCAACTCAAAGACCGGATGCGCGGCAAAGACCACCTGTTCGTCACCGAGACGGATACGGAAGTGGTCGCGCATCTGATCGAAGAATTTTTGAAAGAGGAGGAGTCGCTCGAACGTGCGGTGCGCCGGACGGTCGCGGAGTTGCGCGGCATCTTCGCGCTGTCAATCATCTCCTCGGACGAGCCGGACACGATCATCGCCGTCAGGCAGGGGCCGCCCGTCGTCATCGGCTTGGGCGACGGCGAGTTCTTCGTCGCCTCCGACGTGCCGCCCATCCTCCAACACACGCGCGACGTGTTCTTCCTCGGCGACGGCGAAATCGCCGTCCTGACGAAACACGCCGTCCGCGTCACGGACTTCGAGGGCAACGGCGTCGAGCCGCAGCAGCAGCGCATCACTTGGGATCCCATCATGGCGGAGAAGGGCGGCTTCAAGCACTTCATGCTCAAGGAGATTTACGAGCAGCCGCGCGCCATCCGCGACACCGTGCAGGGCCGCGTCTCCTTAGACACGGGCCGCATCTATCTCGACGAGATGAACCTCACCGACGCCGAGTTCAAAGGTTTCCAGCGCGTCACTATCGCCGCCTGCGGCACTTCATGGCACGCGGGGCTGGCGGGCAAGTACATGATCGAACAACTGGCGCGCGTGCCCGTCGAGGTTGACTACGCTTCCGAGTTTCGTTACCGCGACCCGGTGATTGACGAACGCACGCTGCTCGTCGTCATCTCGCAGTCGGGCGAAACCGCCGACACCATCGCCGCCCTGCGCGAAGCCAAAGAACGCGGCGCGAAGATTCTCGCCATCTGCAACGTGCAGGGCTCGATGATTACGCGCGAATCCGACGGCACGATTCTCACACACGCGGGGCCGGAAATCGGCGTCGCCTCGACCAAAGCCTTCACGGCGCAGATGGTCGCGCTCTACCTGTTCGGACTTTATCTGGGACAACTGCGCGGCGTGATGAGCGGCGACGAAGCGCGCCGACACGCGCAGGAACTGGCCGAACTCCCCGTCAAAATCGAGAACCTCTTGAGCGAGTCCGACGAGATCGAAGAACTCTCACGCGAGTTTTTCCGCTCGCAGGATTTCCTCTATCTCGGACGCGGCATCAACTTCCCCGTCGCGCTCGAAGGCGCGCTCAAGCTCAAAGAGATTTCCTACATCCACGCCGAAGGCTATCCGGCGGGGGAGATGAAGCACGGCCCGAATGCTTTGATAGATGAACGCCTCCCCGTCGTCGTCATCAACCCGCGCGAAGCGGGCAACCACGCCTCCGAGTTGCGCTACGAGAAGACCCACTCCAACATCGTCGAGGTCAAATCACGCGAAGGCGTCCTCCTCGCCATCCTCACCGAAGGCGACGAGATGTCCGCCAAAGTCTCCGACCACACGATAGAGATTCCCCCTTCCAGCGACCTCCTCTCGCCCATCCTCGCCGTCATCCCCCTCCAACTCCTCGCCTACCACATCGCCGTCCGGCGCGGCTGCGACGTTGACCAACCCCGCAACCTCGCCAAGTCCGTGACGGTGGAGTGACATGAGGTTAAGACAACGCGCCGCCGGTCTACGATGAGGAAACGGAAACTTCTGCAAAAAGCGTTGTCGGGTTCGAAGAACTTCAGGTTCAGCGATTTCGTCACGCTGGTTGAAGCGTTCGGGTTTCGCCTCTCGCGTTCGAGCGGCAGTCATCACATCTTTATTCACCCGAAGGTTAACGAACTGCTAAACTTGCAAGAGGTTCAAGGAAAGGCTAAGCCGTATCAGATCAGCCAATTCTTAAGGCTGGTCGAAGAGTATGATTTGCAGTTGGGGGATGATTAAATGAAGGACTACCATATCAACATCTTCTATAGTGAGAAGGACGAAGGTTACATCGCCGACATTCCCGACCTCTCGATGTGTTCCGCTTTCGGTCTAACGCCCGCAGAGGCTCTGGCAGAGGTCGAAACAGCTAAGCAACTATGGCTCGAAACGGCTCAAGCCGAGGGGAAGCCCATTCCTAAGCCGCGCTACCGTCCCGCGATTTATAAACTCGCATCCTGAACCTCAACCTTTAACCTCGCCAAGTCCGTGACGGTGGAGTAAGGAAAGTTTAGAAAGAAGGGTTTCATAGTGATTTCAATATCCGGTCGGTCAGCGAAGGCGTGCATCTTGTTGGTCGTCTTCTCTCTGTCGCTGCTGGCGACGGTGGAGGGTCAAAGTATCGGGGGAGTGTTTCGACGCAGGGGGCAGGGGCGCAGGGAGGGCGGCATCAGGCTGCCGACGCCGCCGTTCAATCCGAACGCGGGTGTGCTGCGCAGCCCGAAGGGCGACAACCGCGACGCCCCGAAGACTACGACGCGCCGTTCAACCAAGCGGCGTACCAACGCCAGCAAACGCAGCCCGCGCCCTACGCCGCGCAAGCGCAGAGTCCGGCGCGTCCGGCACAGGCATCGAGGCTGACGTGTGAAGCGAAGGCAGCAGGCGCGTAACTTCACGCGGCGGCAGCGCGCGGGCGTCGAGCGGGTGGCAAACTCCCGGTAGAGCGTAAAGAATAGACGGATGAATGTTTCAGGATTCGTCGCCAAGTGGCGCAAGAGCACGCGGACGGAGCGTTCGGCGTCGCAGGAACATTTTCTTGACTTGTGCGAACTGTTCGGGCATCCGAAACCTGCCGAGCACGACCCGACGGGCGAGCGGTTCACGTTCGAGCGCGGCGCGGATAAGCATGGCGGCGGCAAAGGTTGGGCCGACGTGTGGAAGCGCGACTTCTTCGGGTGGGAATACAAGGGCAAGCACAAAGACCTCGACGCCGCCTACGACCAACTTCTCAAATACCGCGAATCATTGGAGAACCCGCCGCTGCTCGTCGTCTCCGACATGGAGCGAATCGTCGTCCACACCAATTTCAACGCGACCGCGAACAAAACATACGAAATCACGCTCGACAATTTCGACACGCCGCGCCACTTGGAGATTATGCGCGCCGTGTTTTTCGAGCCTGACAGGTTGCGGCCCGACCGGACGAGCGAAGCTATTACGACCGAGGTGGCCGAGCGTCTGGCGCGCGTCGCGCAGGGTTTGCGCGAGCGTGGTTTGGACGCGACCGTCGTCGCACATTTTCTCGACCGCATCGTGTTCTGTCTCTTCGCGGAAGATGTCGGGCTGTTGCCGGAGCAGTTGTTCAGCCGGATTGTGGAGAAATCCCGCGACCCCGAACATTTCTCGAAGCTCATCGGCGGTCTCTTCGAGGCGATGGCCGTCGGCGGCGACTTCGGGCTGGAAACCATCCGCCACTTCAACGGCAACCTGTTCACGGAGAGTCCGGTGTTGCCGCTCACATCGGAGGAGATCAAGCATGTGCAGGCGGCGGCGCGGCTCGACTGGGGCGCGGTTGACCCCTCCATCTTCGGCACGCTGTTCGAGCGCGGTTTAGACCCCGCCAAGCGTTCGCAACTCGGCGCGCAATACACGGGCCGCGCCGACATCGAGACGTTGATCGAGCCGGTCGTGATGCAACCTCTGAGGCGCGAATGGCAGGAGACGCGCGCCGCTATCGAAAATCTGCTGGCGACCGGCAAGAGAAACCCGACGGGACGCGAAAAGCCGCTCGCGCGCGACGCCGCCAACCGCGCGCACCGTGAAGCGCGCGCCCTGCTGCGACAATTCCACGAGCGGCTCGCGGAAATTAAGGTGCTCGACCCCGCGTGCGGGTCGGGAAACTTTCTATACGTCACTTTGCAGAAGTTCAAAGACCTTGAGAAAGAGGTCTTGATCTACGCACAGGACAAAGAACTCGGCGCGTTTCTCCCGCTCGTCGGCCCGTGGCAGTTCTACGGCATCGAAATCAATCCCTACGCCTTCGACCTCGCGCAAACCACGCTCTGGATAGGCTACCTCCAATGGATACAGGCCAACGGCTTCGGCTGGCCGGGTGAACCCATCCTCAGCCGGATGCTCAACTTCCACAACACCGACGCGATTCTCGACTTGTCCGACCCCGCGCACCCCGCCGAACCCCAATGGCCCGCCGTTGACTACATCATCGGCAACCCACCCTTCTTAGGCGGCAAGCGGATACGCGGAGAGATTGGGGACAATTACTTTGAAGCAGTACTGTCTGTTTATAAAGATAAGATTCCACCATTTAGCGACCTATGTTGCTATTGGTTTGAGAAGGCAAGACATCAGATTGAAGAAAACAGATGTAAGCGTGCGGGATTTCTTGCGACTCAAGGCATACGTGGCGGCGCGAACCGTGAAGTCCTAAAACGAATCAAGCAGAGCGGCGATATTTTCTTTGCCGAAAGTGATAGGAATTGGATTTTAGATGGCGCAGCCGTGCATGTTTCAATGATAGGCTTCGATAATGGCTCTGAACAATTACATATACTTGATGGTAAGGAAGTAAATCGAATAAATTCCAATCTAACGCCGGGCGCAGATACCACAAAGGCCAAGCGATTAATTGAAAACCAGAGACAATCTTTCATTGGAATACAAAAGAGCGGGCCGTTTGACTTTCCAATTCAAACAGCACTTAACTTTATGTCAATTCCCAATCCTACGGGCGTATGTAACTCCGATGTAATTAGACCCTATCTTAATGCTCTGGATTTGGTCAGGCGCAATCAGGACACTTGGATTATAGACTTCAGCGAATTGACGCTAGAAGAAGCAGCAGGCTATGAGACTCCCTTTGAGTATGTAAAAAATCACGTCAAGCCCATGCGAGATGTTATCCGACGTGAACGGCATAAAGAAGAATGGTGGCTTTATGGTGAAACGCGACAAGGAATGCGGGCAGCCATCAAAACGTTTAAGAGAACATTAGCTACTCCTCTCGTGGCTAAGCATCATGTAATGTGTTGGGTGAATTGTGTAGCCATCCCTTCCAATCTCTTAGTCGTTATAACCTCGGATAATGATTACTGGTTTGGGATACTTCATTCACGCATTCATGAAGTTTGGGCGCGTATTCAAGGGACGCAGTTACGCGAAAAAGAAAGTGGCGCGCGTTACACACCAACTACGTGCTTTGAGACTTTTCCTTTCCCCGAATCTTCACAAGAAAGCTTGATTGCGGAGGCGGCGAGGGAGTTGGACGAGTTGAGGCAGCGTTGGTTGAATCCGCCGGAGTGGACGCGTGAGGAAGTATTGGAGTTTTCCGGTTCGGTTGACGGGCCGTGGGCGCGTTACGTGCACGGGGCGGGCGCGGACGGCGTGGGGACGGTTCGTTATCCGCGCGTCGTCGCCAGAGACGAGGCCGCCGCCGCGCAACTCGCCAAGCGAACCCTGACAAACCTATACAACCAGCGTCCGACGTGGCTCGACCTCGCGCACAGAAAGCTCGACGAGGCCGTCTGCGCCGCCTACGGCTGGCAATCCTCCCTCTCCGACGAAGAAATTCTCGCCCGCCTCCTCGAACTCAACCTCCAACGCGCGCCTCACGCGACCGAACCGGCACAAACCGCGAACGCCATCCGGTAAACCGTCGCCGCACGCTCGCCGGATGCCGCCGCGCAGATGTCAGGCGTCGCCGCACGCCCGAAACTTGCCGCCGCACGCGTGTGTCAGCCCATCGCACGCGTGAAACAGGCCGTCCGTACAGTTGAAAGATGCCGCCGCATAATCGGAATAATGAGGGCCGCAGGGCGAGGGATGAGTGAAAAGAGGGGAAAGGGTTAAAAGGCGAAAGGGGGTGGTTTGTCTTGCATCCCCTTTTAACCTTTAACCCTTTTAACCTTTCCCCTTGCTCAGTTGTCGAAGTTGAGGCCGAGTTTGTCGGCGGATTTGAAGAGGGCGAGGCCGAGGATGCAGGCGATGACGAGGCTGGTGTAGAAGGTGATCATGCCGTCGAGGAAGGTGGCGGGGAGGTTGCCGACGAAGGGCATCTGGAAGGGCGCGGTGACGAGGCCGACGACGAGGCCGATGACGAGGCCGACGAGTTGGACGCCCGCATACATGAGGAAGGCTTTGACGTAGTTGAAACCCATGCGGCGGATGGTGTCGAGACCGATGAGGGGGTTGACGACCGACGCGAAGTCTTCGGTGTACCCGGCGACGGCGAGCGCCATCGGATAATAGAAGACGGCCCACGCCAGCGCGGCGAGCAAGAGCAGCACGACGAGGAGCGGGCCGCCCGTAAACTGCGCCAGCACGCCGAAGGTCTGCGCCTGACTCTCTTCGGACTTCTTGGCCTCCTGCGCCATTTGATAAGTGGGGCGCAGCCGCTCCAACTTCTTCGCGGTTTCGGCGTCGCGCTCGGGGTCGTCGCCGCGCACGAGCGCGTCGAAGTCCTCCTGCGTGAGTTGTTCCTCTTGCTGTGCCGTTTGTCCCTCCGGCGCGGGCGGGGTCGGAGTTTGCGCCGCGCCGCCGAAGACGCCGAACAGGAGCGCGACGACGAGTAGAATGGTCGGCCCGAGCGTGACGATGCCGACGCCGATGCCGAGCAGCGCGGGCATGATGACATCGTCCCACATCGAAAACTCGCTCAGGTCGGGCAGGAAGTTTCTGTCCATCTTGCCGTAAGCGACCTTGTTGATGACGATGGAGATGCAGCCGAAGAGAACGGCGGACGCCAGTATGCGCCCGCGAAAGCCTGCGAGCAGGAGAAAACCGTAGAAGGCCGCGCCGCAGATGAGGCCCGTCTTATTCTGGAAAGGATAGAGCAACGCGCTGCGGAAGTCTTGAAAGCCGAAACCGGAGCTTTGAAACTGCCTGTGCGCCTTCTGTTCTTTCACTTCGTCGAGCGGCTTGCAGAGGTCGCCGCAGAGTTTGCAGAGCGGGACTTTGCTCGTGCCGATGAAGTTCGGACACTCGCGGCAAAAGAGCGCGCTACAGATTCGGCAGATGAATTTCGGTTCCAACTGCGGGTGAAAATGGCAGGCGTTCGAGGCGGGCAGCGAAATCTCCGCTGCGCTCAATACGGGCGTGATGCCGTGTTCCTGCATCAGCGAAGCGATCTGCGCGGACGCCTGCGCGGGCGAGGGCGCGGGCGGCACGGGCGCGTGTGAGACGGGCGCGTCGGGCGCATCCGAAAGGGGCGAGATAATCGTCTCTTCGCCGGAGAAGACGGGACGCAGCAACGGCGCGAGGCCCGCTTCAATCCAGTTGAGACTTCCCTTCTTCACGTGGTCGGTCGGCTGTAGCATCCCTTCGCCGACCCACTTCTTGAGAGTCTCGCCGTCGGTCTCATAGACCTGACCCTGTATGCGGACTTGCCAGATTTCGCTCTCGACTTTCATCTACTTTGCTCCGGATAAGATTAGCGGAAAGATTTGGGGGCGGGCGCGCGTTGGAGTGCGGGCGTGGGATTGTGAGCGCGGGGGCGCGGGTGCAGTTGATTCAACGTGTGAATCGAACCTTTTGTGCGGTGGTAGAACGGGCGCAACGGCCCTTGCGGAGGTGTGCAGGTCGCGTGTGAATTGAGTGCACGCTCCCCAAAACTCGTCGGTCGCGCTTGAGATGCGCGACCCTCAATCATTAAAAAACTTTAGGGCGAGCGTTGTCAACAAGAATCGGCGGGAAGTCCAGAGTCTAAAAGTCCAATGTCCAAAGTCAAGAGCGGTCGAAAGTCTGAAAGTCCAAAGTCTGAGGCCAAAGAAAAACGCTGAAAGTCGAAAGTCCAAAGTCGAAAGCTGTCTTGAATTTCAGACTTTCGACTTTGGACTTTCAGACTTTGGACTTCTCTCCGACTTACTTCGTGATTCCCAACTGGTTGAGGATGAAGGCGTAGTCGAAGGCGGTGTCTTTGAGGCTGTCGTAGCGGCCCGATGCGCCGCCGTGGCCTGCGCCCATGTTGGTCTTGAGAAGCAGGGGGTTTTTGTCAGTCTTCATCGAGCGCAGTTTGGCGACGTACTTGGCGGGCTCCCAGTACATCACCTGACTGTCGTTCAAGGAAGTCTTGACGAGTATCGTCGGGTAGGCTTTGGCCTCGATGTTGTCGTAAGGACTGTAAGACTTCATGTAGGCGTAGGCCGCCTTGTCGCGGATGGGATTGCCCCATTCCTCCCATTCGCCCGCCGTCAGCGGCAGCGTCGCGTCGGTCATCGTGTTGATCACGTCAACGAAGGGGACGTAGGAGACGACCGCTTTGAAGAGGTCGGGACGCATGTTCGTGACCGCGCCCATCAAGAGGCCGCCCGCGCTCCCGCCCGAAATGACGAGACGATCTTTCGCCGTGTACTTCTCTTTGACGAGATGTTCGGCGGCGGCGATGAAATCCGTGAAGGTGTTCTTCTTGTTCATCATGCGGCCCGCGTCGTGCCACTCTTTGCCGAGGTCGCCGCCGCCGCGAATGTGCGCGATGGCATAGACGACGCCGCGATTGACGAGCGAGAGACGAGCGGAACTGAAGGAGACGTTGCTCGGGATGCCGTAAGAGCCGTAGGCGTAGAGGAACATGGGGCGCGAGCCGTCGCGCTGCAAATCTTTTTTGTAGTAGAGCGAGACGGGGATGCGCGTGCCGTCGGGGGCGACGGCGTAGATGCGTTCGGATTTGTAGGCGTTCGCGTCGTAGCCGCCGAGGACGGGCTGTTGTTTGAGCAGTTCGCTCTTGCGCGCGGCGATGTCGTAGTCATAGACGGAGGCGGGCGTCGTGAACGACTGGTAGTTGTAGCGGACGAGCTTCGTGTTGAACTCTTTATTGACGCCGAGCGAGGCGTTATAGACCGGCTCGGGGAAGGCGACATAATGCGTCTTGTCGGAGCGCAGGTCGGTGATGCGAATCTGCGGCAGCCCCTTCTCGCGCTCGGTCAGGACGAGATAATCGGCGAAGGCGTCAACGCGCCCGAGCATCACTTCCTTGCGGTAGGGCATCAACTCCTTCCAGTTCTTCTGCTGCGGGGCGGCGACGGGCGCGGCGACGAGTTTGAAGTTGCGCGCGCCGCCCGAGTTGGTGCGGATGTAGAACGTGTCGCCGCGATGTTCGACGTAGTATTCGTGTCCGGCGGCGCGCGGCTCGACGACGCGGAAAGCATCCAGCGGCTTATCGGCGGGAAGATAGCGCACTTCGGAGGTCGTGTGGCTGCCGATGGTCAGGAAGATGTAAGCGCGGCTGCGCGAGCGGTTGAGATAGATGTCGAACATCTCGTCCGTCTCCTCGTGGACGAGTTCGTCGGACGCTTTGCCGAGCGTGTGGCGATAGAGACGATAGGAGCGTTTGGTGGTCGGGTCGTCAACGACGTAAAAGAGCGTCCGGTTGTCGTTGGCCCACGCGACGCTGCTGGCGCGCTCGGCAATCTTGGTCGTCTGGCCGTTGCGCAGGTCTTTGATGTAGAGCGTGTATTCGCGGTAGCCGGTGGTATCGGTCGAGTAGGCGAGCATCTGGCCGTCGCCGCTCACCTCGTAGTTGCCGACGGCCATAAACTTCAAGTCCTTCGCCATCTCGTTCAGGTCGAGCGTGACGGCTTCGGGCGCGGTTTCCTGCCCGCGCTTGCGCGCGTAGATGGGATACTGTTTGCCCTGCTCGGTGCGCGTGTAGTAGAGATAGTCGCCCTCGCGGTAGGGGACGTTGGTGTCGGTCTCCTTGATGCGCGCGAGCATCTCTTTATAAAGCGCGGCCTGAAGTTCTTCGGTCGGCTTCATGTAAGCGTCGGTGTAGGCGTTCTCGGCTTCGAGATAGGAGATGACCTCGGGGTTCTTCTTCTCGCGGAGCCAGAAATATTCATCCGTCCACGTCTCGCCGTGCAGGTTGCTGGTTTTGGCGACCCGTCTGGCCGCAGGCGCGGTCGCCGGTGGATTCATCGAATTGATAGTTTGTGCCATGTTATTTATCCCGCCGAAGAAAATTGCTGCGAGGAGAGTAAACCCGTAGAGAACTTTTTTCATATAACCTCCGAAGGAGTTGCGGACGTTCAAACGCAAGAGACGGGCGCGCCGCAGTCCCCCGACCGGGGTCAGAGGCGTGCGCGCCGGACGAGCGGCGGAGGCGACTCAACACGAGAGAATCCTCTGGCCGAAACTGTCGGACGCCGCCGGGGCCAGCTTCTTTTGACGGACAAAAGGGGGAGCGGAAAGTGCAAGCCATTATAGAGAGACGCCCCGCACGCCCGCAACCGCCCGCGCGCCGGGACGGGTGTTTCGCCCGCCTGGTGCGACGCGCGGCGCGCCGCCTTTCGCTGCGCGAAAGAGCTTGCACGATGCCCCTTGCGCGCTTCGTCGCGTGAGTTGTACGCTCTCGCGCGTGGGCTTTTACGGTGAAGAGTTTTGCCGCCCTTGTTTGCGAAGATTGTTTGCAGACCTCGATTGATTGAAGAACTTTTTGAACGGGCGCGGCGTGTTTGACATAGCTGTCCGGAAGGTTGCTCAACATTACTCACGGAAGCTCTGCGCGAGCGCGGAGTTTTCCAAATTCAGCGTTGTCAGATTCAGAGGAGATCGAATGATGACTGCCCTGCCGTTGCTTCGTCGCATCGCCGCCTGTCTCTTGATCTCGTGCTGCGCGGTCTCGGCTGTCGCGTGGGCGCAGACGCCCGCCGGTGTTGATGCCAAGCCGACGGGGCGGATTACGGGACGCGTCTTGAGCGACGAGAAGGGCGTCAACGGAATCCCGGTCGTGCTGCTGGCGGCGGAGATGGGGCCGCGCCGCAAGCCCATCGCGCGCTCCACGACCGACGGCGATGGCCGCTACACCCTGACTAACGTCCCCGCCGGACATTACACGCTGCTGGCGGTCGCGCCCGCCTTCGTCGTCTCCGACAAAACGGACTCATGGCAACCGGGCAAGCCCGTCAACATCTTGCCCGGTGAGACGATTGAGGATATTGACTTCAAACTCACGCGCGGCAGCGTCATCACGGGACGCGTGACGGGCGCGGACGGGCGGCCCGTCATCGCGCAGCAAGTCCGCGTCGAACCAATGAACGGCACGAGCAGGCCGCCGATGCGCCCCGCTCTTGAGATGACCGACGACCGGGGCGTCTATCGCATCTACGGTTTGTCCGCCGGTCAATATCGCGTCAGCGTCGGGCAGGACAGCATGAGCGGCGCATATTTCGGCGGGGTGCGGGCGGTCTATGAGCGAACTTTTTATCCGAAAGGGACGACGGAGTCGGACGCCGAGATCATCGAGGTCGCGGCGGGCACAGAGGCTGCCGACATAGACATCGAAGTCGGGGGCATAGCGAAGACGTTCAAAGTGAGCGGGCGCGTCCTCGACGCGGAGACGGGGCGGCCCGTTCCGAACATCAACGTCTTCTACGGCCCCATGCGCGCGGGCACGCGCAGCTTCGCGGGCGGCTTCAACGGCGGCGCGCCCTCCAATGCGCGCGGCGAGTTTCAACTGACGGCCATGTCCGGCAACTACGGCCTCGTCGCTTCGCCCGACGGGCAGAGCGAATGGTACAGCGAGCCCGTCACGTTTGAAGTCGGGGAGACGGACGTGAGCGGGCTTGAGTTGAAGTTGCGGCGCGGCGGTAGTTTGAGCGGCGTCATCGTCGTCGAGGGCGGCGGCAATCCGGCGACGCTGGCGCGCGTCTCAAGGCTTCAACTCTACGCGTCCAACGCTTCGCAGAACGAGGAGACCTCGCCGTTCGCGCAGCGAGCACAGGTCAACGCCGACCGGACTTTCTTCATCGGCGGGATGCGCGCGGGCAAGTTTCGCATCGGTCTGAACTCTTGGGCGCAGTCGAAGGAGTTCTCGCTGCTGCGCGTCGAGCGGGGCGGCGTCGAGCAGCGCGATGGCATCGAGATAGCTGCGGGCGAACACGTCACGGGCTTGCGCGTCGTCGTCGCTTACGGGACAGCCGTCATTCGCGGGCAGGTCAGAGTCGAGGGCGACGCGCTGCCCGAGGGCACGCGCATGATAGTCTTCGCGCGGCGCAGCGGAGCGACGGATGCCTCCGGCCCGACCGGACGCCCCGCGCAACTCGATGCGCGTCAACGCTTCACTATCGAGGGCGTGCCCGCAGGTGAATATGAACTGACGCTGCGCGTCTTCGGGCCGAATGTTCGAGACCGGCGACCGGGAGAGATCAAGCAGACCATCAACGTCGGCGACGCGGGCGAAGTCTCCGTCACGCTCGTCTATGAAAACAAGCCGGACGCCGACCCCAAGCCCTGAAAGACAGGCGGACGGAGTTTGGAAGCTGCCCGGAAATAAAGATTCTCGCCGCGCCGGGACTTTTGGATTCAGATGCGTCGGATGTCGGATGCACGTCTCTTTCCCCAGCATCCAACATCCGGCATCTTCGTCCGACATCTTCGCCCGACATCTTCGCTCTCTGTTTATGAATAGACGGAAAATCATCTGCGTCTTGATTCTGCTCTCTGCCGTCGCGCTTGACGCGCAGCACGTCGCCACGCAGACGACCGCGCAGGAGACGCGCCCGCCCGCTGCGTCGCGGAGGCCGCCGCAGGCTGCGCCGTCGCCCGTGCCGACGCCGCAGACGCCGCGCGACGTGGCTGCGCCGGTCGAGGGCGCGAGAGCGCGCGGAAAGGCGGGAGAGGCGCGCGGCTCCGGTTCGATCACGGGGCGCGTCGTCGGCGAGGACGGGCAAGCCATACCCTTCGTCTCGGTCATCGCTAACGCGGTGGGCGCGTCGCGCACCACGGCGGCAGCGGCGGCAGACGCCGAAGGAAAGTTTCGTCTGGACAATCTCGACCCCGCCGCCTATCTCGTCGCGGCGTATGCGCCCGGATACGTCACGATGCCCGACCCGCTCGTCGAACGCGGGACGCGCGTCTATCGTCATCTGGGCGAGTTCGTCACGGTCACGCTGATGAAGGGCGGCGTCATCAACGGCATGGTGACGAACGCGAGCGGCGACCCCGTCGTCGGCATGCGCGTGCGCGCCGTCTTCGTCCGCGATCTCGACGGGCACGCGTCGGGCGCTGCCCCCGGTGCGAGCTACGGCGGCGAACGCCACACGGACGACCGTGGTATTTATCGCATCTACGGTCTGCCCTCGGGCGTCTATCTCGTCGTCGCGGGCGGCGCGGGGCAGTCGTTCAGTTTCTTCCCTTCCGCCTTCGACGCCGACTCGCCGACCTACTTTCCTTCCAGCGCGCGCGAGGGCGCGACGGAAGTCAACGTGCGCGCCGGACAGGAGACGCAGGGCATTGACATCCGGCATCGAGGCGAGCAGGGCCACACCGTCGGCGGCAGGATTGAAGGAGTCGGCGAGTTGGGCACAGGCCCGAACGCGGGCGGCGTCTCGCTCATGCTGACGCATGTGGCGACGGGCACGAACGAGTTCGGCGGCTTCAACTCCGCGCGCGGCGGCGACGCCGCCGAACATACCTTCTCGTTTGAAGGCTTGGCCGACGGCGACTACGACCTGACGGCGCGGCGCACTTCGAGAGACGGCGACCTGCAATCATCTGCGCCGCGTCGCGTCTCGGTGCGCGGCGCGGACGTGAGCGGCATTGTGCTGACGATGCTTCCGCTCGCCACCGTCGGTGGCCGCGTGCAGGTCGAGTCGGCGACGACGCCGCCGCCGCAACCCTCTGGCGCGTGTCCGGAGAAACGCGAGGCCCTGCTGCCGCAGGAGACGGTCGTCGTCCTGCGCCGCGACATGAAAGACATCCCCAGAGACAACTGGCGGATGCGACAGTTCACACGCCGCGACACCGCGCCCGACGCGCAGGGCGACTTCGTCTTTCGCGGCCTCGACGCCGGACGCTTTCGTCCCGAAGCCCTGCCCGCAAACGAACTCTGGTACGTCCGCGCGCTCACGTTTCCCGCGAGCGCCGCAGCAGCGACGGGAAAAAGCGTCGCCCCGGCTGCGCCGCCCGCGAAGGCCAACCCGTCTGCCGTCGCGCCGCCGCGCGTCGTCGCGCTCGCGCCCGCGAAGGCAAACAGCGCCGACATGCTCACGCTCGCCTCCGGTCAGAACGTGAAGGGTCTGAACATTCAGATCGCCTACGGCGCGGCGACGCTGCGCGGTCAAATCTCTGCGGACGCGTCTGCGGAAGGCGCGCGTCCGGCGGCGGCGTCGTCCGGCGCGTGGCGCGTCCATCTCGTGCCGGTCGAACGCGAGCGCGCCGAAGATGTGCTCCGCTACGCCGAGACGCCCGCGAGCATGGAGGGCGCGTTCGCTTTCTCGAACCTCGCGCCCGGTCGCTACTGGCTCGTCGCGCGCTCTGTAAATCGCACCGACGCGACCGAGACGCCGCGCCCCGTCGCTTGGGACGCGGAAGCGCGCGCCCTCCTCCGGCGCGAAGCCGAAACCGCCAACATCATCGTTGACCTCCAACCCTGCCAGCGCGTCGAGGGCTTCACGCTCCGCCTGACGAAATAAAACAAAGGGGAAGGGGGAAAGGGGAAACGGGGAAAGGGACACGAAGGGAAAGGGCTTCGGGGATTCTCTCCAAACCACACGCGCAAAGTTTTCCGGTCTTAAACTTTTGCCTTTTAACTTATGTCCTTTGCCTGATGCCCCTTTGCCCTTTCCCCGTTTCCCCCTTTGCCCTTTCCCCTTCGCTTTTGCCTTCCGCCTTTTGCCTTTCAATTTTTGTGTGCTTAAATGTTTGCGGAGCAAACAACACAGATGCGACACGAAAACATCCTCGACGCGGGGCAGTCTGCGCTCGTCGTGATAGACATGCAGGAGGCTTTTCGCCGTTCCATCTCCGATTTCGCGGAGACGGCGGCGCGCATCGCGCTCGTCGCGCACGCCGCGCAACTCTTGAAAGTTCCCGTCATCGTCACCGAGCAATATCCGAAGGGCCTGGGACGCACGGCGGGCGAAATCAGCGCGGTTCTGCCCGCCGGTTGGGAACCCGTCGAGAAGACCGCTTTTAGCTCCTGCGACGCACAGCAGTTCGTCGCGCGGCTTGCAGAGACGGGCGCGCGACAGGTCATCGTCTGCGGCATCGAAGCGCACGTCTGCGTCAACCAGACGACGCACGACCTGCTCGCGCGCGGTCTTCAAGTACATCTCCTGACCGACTGCATCTCCGCGCGCGCCCCGCACAACCGGCAGGCCGCGCTCTCGAAGATGCAACAGAGCGGCGCGCTCCTCTCGACCACCGAGATGGCCCTCTTCGAGCTGCTCCGCGACTCCGCGCACGAACAGTTCAAAGCGATTCAAAAGCTCATCAAGTAAATGGTAAATAGTAAATGGTGAATAGATTTGAAATCTGTTCTTACTATTTACGATTCACGATTCACGATTCACGACTATATGAATTTCCTCGACTCACTCAACGAACGACAGCGCGAGGCCGTCGTGACGACCGAAGGGCCGCTGCTGATTCTGGCGGGCGCGGGCAGCGGCAAGACGCGCGTGATCACCGTCCGCATCGCTTATCTGATTTCCGAGCGCGGCGTCGAGCCGTACAACATTCTCGCCGTCACGTTCACGAATAAGGCCGCACAGGAGATGCGCGAGCGCGTCGAGAGCCTGCTCAAGTACGCACGGCTGTCGAGCGCGCCGCTCATCTCGACCTTTCATAGTCTCTGCGTCCGCATCCTCCGCCGCGACATCGAAGCCCTCGGCGAAGGCTACTCGCGCTCGTTCACTATCTATGACCAAGACGATTCGCTGCGCGTCGTCAAGGCGTGCGTCAAAGACCTCGGCTACGACGACCAGCGGATGAACGCGCGACAGACGCAAGGCGCGATCAGCCACGCCAAAAACAGCGGGCTCGACGCCGAGATGTTCGCCGCGCGCGTCGAGCACGGCGACGAGCGTCGCGCGGCAATCGCGCGCGTCTTTCGTCTCTACGAAGAACGGCTCGTCTCCAACAACGCGCTCGACTTCGACGACCTGCTCATCAAGACCGTCAAACTGCTGCGCCACTCCGAAGACGTGCGCGCGCGCTACAACGAACGCTTCCGCTACCTGCTCGTTGACGAATATCAGGACACCAACAGCCTTCAGTTCGCGCTCATTCATTTCCTCACCGAGCGGCAGCAGAACATCTGCGTCGTCGGCGACGAGTCGCAGTCAATCTATCGCTGGCGCGGCGCGGACATCTCGAACATTCTCAACTTCGAGCAGCAGTATCCGTCGGCGAAAGTCATCAAGCTCGAACAGAACTATCGCTCCACGCAGAACATCCTCGACGCCGCCGACGCCGTCATCAAACACAACGTCGAGCGCAAGGACAAGACGCTCTGGACGGCCAACCCGACCGGCGAGCGCATCCGTTATTATCAGGCTCTCGACGCCGACGCCGAGGCCCGCTTCGTCGCCGCCAAGATCGAGGAACACCGCCGCGCCGCGCCCGACCTGCGCGCCGCCGTCCTCTACCGCACCAACGCGCAATCGCGCGTCTTTGAAGAAGCACTCCGGCGTGCGGGCTTGCCCTACAACATCGTCGGCGGCTTCTCCTTCTACGAACGCGCCGAAGTCCGCGACATCGTCGCCTATCTCAAACTCGCCATGAACCCGCACGACTCCATCGCCCTGATGCGCGTCATCAACAGTCCGGCGCGCGGTTTGGGCAAGCAGACGCTCGACGAGTTGGAGCGGCGCGCGAAGGACTACGGCGTCTCGCATTGGGAGACGATTGCGATTATCGCCGAGCAGGGCGAAGGTTTTTCGCCGCGTGCCGTTAGTGCGCTCAAGAATTTTCAGAGCATCATCACGCGTCTGGTCGCGCTCGCCGAAAAGGAGACGGCCTCCGAAGTCGTCAAGGCGGCGATACTCGACACGGGTTACGAGCTTGCCTTGAAGACGGAGAACACGGACGAGGCCGAAGGGCGTCTGGAGAACTTGCAGGAACTCGTCAACGCGGCTGTGGATTACGACGCGCAGGAGGGTGGAGGTCTGCGCGACTTCATTGACGCCGCCGCGCTCGTCTCCGACGTTGACCAGTACAAGCAGAACGCGCCCGTCACGCTGATGACCGTCCATTCGGCGAAGGGCTTGGAGTTTCCGCTCGTCTTCATCGTCGGTTTGGAGGACGGGCTGTTTCCGCACGCGCGCGCCGTCGTCGACCGCGCCGAACTCGAAGAGGAGAGGCGTCTCTGCTACGTGGCGATCACGCGCGCCGAGCGTTTCCTCTACGTGACGCACGCGATGAAGCGGCGCGTCTATGGCGAAGAGATGGCGTCCGAGCCGTCGCAGTTCTTCAACGAGATGCCGCTTGAGTTGATGGACGACCTCTCGCGCGGCCCCTCTTGGCTCTCGTTTGCGCGCGGCTCCGAAGCGGTGGCGAACCGTCATGCCGTGCGCGCGCTTCGCGGCGACGCGCCCGTGGAGAAGAAGTTTGCGGGCAAGACATACGACAGCGTTGACTCCATCGCCGAATTCTTCCGCCAGCGCGGCGAGCACTTCAACAAACAGGCGACCGGAAGCGCCGCGTCGCCGCCGCCCAACAAACGCGCCGCCGCATCCTCCGGCAGCGCGGCGAAATCTTCTCCCGCATCAAAATCTTCGCCCGCGTCGTCCGCATCGAGCGGCGGCGGCGACTTCGTGCCCGGTTCCCACGTCCGCCATCCGAAGTACGGTCGCGGCCTCGTCCTCCGCCGCGAAGGCACGGGCGACACCGCCAAACTCACCGTCAGCTTCCCCGGTTTCGGCCAGAAAAAGCTCATCGAAAAATACGCCGGTCTGGAAAAGGCTTAGCGCGCCTAACACAACATCGGAAGCAATTAACAGGGATGGACAGGATAGACAGGATAAGAAATAAGGGGGAAACGGGAGAAGGGGGAAAGGTGGAAGGGGAGATAAATGAAGCAGCCAGTTAGTACTGACCTCTTCGCCCTTTAAGCTTTCACCCTTTACCCATTTAACCTTTCCCCCTTTACCCTGTCTCTCTTTTTATCCTGCCTATCCTGTCCATCCCTGTTAATTTCCGCTTCGCGCTACTAGAAAATCGGCAGACCTGTCATAATCTACGGCAGGCCGTAACCGTGCCCTGTGCGAGTCTGGCAGCCGCCAGCCGATTTTCCCGACGGACATGCGCTGTTGATACTCTCGACGCGAAAAATTACCTCTAAAGAAATGCGCAAGAAAATCTTTCCACGCTCCGGTCGCGCCGCCGCGTTGCTCGTCGTCGCGCTCCTCGTCGCCGCGCCCCTGCCCGCCCAACGCCACCGACGCCGGACGACACACAGCAGGCGCACGCGCCCCGCAGCCACCGCTCCCGCGCGCCCCAATGCGCCTGCGTCGAGAACCGCGACGACTCCGGCGACCCCGAAGCCCGTGCCCTCCGCGACGCGCGGCGCGACGACGACGAGACGGCAAACACCCGCGCCCGTACGTGGAGCGGCGGCGTCGCAATCCGTCGCCGATAAAGACATCACCTTCGACACGCTGCTCTCCGCCGACGCCTACGCCCTCTATGGCGAGATACGCGGCTTCGGTCAACAGATGCAGCCCGGCGGCCTTCTGGAACTGCTCGAACCGCTCTGGCTCATCGGCAGCGCGCCCGACGAACTCAAGCTCGCGCTCGGTTTCCTGCGCGAGCATGCCGAGACGCTGACCGCTTCGCGCGTGATGGTCGCGGGGATGCCGTCCGACGCGTCGCTCCCGCAGGGCTTCGTCGCCATCGAACTTCCTTCGGTCGAAGCGGCGCGCGCTTTCGCTCCCAAACTTGACAAGTTTCTGACCTCCGTCGTCCCGCCCGCGCCCGACCCGGCATCCGAACCCGCGAACGTCAGCATGAACGTCAACGGCAACATGAACGCTAACGTGTTGACGGGCGACAACCCGAATAGCAACCCGAGCAGGCCCGACGAAGGGCGCGCGCCACGTCGCCGGCGGGCGCGTCTCGAAGCCGAAACCGCCCGCCCGCCCGCGCCGAAAATACCCTTCCACATCACCAACGCGGGCAATCTCGTCGTCGTCAGCGAAACTCCCTTCAAGCTCGCCTCCTTGCGCGCACAGCCCGACAAGTTGCTCGCCAATCAACCGCACTTCAAAGCGGCGCGCGGGCGTTTCTCAACCGAGCCGGTCTTCGTCTATTTCGATTTCGGCGTGATGGAACGCCAGTATAAACAGATGCGCGAGGCCGCCGAGGCGGAGGCGGCGCGGCAGACCGCCGAACGGATCGCGGCTCAGGCGGGGCAACCGGAGCCGACGATTGCGGCGGTGGAGACGGGCGAGGAAGTTGACCCGGCGATGACGCCGCCAGACGTTGACGCGCCCGCGATTGATAACCCGCAAGCGCCGGAGCCGCCCGCCGAAGAGACTGAGGCGGTCGAAGAAGCCGCCGTCGTCGCGCCCGTCGTCACGGGCGAGAAGTCCGCGACGGAAGGGAGCGAGGGCAATCCCGTCTCGCAGTTGACGCCGGAAGAACAGGCCGCCGTCGCCGAAGCGGAGGCACAGGAGTCGGGCGGCCCCGACCCGTTTTCGATGTTGCTGTCAATGGGGCTCAATTTTGGGATGGGAGGGCAGCAGCAATGGCCCGAAGGCTTGAGCCTCGCGGCCTCGCCCGAAGGAGAATCGCTCGCCGTCCGCGCGCTTCTGTTCAACAACGCGGAATCCAAAGGCAGCATCATCCCCTTCTTCCCGCTGTTCGTTTCCGGCCCGCCCGTCGCCTCCGAAGCCCCCGCCCTGCTGCCCGCCGAGACGGACATCTACGTCGGCCTCTCGCTCGACATGGCGCAAATCTACGAGCAGTTCGTCAAAGGCATCGAACAGACGCGCGCGCGACAGGCCGCCTACTTTGAAGAGTCGCGCAAGCGCGAGGCCGCCGAAGGCAACGCGGAAGCGGCAGACGCCGCGCGCCTCGAATCCAAAGAGCCGTCCTACGAAGCGCAACTCGCCGCGCTGGAGAAACTCTTCGGTTTCAAAATCAAAGAAGACCTCATCGGCTCGCTCGGCAACGAGTTGGCCGTCAGCATCCCCTCGAACTGGATGACGGGCACGCCGACCGTCAAGGTCTCCGAGACGACGACGACCGGCGCGCAAACCTCCGCGACGCAAACGACGCCGCCCGCGCGTCCCGCTGGCCCCGTCGCGCTCATCTCTCTGCGCGACAAAGATACGCTCCAACGTATCCTCCCGCGCGTGTTGCTCGCGCTCGGCATGAAGAGGCCGAACGACGCCGGACAGAATTTGAAACAGAACGGCATCGAGATCACAAACTTCGGACGCGGCGCGCTCGCCTTCATTGACAACTATCTCGCGCTCGCGGCTGACACAGAATCCATCCGCCGCGTCATCGCCGCCCACGCGGGCGGGCAGACGCTCGCTTCGACGGCGGAGTTTCGCACGGCGACGCGCTGGCAGCCGCGCCCGTCTCTCGGGCAGGTCTACGTCTCCGGCGCGCTCTTGAAGAGTGTCTTCGCCAACGCCAAGGGGATTGCCGAACAGTCGTCCGACGCCGAGTTCAAAAATCTTCTCCCGCATTTCAATCTTGATCTCGGCCCAATCTCGCACGCGTTCGTCAACGAAGGCGACGGCCCGCTCCATGAAGTGCGCGTGCCGCGAAACCTTCTCCCGATGTTCGTCGCGATGGAGGCCATCGAGACGAAGGAAGCGCCCGTGCGCTACAACGAAGCTGACGCGATGAACCGTCTCACCCAACTCTACGAGGCCGAGATGGCCTTCGTCGGCCCGAAAGGTCAGGGCAGATTCGGCACGGCGGACGAACTCTCGGCGCAGAAGTTGCTATATAAAAACTTCTTTGAAGCGACCGACTACCGCATCGAGTTGAGCGTCTCCGGCAACAAGTTTGAAGCGACCGCCACGCCCGTCAACTATCCCGCCAGAGGCCGCCGCTCCTTCTTCATAGACGAAACCGGAACCCTGCGCGGCGGCAACAAAGGCGGCCAACGCGCGACCGCCGCCGACGACATCATCAAATGAAAAGAAGTCCAAAGTCACACGTCCAAAGTCTAAAGTCAGAGACAAGGGCTTAGACTTTGGACTGGCGACTTGAATTGACTTTGGACTTTTGACGTTTAGACTTTGGACTTGCTCCGACTTTGGACGTTCGACGTTTAGACTGGGGACTTGACCCATGATTCAACGCATCGCTTGGTTTGAGCGCAGGTTCACGTTTGACTTGCCGTTGTGGATGTTTCCCAACATCGTCGAGCGTCTGCGCGGGACGCCCGCGCGCATCGAGGATTTGGTGCGCGCCCTGCCGCCGGAGATTTTACGCAGGCGCGACGGCGAGCGTTGGTCTATTCAAGAACACGCCGGACACCTGCTCGACCTCGGCGAGTTGGACTTGCGTCGGCTCGACGACTACGAGGCGGGACGCGCGTCACTCTCGCTCGCCGACCTCGGAAACCGCAAGACCTTCGACGCCAATCACAACGCGCGCCCGTGCGAAAACATCCTCCAAGCCTTCCGCGCCGAGCGCGCCGCGTTCGTCCGCCGCCTCGACAGTTGCGACGACGAAGCATACGTCGAGCGCGCCGCCGTCCACCCGCGCCTGCAAATCCCGATGCGCCTGATTGACTTCGCCTTCTTCGTCGCCGAACACGACGACCACCATCTCGCGTCAATCACAGAATTGATTCACAAGTTCGGAGAGTAAAGCAGTTTTCGGTTTTGAGTTTTCAGTTAACCGGCGCAGACTGAAAACTCAAAACTGAACCAGAGATTGAGCGATGGATAACGAAGAGATTGCGCGACGCTTCGAGCGGCTGGCGACCTTGATGGAGATACGCGGCGACGACCGCTATCGCGTGCGCTCATATCGCAACGCCGCCGAAATCATCGAGACGTGGCCGCGCCCCGTGAAGACTATCGCCGCCGAAGAAGGTCTCAAAGGCTTGCAGGCTTTGCCGAGCGTGGGCCGCGCCATCAGCAGCAAGATCGTTGAACTCGTCGAGCGCGGCACGTTCGACGCGTGGGAAAAACTGATGCTGGAGACGCCGGAAACCGTCCTCGACCTCCTCCGCGTCGAGGGCATCGGACTCAAGACCGCCGCCACGCTTCACCAGCAGTTCAAAATCTCATCGCTCGACGACCTGCGAAAGTTCGCCGACGGCGGCGGCCTCGAAATGGTTGACGGTCTGGGCGAAAAGTCCGCCGAGAAGATTAAAGCGAGCGTCCGAAAGATAGGCGCGAGCCAGTCTCCCGAAGCAACGTTTTGACGTTGATGTCGTCGCGAAGAGCACGCTCAGGCCCGAAGCGATACACGCCGCCCGCACCCGCCCGACAAACTCGTTCAGATAACAGGCGCAGCAGCCGCTTCTGCTTCAGTAATCACTTCTGCTTTTTGACGATGACGAGCGTGATGTCGTCAACGGCGGTCGTGCCCTGTGCGAATTTGGTGAGGGCGGATTCGATGCGGTCGCGGATACCGGCGGCGGACTCTTCGATGTTCTGCCAGACGACCTGATGCAGTCGTTCCGGGCCGAACTCTTCGCCCTGCGGGTCGGGTTGTTCCGTGACGCCGTCGGAATAGATGACGAGCGCGTCGCCCGCCTGTAGCTGCGTGCGTCCTTCGCGGAAGTCGGCGTAAGGGGTGATGCCGAGCGGGATGCCGCCCGCCGCGAGATGTTCGACCGTTCCGGCAGCATGGACGATGAGCGGCGGATTGTGTCCGGCGTTGAGGAAGGCGAGCGAGCCGGTCTGCGGGTCGAGTTCGGCGTAGAAGAGGGTGACGAAGCGGTTGGCCGGAATGTTTTCGGCGAGATAACGGTTGACCGCCGTGATGGTGTCAACGAGCGACTGGTGCGCGGCGACCTGCGCGTGTATCGCCGCGTGCAATGAAGACATCAGGAGCGCGGCGGCGGTTCCCTTGCCCGACACGTCGCCGAGCGCAATCACCATCCGCCCGTCGGGACGCGGGATGAAATCGTAGTAGTCGCCGCCGATTTCGTGCGAGGGAAAACTGATGCCCTGCATCTCGTAGCCTTCGACGACGGGCGGCGCGGTCGGTTGAAAACGCTGCTGAATCTCGCGCGCGAGTTGGAGTTCGCGGTCGAGCCGTTCGCGCTCGATATGTTCTTCGAGCAGGCGCGCGTTCTCCACGCGAATCGCGGCCACCGAGCCGAGCGTCGTCAAGACCTTCAAGTGGTCTTCGGTGAACTTGGATTCGGCGAGCGGCGAATCGGCGTAGATGATGCCGAAGATTTTATCGCCGACGCCTAAGGGTACGGCCAGCACCGAGCGGATGCCCTGAATGGTCATCGTCTGGCTCATGAAGCGCGGGTCGTGCTGCGCGTCGGAGGTGAGCACGGAGCGTCCCTGCCCGACGACCTCCTCGATGATGGTGCGGCTGACGCGTATCTCCCCGACATCGCCGCGCCGCTCGCGCAACTCCGCGACGCGCGCTTGCAGTTCTCCGCTCACGTCGTCGCGCAGCATAATCAGACAGCGGTCGGCGGGCACGGCCTCGAAGACGAGCGCGGCCACCTGTTGCAGAGTCTCGTCGAGCGTCGCCGAAGCCAGTAGCGTGACGCCCACCTTGCTGATGAGCGCGAGCAGGTCGCTCTGCTCCGTCATGCGGCGCGGCAGAAGACTGCTGCCGGAGGTCTGCGTGCGCGCGCCCTCGATGGCTTCGAGCAGCCCGGATGTCGTGCGATGGCCGGAGTCGAGCGCGATGGTCGCTTCGGGCACGGGCGCGGACATGTCCGCCGAGATCATCGCTTCGGAGACTTCCGCCAAGTGCGACTTATCCCGAAACTCGATCTCGGTTTCGCCGATCTGGATGCGCGTCCCGTTCGCCAGCGGAATCGGATCGTTGACGCGCCCGCCATTGAAGAAGGTTCCGTTGGCGGAGCCCAAATCCTGCAAAAAATACTGGTCGCCCTCGCGCCTCACTTCGGCGTGGACGCGCGAAGCGAAAGGGTCGGGCACGCAGATGTCGTTGCGCGCCGAACGCCCGATGGTAATCCGCAAACGCCCCAGAGGATACGTGTCCGGCGAGCGGTCGGGATAGTTGATGATGAGTTCAGACATAATCGAAAGCAGTAAATCGTGAATCGTAAATCGTGAATCGTGAAAGACAGGTGTTATCTATTCACGATTTACGATTCACGATTTACCCTATTTTTGCCTTCTCCGGTCAA
>DATLMV010000011.1:0-4038 GCA_035537095.1 Pyrinomonadaceae bacterium
CCTCTGGAGCGAGGAGGCGCAACGCGCCTTCGTCAAGTATCACTTCCGCTCCGTCACCGACGAATCCTTCAACGAAGCCAACAAAGAGTTCGCACAAATCCGGATGCCCTTCACCGTCGAATACTTCAAAGGCTGGGAGCGCGCCTACCCCGACATCATCGAAGGCGTCTGGCGCAATCAGGTACAGAAAACAAAGTGAATCGTGAATCGTAAATCGTAAATAGATAAGAACTGATTTCTTCTATTTACGATTTACGATTCACGATTTACTAATGACGATTTACTAATGACGATTTACTAACCTGAGTTATGAGTACAGCTATCGCAACCATGCGCCACGTGCGCGGCTTCGATGTGGTGCGGCCTTTGAGCATCGGGACGATGATCGTCATCATGCTGCCGCTCGTGTTGCTGCCGTTGGCTTCGATCTTCATCTTCGGGACGAGCAAGGGGTTGGGAAGTTTCTGGGCGGCCCTGACCGCGCCGGAGGCGGTCTTCGCGTTGCAGTTGTCGCTGGTGACGAGTTTCTGGGCGACGGTCTTCAACGTCTTCTTCGGACTCTTCGCCGCCTACGTGATGTCGCGCTACAACTTTCGCGGGCGGACGCCGATTATCGTCATCATCTCTCTGCCGACCGCCATTCCGACCGCCGTCGCGGGCTTCGCGCTCCTGCTTTTGTGGGGCCCCTACGGCGTGCTCGGGCGGCTGCTCGCGCCGCACGGCATCAACCTGATGTTCACGGCGGGCGCGATTATCCTCGCCAACATCTTCGTCACCTTCCCGCTCGCCTTCGGCGTCATCAAGCCGGTCTTCGACACGATGAGCCGTTCGCTCGAAGAAGCTTCCGCGACCATCGGCGCGACGCGCTGGCAAACCTTCTGGCACGTCACGCTGCCCTCCCTGCGCGGCGCAATCGTGACGGGCGCGCTCCTGACGTTTGCCCGCGCCGTCGGCGAATTCGGTTCGACCATTCTCGTCTCCGGCAACCTCGCGATGCGGACGCAGACCGCGCCGCTCTACATCTTCTCGAAGTTCAACGAAGGACAGGTGGAAGCGGCCAACGCCGTCGCCATCGTGCTCGCGCTCTTCTCGTTCTTCATCTTTAGTATCCTCTTCTTCGCGCGCGATTGGTTGGAGGTCGAATAGGACTCGATGCAAACCGAGAACCGGCAGAGCACACGGAAGAAGGAGGACGACAAGCAGGACGCGGCGTCGTCCGTCGCCGCGTCGTCGCCTGCGGGCGAGCAGCGGGAAGTGGCGGCGAGCGTGCGCGGCTTGAGTAAAAGTTTTCGCGGGACGAAGGTACTCGAAGACATCAACTTCGATGTCGCGGAGGGCGAATCGCTCGTCCTCTTGGGCGCGTCGGGCAGCGGCAAGACAACGATTCTGCGCATCATCGCCGGACTCGAAGAACCCGATACGGGCAGCGTTCACTTGCACGGTCAAGACGTGACTGAACTCCCGGCGCGCGAGCGCGGCGTCGGCGTCATCTTTCAAGCCTACGCGCTCTTTCCGCGCATGACGGTCGAGCGCAACATCAGCTACGGCCTCCGCATCCGTCGCCGCCCGCGCCAAGAGATTACGGAGACGGTCGAGCGTCTGCTCGAACTCGTCAACCTCAAGGAGCACCGCAAGAAATACCCTTCGCAACTCTCCGGCGGCCAGCAGCAACGCGTCGCCATCGCGCGCACGCTCGCCTATCAACCGCAGGTGCTACTCTTCGACGAACCCTTCGGCGCGCTCGACGCGCAGACGCGCGTTCGTCTCCGGCGCGAGATTCATTCGCTGCTCAAGCAGATCAAAGTGCCCGCCATCTTCATCACGCACGACCAAGAAGAGGCGCTCGAACTCGGCGACCGCATCGCCGTCTTAAACGCCGGACGGCTCGAACAGATCGGCACGCCCGACGAAGTTTACAACCGCCCCGAGACGGAATACGTCGCCACTTTTCTCGGCGCGGCTAACCTGCTGCTGGGCGTCGTCAATGGCGACGGCGTCGAGATCGGCACGGTCAGCTTGCCCGCGCCCGAAGAGACGGCGCGCTTCCGGCAGGGGCAGGCCGTCAAGCTGGTCTTTCGTCCCGAAGATGTCGCGCTCAGCCTGTCGGGCGAACTGGCTGCGGGCAGTCGTCGCTTAACGAACGGCGTCGTCGAGGAGATACATTTCGTCGGCGCATACGAACGCCTGACGCTCCGCCTCGACCTCATCGCGCGCCAGCCCGCCGACGGCGAGCCGCCGCTCTACAACGTCACCATCACGACGCCGGAGAAGAGAACCGGCGTCCCCGTCATCGTCACGCGCCCGAAGCCCGAAGCCGCCACCACGCGTCTGCGAATCGGCGACCGCGTCGCCGTCGGCCTGACCTCCTTCCGCGTCCTCCCCAACTTCGCGCTCTCCTCCGAACGCGGCGGGCGAGTCGTTGATGTTCGCAAGTAAAAATCAACAGGATGGACAGGATGAAAACTGAGAAGGGAAAGGGGTAAATAGTTGAAAGGCGAAAGGGTAAAAGGCAAAAGATAATCTGGTTTCGTCCGTTAGCTTTTCATCGTTTCCCCTTTCCCCCTTATTTACCCTTTCTTAATCCTGTCTATCCTGCCCGTCTTAATCCTGTCTATCTTGTTAAGTATTTCGTGAAGCGAAATGTCCTCTGATGTGATAGCGATGGGCGCGGCAGGGTTGGCGCGCGCGATCAGGTCGGGCGAGGTTTCGGCGCGTGAAGCGGTGGAGGCTTATGCCGGTCGCATCGAGGAGGTCAATCCCGCTCTGAACGCTCTGGTCGTGCCGCTCTTTGCGGAGGCGCGCAAGGAAGCGGACGCGGCGGACGCGGCGCGGCGTCGGGGCGACGAGTTGGGCGCGCTGCACGGCGTTCCCATCACGATTAAAGAGTCGTTCGACGTGGCGGGCACGCCGACCACTCTCGGACTCTCGAAGCGCGCCGCGCATCGCGCGACGGGCGACGCGCCGACGGTCGCACGCTTGCGACGTGCGGGCGCAATCGTGCTCGGCAAGACCAACGTCCCGCAACTCGTGCTGCTCAACGAGACGGATAATCCCGTCTACGGACGCACGAACAACCCGCACAATCCGGCGCGCTCGCCGGGCGGTTCGAGCGGCGGTTGCGCGGCTCTGGTCGCCGCCGGTGGCACGGCCTTGAGCTTGGGCAGCGACATCGGCGGCAGCATCCGTTTCCCTTCGCACGCGTGCGGCGTGCAGGGCTTGAAGCCGACCGCGAACCGTCTCACGATGCTCGGCCATGCCCCCATCTTCGACGGGCAGGAGGCCATCCCCGCGCAACCCGGCCCGCTCGCGCGCAGCGTCGAGGATTTGCAACTCGCCCTCCGCGTGCTCGCCGCACAGGGTCAGGAAACTTTCAACGCGAGCATCGCCAGCGTCAAACCCGGCGACATGAACGACATCAAACCGGAGACTCTGCGCGTCGCCGTGTTTGACGACAACCGCATCATGCGTCCCGCGCCCGCCATCCGTCGCGCGGTGCGGGAGGCGTCGGAGCGTCTGCGCGGGCGCGGCGTCGCGGTCGAAGCGTGGACGCCGCCGGACGTGTCCGAGGCATGGGACATCTATCAGGGCTTGCTCTTCGCGGACGGGATGGCGTGGGCGCGTCGCGCCTTGCGCGGAAGCAGGCGTGACTGGCGCATCCGTCGCATCGTCGTCGGCCTGCGTCTGCCGCGCGTGCTCTTTCGCGTCGGCGCGTGGGAACTCTCCCTGCTGCGGCAAAAACATCTCTCCGACAGCACGCGCCGTCTCGGTCGTCGCACCGTCGGAGAATACTGGCGACTGCTTGAGCGACGTGCCGAATATCGCGCGCGCTTCATCCGTTCGCTCGACGCCGGAGGCTTCGACGCGGTTCTCTGCCCGCCCGACGCGCTCCCCGCGCTCACACACGGCAGCAGCTTCTATCTTACTGACGCCTTGAGCTACAGCGCGCTCTTCAATCTGCTCGGCATGCCCGCCGGAGTCGTCGCCGCAACGAGCGTCCGCGCGGGCGAAGAGACAGACCGCACGGCGTCGCGCGACATC
>DATLMV010000012.1:0-14252 GCA_035537095.1 Pyrinomonadaceae bacterium
ATGAAGAGAATGGTGTTCCATTGCAGCTTCGTGCGGTCTGGCGTTTGGTTTATGATTGCTTGCTCGCGCATGTGTCCGACTCCTTGAGAGACTAAGAACTGTACCTGCTTCTGTTTGGATGCGGGGGTACATGTATCCTACCAAGTAACGGCGGCGGTGAACGTAATAGTTATGTAAGAGCTACCGGCGCGCTCGTCGTTTGTGGAAAAAGTGTGTTGAAGTTGTGACCCGAAGATTGATTGGAGCACGGAGCCGTGTCGAAAATCTGTAGAAGATACGGCTGTGAGTCGAAGCGAGGCGCGGTCAAGCGCGTGGTTCAAAATGTCGCCGAAAGAATTATACTGTGACGCGCGCTGAAGGGCGCGGGGAGGTGAGTTGAAGAGAGCATGATAAGCACGGTCTGTCTCGACAGCGAGTCGAAAGAGTTCATAGATGATTTGCCGACCGCCGACATCAGCGAGTTGTGCCTGAGCGAAAACAAGGTCGTCTGGGCCGATGTCAACGACCCGACGAGCGAAGACTTTCTCAAACTGGCCGAGGAGTTCGGCTTTCATCCGCTCTCGATTGAAGATTGCCAGCAGACGCACCAACGCCCGAAGGTCGAAGAGTATGCGGGTTACTACTTCATGGTGCTCTACGAGGCGGAGTTGGTCGGCGAGCACGACGACCTTGAGTTGCGCGAGTTGAATATCTTTCTCGGCTCCAACTATCTCGTCACCGTCCACAGCCGCCCGATTCGCGCCATCTCGACCGCCAACCGCCTCTGGCACGAATGGACAGACCGCGCGGAACACGGCGCGGGCCTCCTCGCATATCTCCTGATTGACGCCATCGTGGACGACTACATGCCGCTCCTCGACATTCTCAGCGACCGCATGGACGACCTCGAAGACCAGATTTTCGGCGAGTTTCAACCCGAATCCATGCACGAAATCTTCCGCATCAAAAAACAACTGCTCTACCTGCGCCGCTCCATCACGCCGCTGCGCGATGTCTTCAACACCGTGCTCCGGCGCGAGCAGCCGATCTTTGCGCGCGCCACGCACGTCTATTTTCAAGACGTGTTCGACCACATCATCCGCGTCTCCGACTCGATTGACACCCTGCGCGATATGCTCGGCTCGACGATGGACGCGTATCTCTCCGTCTCCGGCAATCGCATGAACATGGTGATGAAGCGTCTGACTTCCGTCGCGACCATCCTGATGTCCGTCACGCTCATCGCGGGCATCTACGGCATGAACTTCGAGATCATGCCGGAACTCAAATGGCGTTACGGCTACGTCTTCGCGCTCTCTTCAATCGTCGTGGTCGGCTTCGGGCTCTACCTGTATCTGAGGAAGGTCAAATGGTTGTGAAGAAGAGAAGATCGCGGCGCGAGCGCATCGCGCAGAAGGCCGCCGGACTCGCGCCGCCCGAAGAACAGCCGGGACACGCGAGAGGCGAGATTCACAAGGACACACAAACCCCGGTCGGTGACGGCAACGGCAACGGCTCGATTCTCGTTAACACGGGCAAACTGAACCTGCCGAAAAATCTCATCGGCGACGAGGCGCAAGAGCGGGGCAGACTCTTCGGGCTTGAGCCGGTTATGCTCACCATCCTCCTGCTCTGCCTCGCCTTCATCGGCTTCATCGCCTACCTGATTTCGAGAACCGGATAAAGAACGCGCGCGTCTCTAAAATCTGCTGCGGCTCGAAGTGCTATGAAAAGAAGAATCTCCTCACGGCAAACATTCTTCAAGAAATTTATCTACCCGGTGCTCTGGATGGTGTGGGTAATGTTGGTTATAAGTACGAAAGGCGCGGATGCGTTTTCCCAATGGGGGTACGTTTTGCTGGGGACGATTCTTTCTATCTACATTTACCGGCACATCATCCGGCTGAAAGCGGTCAGCGTGGACGACGATTTCTTGTACGTCTCCGATTATCTCAGAGAGATTTCCGTCCCTCTCTCGGAGATAGGTGACGTGACGCAAGGCTCTTGGCCGAACAATCAGCTAATCAAAATACGCCTTAACTCCCCTTCGGAATTCGGCACAGAGATCGCCTTCATGCCGACCGTCAGATTCTTTAACTTCGGTTCGCATCCGGTAGTGGATGAGTTGAGAGAGTTGGTAGCGGAGAAGAAAGCTCAGGCCCGATACGTGCGACAATCGCCGGTTCGTCAGTCGCTGACGTAAAACGCTCGCCGCAAGTTCAGACCTGTTCTCCCGACAATCAACCCGTCGTCGGCGGGCGTCAAGGTTTACTCACGGAGGTGGAGCGGGGGTCGTTGGATTTAGCTGGTGGCGCGTTGGTGGCGGGCGCGCTGCCGTCGCGCGGGGCGGTGTAACCGGCGCGCGTCAGGGCGATGCGTTTGTCTTTACCGGAGGCGTCGGCAATCGTCACCTTGACGGCGCGGTATGAGCCGTCGCGCGCCTTGTTGGTCGGGTTGTAGCTGATGACGTATTGCGTCCGCATGTCGCGCGTGATCTCTTCGGCAATCTGCGGCAGTTCGGAGAGCGAATTGGGGAAGAAGGCGCGACCGCCCGTCTCTTTGGCGAGACGGTTGACGAGATTGACGGCCCGCTCGCGCGGGCTTTTGCGGATAAAGCCGCCCTCTTTGTCGAGTTCGCCGATGAAACCGATGACGTAAATCTGCACGTCGTTTTCGCGCAGGGTGGCGAAGAGTTGGTCTTGCTTGTAGAAGCTGTCGCGGTCTTCGCCGTCGGTGACGAGAATCAAAGCGCGACGCCTGCGGTCGTTGAGCGAGTTGCCCTTCTTGTAGTTGGCGACGCGCTCCGCCGTCAGATAGACGGCGTCGAGGACGGCGGTCTGCCCGCCTTCGGTGTAGAGCGTCTCCAACGCGTCGAGCAGGTCGTTCTGATTCGAGGTAAAGTCCTGCACGGTCTCGATCTTTTCGCTATCCACGAAGCGGACGAGGAACGTCTCGTCGCCCGGTTTGTTGCTGTTGACGATGGTCTTTCCGGCCTCGATGACCTTCGGCAACTGCGTCCGCAGCGAACCGGAGTTATCCACGACGAGGCCATAACTGATCGGCACTTCCTCTTTCGAGAAATAGGTGACGGTCTGCGGCTCGCCGTTCTCGAAGATGCGGAAATCCTCCTGCCGCACGTCGTTGATGGGACGGTTGTTGCGGTCAATCACGCGCACCTGCAAGTTGACCAGATTGCTCTCGACGCGCACCGTATCCTCGTCGTCAACCTCCTCACCCTGCTGGCGCAACTCGGGCGGCGTCGGGGCGGGCGACGCCGTCGGCTGTGCGGGCCTCTGCGTCGAAGTGGCGGCGGGCGGGTTGACGCGCGGAAAGGGGGTCGGCATCGGCGTCGCGCTCGTTTGCGGCGCGACGGTCTGAACGCGGCGCGGGCGCGCATCGGTCTGCGTGCGCTGCTGCGCCGTAGTCCGCACGGCGGGCACGGCGAGCGCGGCGACCGACGCCAGCGCGAAGACGAGCGCGACGAGCGAGCGCGTGCGGGAAACTTTTCGGTGAACCTTTTGTTGTGCCATCTTTTTACGACGTGTCCTGAGCAGAACGGATGTGAGGTTGGATGCCGGAAGCCGGAAAGTTACCTTCCGAAAAGTTTTCTTCCGCTCCCGGCAGCCAAACTCTAATCAAAGCGCCCCGCCAGAGCCTACCCGCCGCGACGCGGGGGAGGGAGTAGCGGAGCGCTTTTCTTTGTGCGAGCCGTCCTTCGCCGGAGGCTTCGCGCGGCTGGGGCAATGTATCTTAAACCAACAGCGGTTCAATTTGCGCGCTCGCGTGCCTGCGCGCACTATCAGAGATGCCCGAATCCGCGCCGCGCGTTGCCAGCACCCTCGACGCCGGAGGCCGGATTTCAGGCGTCAGACGCCAGGCACAAGAGCCTCTTTCCCGGCGTCCGCGCTTTCTCGTCAGCGCGGATTGGTGACGGCGTAGTAGCCCTCTTTGTTGCGCCAGAAGAGGCGCGGCAACCCGCGCGGGGCTTTGATCTTGACCTTCAACTTGTGCCACTTGCCGTCGTTGGCGAAGTTTGAAGGACGATAGCCAATCGAATACTGATTGCGGAGTTCGAGGGCAATCTTCTCGAAGGTGTCGTTCATCTCGGCGGCGGTCGAAGGATAGAAGGACTTGCCGCCGGAGACGCCCGCCAACTCGTCGAGGACGCTGCGACCCTGCATGCCGAGGCCGCTCGTGTCGTCGTGGCTGTTGAGGATGCCGACGGAATAGATAATCACGTCGGACTCCTTGAGCAGTCGGCGCAGTTCGCTGAAGGTGTAGCGCGAACTGTTGTCCTGCCCGTCGCTGATGAGCAGGACGGCGCGTTTCTGGTGCGCGCCGCGCGTCACCTTTTCGACGCCGAGATAACATGCGTCGTAGAGCGCGGTGCGGCCTTTGGTCTGGACGAAGGTCAGTTTATCGAGCAGGGAGTTGCTGTCGCGCGTCTTGTCGAGCAGCAGTTGGGCGCGCGTGTTGAAGCCGATGAGAAAATACTCGTCGCTGGTGTGGCTGGTTTCGACGAAGCGCGAGAGGGCTTCGCGGGCGCGGGCAATCTTGTCGCCGGTCATCGAGTTCGACACGTCGAAGATGACGCCGAGACTGACGGGCGTGTCGTCGTTGCTGAAGAAGGCGATCTCCTGCTCGATCTTGTCGTCGAAGATGCTGAAGGCTTTCTGGTTGAGCCCCGTGACGTAGCGACCGTAGATGTCCGTGACGGTGACGGTGACGGTGACGAGATCGGCATTGACGATGACGGGCGTGTCCTGCTCGACGCCTGCGGGGCGCGTCGCGGGCGAAGCGTTCGCGGGAGCGGGCTGCGAAGCTGACGGTTTGGAGGAAGCGTCGGCGGCGGGCGGTTTCTGTTCCTGCGGCTGTGCGAAACCGTTGAGGCACGCGCAGGCCAGAAAGAGAACGGCGTTGGAGAAGGAGACAAGCGCGACCCGGCGGTTGCGGCGCTGTGCTCTCATAGAACCCTCCTTGCGGCTCAGACTCCGAAGGCGCGGAGTCGGAGCAATGCAAACTCTCCGAAGAAGACGGTGCGCGCATCCGTCGGCGGCGCGAGCGGATGGACGCCAGTAAATTTTGCGAAAATCGAACGGTTGGCCGGGGGAGACTCCGTCTGTATCGTTTGACTATACGCATTCTATGACACGCTTGGATGCGCGTGCAAGAAGCATTCAGGATTTCTCCCGCCCGTCCAAAAAGATGAACCGCCCGCGAGTCTCTACGACTATTCGCGGACGGTCACGCCTCCGTGCGTTCAGCTTCGCCTTGTTCTAACGAGTGGCGACGAGAAACACGTCCCAAGCCCAACGCCCGACGCGCGCCCCGCCCGCGTCGGCGACCTTTGCCCGATAGCGAAACTCGTTGCCGTGCTCGTCCGTGCGCTTCGACTCCTTGTAGTCGAGATGCAGCGCCGTGACATCGAGCGACGGCAGGGCGTGCAATTCTTCCGGCTCGGAGAGGGCATTATGATTCGCGTCGCGCCACAGACGCAGCGCAGTGTAGATGCTGTCACGACCGTCGATCAGCCCGTCGGAGTTTCCGCCGTTGTCGGGCCTGTCGAACTCGGCGAGGGCGAGGAAGCCGTTCGGGGTGGTTGAGGGAGACTGCGGCGTGAAGTTGCCGAACAACTCTGTACCGTCGTCAATTCTGCCGTTGCTGTTGCGGTCGAGTGCCAGCCACGCGTCATCCGAGCCAGCGGCTATCCACGAAACATTTTCGAGCGCCCCGTCGCCGTTGATGTCGAAGCGCACACCGCCCGCGCGACTCGTCAGGGCGAAGCCGTCGCCCGACGTGTCTATCACTATGGGCGACGGGTCGGAACAACGGCATTGCGGGTAGCCGTACCACTCGGCTCCGCTGAGACTGAGACAGTTAAAGTGCCGAGCCTCATAGTTCGGGTCTATCTCGGCACATTGGTCGGTGCTGCCGCCACCACCGCTGCCGCCCCCGCACGAGAGATCGGCCTCGCGGGCGTCGTCCATGCCGTTGCAGTTCACGTCGCCACCTTCGCTCTGGCAACTTACCCGAGCGTCGGGATGAATGTTGGAATCATAGTCGTAACAGTCAACATCATTGCAGTAACCGTCACCGTCCAAGTCATAAGCGGAGTTGGGGTTGAAGTCGTTGCAGTCTCTGATACCGCACACCCCGTCTCGATCGGCGTCCGTGCAGGTGATGCTCGGGTTGAGGTCATTACCGTCGCCTTCGCAGGTGGTGTAGCCGTCGTGATCGCTGTCCGCGCATAAATCGGGCGGAGGAGCGTACACCTGATTAACGACCTGATTATCGCAATCCGTGATGGTGGACGACACAGAGTTGCAGTTATCGTTAGCGCACGACGCGCCCTCATTCATAATGCTGCCGCCCGGAGTTTGATTCTCCGGATGATCCAGCCCCATCCCGTGCCGATCTCATGTTTCGTCACTTTGTTGTAAATGGAATCATATCCGGCGGCATTCGGATTAAAGTATGGATCGGAGTGGAGGGGGTCGGCCCGCGAGTTGGTATTAAAAAAGATGGTGGCTTCTCGCAGCGTCGTCCCTACTCTCCGCACGGGTACGATGGACGCATAAGTATATGGATTCGCCCCGCCCGAATTGGGATCGGTGAAGGCTCTCTCTGAGACGTGCAGGACATTGGCCCCGGCGGGAACGTCGTTCCACGACTCAATAACTTGAAACCTGACGTTCGACGTATTGTGATGGGTATTCTCATAAGTCCATTCACTCGCGGCCTGTCGAATCTGCGACTCGATAGTCGTGCCATGATAGCGTACGTCTATATCGACGTAATAAATTTCGCCTTCGGCGAATGATGGCCCGACCAACTCTTCCGGGCATTGGGCATGGATAAGGAAAGGTGCGGCCAACAGGAAAACGAGGGGTTGGCAGAAGCGGATGAGGAACAGCGAAGCGCCTCGACGCAAGCATTTGAGGCTCATTGTCGCCTCTCCTCTGTCCGGCATTGACTGTGCAGAGCCTCGCGTGCCTCACCAAGAAACGCGTCGGTCTCTGCTTTGGCATACTGGCCGAGCGGCCATTGTTTACGCGAAATCTGAGCGGTTTTTCCCCCGTCTATTTGAAAGCTGTCTTCGGAGATAGCGTTCCCGAAAGGTCTGTAAGCACCTGTCGCGGGGACGAACCTCAAGTACAGCAGATACTCCCGGCCCACCTGCAAACGACCGGCGTTGGTGTCAATCGCTCGAATGATGCGACCGTTGAGTTTAACCGCGCCTCCTCCTCTAGTGACGGTGATGTCCTGTCCTTGTCGAATCGGCGCTGTCTCTTGATTCTTCAAGACCTCCCTGACCGTGACTTCGTAATCGGTGAACAGGAAGGTTCCGCTCTCGGTCAGGTTAGACGACTTACTTTTGACAGACGCGATGACGACCGCATCGGCCTCGCACGTCATCTTTTGCAGGTATTCGCCGAGACTGGGCTGCGGATAGCGAAGCGTATCTTCAAGCGGGGCGTTGACTTCTATTTCGCCATCCTTCTGCGCGGCTATGTCCTTGATCTTTTTGCCGTCCGAGAACCACGTGTATCCCTTGAATAATTTGCTATGTTCTTTTTGCTTGGCGGTCATCACCCCCTCTTGAATAAGGGTCGCCTCTTCGGGTGGCATCGGTTTCGCTTTGTCCGCGCCGCGCTTTTGCAGCATGGCGGAGACGGAAATCAGCCCGATACCTAAAACAATAAAAAGCGGAAGCAAGCGCCTTCGATACTTTCTCAACATCTTTTTCCCAAGACCTCCGAATGTGGCGGTTAATTGTGAGACTTTGAATGAATGGATTTCAGGTCAATGTTAGCGTCGCGCGGGTCGAGCGTGATCCTGTTAAGGATAGTGGCTCATGATAGACGTTAGATGCTAATAATAGAGAGCTAACGCACAAATTTCTAGTTTCCGGCTCGTTTTCGTCCAGCGTACGTGCGGAGTTCTGTGCAACTTCCCGCCGCGCGCGGCGTGTAGAGTGCGGGCAGAGGGCGCGCTCCTTTGCCGTCTTGGGCCGGTTGCGGGGGCGCGTGTTATACTGTCGCCTCCGGCAGCGCCGATGGCGGCTAACCTTGAATCAATCAACCGTTTAATGACGATTCAGCACTAATGGCCGAGTTTATCTGTCGTTTGGGGACGCCTGCGGGCGAGGTGATTACGCGCACGGTCGAGGCGGTGGGCGTGTTGGAGGCGCGCGTGCGTCTGGAGGCGGAGGGGTTTCGCGTCTTCTCGGTGACGCCGCCGAAGACTTCCGGCGTCGCGCGACTGACGCGCGGCGGCAAATCCGGCACGAACGCGCGCGTCAAACCCGGCGACTTTCTCCTGTTCAACCAGCAACTCGCCGCGCTCATCCGCGCCGGTATCCCCATCTTGCAGGCCATCGGGATGCTCAGCCAGCGTGCGGCGAGCGCGCGGATGCGGGGTGTGCTGCGCGACGTGGAGGACAAGATTCGCGGCGGGATGGCGCTGTCGGCGGCGTTTGCGGCGCAGGGGCCGATTTTCCCGCGTATCTACACGGCCTCCATCCTCGCGGGCGAGCGCAGCGGCGCGCTGGACGACGTGCTCGGTCGCTACGTCACATACATGCGTCGGGGCGTGGAGATCAGGCGCAAGATTCGCGGCGCGCTCGCCTACCCGCTCTTTCTGCTCGCGGCCTCGCTCGGGATGGTCGCCTTTCTGACCGTCTACGTCGTGCCGCGCATGTCGAGCCTGTTCGAGGGCTTCAAAAAAGGATTGCCGACGATCACGGTCGTCGTCATCGGCGTCTCGGGTTTCGTCTCGACCAATCTTTACTGGCTCGCGCCCACCATCATCGGGTCAATTCTCGCCTTCATCTTCTGGTCGCGGACGCCTTCGGGCCAACTCTCGATTGACCGTTTCCTGCTGCGCCTGCCCATCGTCAGCCAACTCCTGCAACAACTGGCGACGGCGCAGGTCACGCGCTCGCTCTCGACTCTGCTGGCGGGCGGCATCACGCTCGTCGAATCGTGGGAGATTGCCGCCGAGGCGATTACGAATCGGGAGTTGCGCGCGCGCAGTTCGGCGATTTTGCCCCTGATTCGTGAGGGACGCTCGTTTACCGAGAGCCTGCAAACCGCCGGGTGGATTCCCGAACTCGCGCTCGACATGATCGGCGTCGGCGAGCGTTCCGGCTCTCTGCGCGAGATGTTGGAGGAGGTCGCGGGCTTCTACGACGCCGAGTCGGAAGTCCGTCTTGAGCAGTTGACGACCGTCCTCGAACCTGCCATCCTGCTCGTCATGGGCGGAATCGTGATTACGATTCTGCTGGCGATATATCTCCCGATTATTCAGTCCATTTCGAATGTCACGGGAAGTTAACGCCGCAAGCCACCTCAGCCCCCCGAATTGCATCAGAATTAACTTCTGCAACTATGAGCCAAACATCGGAAGAAATCACGGACACAATCGCGGACTCCGACGAAACGCCGACGCAAACTTCCGCGCGTCCGGCTGCGCTCGCCGTCGCGCCGGATGCCGAGCACCCGCCCGAAGTGCGCGCCGCGCTCACGCTCGCACGCCGTTATCGTCTGCCCTACGTTGACCTGCTCCCGCCCGAAGGCGAGTCGCCGATAGATTTCGCGCTGCTCGCCGAAGTGCCCGTTGATTTGATGTTGCGCCATCAGTTCGTGCCGCTCCGGCGCGAGGGACGCCGCCTGCACATCGCGATGGCCGACCCCTCCGACCTCGAACGCATAGACGAACTCGCTGCCGCCCTGCACGCGCGCATCGTGCCGCACGTCGCCACCGCCGGAGCGATTGACGTTGTTCTGCGAAAGGGCGACGCCACGCAGCGCATCATGCAGGAGGCGGCTTCGGGCTTCCGCATCTCGCTCGTCAAAGAGACGGAGACGGGCGAGGAGGTCTTAGACCTCGACCGTCTGGCGGCGGCTGACTCCGAGATGTCGCCGATTATCAAACTGGTTGACACCATCATCTTCAACGCGATGGAATCGCGCTCCTCCGACATCCACATCGAAACGCGCGATACTGAAGTGCAGGTCAAATACCGCATTGACGGCGCGCTCTACGCCAAAGTTGACCCGATTGACTTGGCCTATCATCAGACGTTGATTTCGCGTATCAAGGTGATGTCGGAACTCGACATCGCCGAGCGGCGCGTGCCGCAGGACGGGCGTTTCCGCGTGCGCTACAAGGGGCGCAACGTTGACTTCCGCGTCTCCATCATGCCGACCGTGCACGGCGAAGATGCGGTCATTCGTATCCTCGACAAAGAGCAGATCAACGAGGAGTTTCGCAACCTCAATCTCGATGTCGTCGGGTTCGACGAGGACGACCTCCGCAAGTTTCGCCGCTACATCGCCGAGCCCTACGGGATGGTGCTCGTCACGGGGCCGACGGGTTCGGGCAAGACGACGACGCTCTATGCCGGTCTCAACGAGATTCGCAACGAAGAAGATAAGATCATCACGATTGAAGACCCGGTCGAATACCAGTTGCACGGCATCACGCAGATTCCCGTCAACGAGAAGAAGGGTTTGACCTTCGCGCGCGGCCTGCGTTCCATCCTGCGCCACGACCCGGACAAAATCATGGTCGGCGAAATCCGCGACAACGAGACGGCGCAGATCGCCATCCAGTCGGCCCTGACCGGACACCTCGTTTTCACAACCGTCCACGCCAACAACGTCATAGATGTCATCGGTCGTTTTCTCAACATGGGCGTCGAGCCCTACAACTTCGTCTCGTCGCTCAACTGCGTGCTCGCCCAACGTCTCGTCCGCCTGCTCTGTAGCGTCTGCAAGCGTCGCTATCGCCCGACCGACGAGGAGTTGCTCGAATCGGGCTTGCGTCCCGAACTGCATCAAGACCACCCGTTCTACATGAGCGTCGGCTGCGATGCCTGCAACCACACGGGCTATCGTGGCCGCACGGCGATTCACGAACTGCTCGACCTCTCCGACAACATCCGCGAGATGATCGTCGAACGCAGGCCCGGCTCCGAAGTGCGCCGCGCGGCGGAGGCCGAAGGGCTTCACTCGCTGCGCGAATCCGCGCTCAAGAAGGTGTTCGCCGGTCTCTCGACGCTGCACGAAATCAACCGCGTCACCTTCGTCGAGGAGGTCACGGCCAACGGAGAGAAGAAAAAGGCGGCGGAAGCGGTCAAGCAGTAAGCGGCGAGCAGCGTTCGAACACTTTTCCGGACTCGTCAAAACTCTCTCAACAAACTGCTTGCTGCTCACCGCTCACCGCCCAACCTCTTATCTGGAACTGTTTGGCGCGCGGGGCGTGTAAGTGGCCGGACGCGGCGACGACCAAGATTAAGGCCAGCCGTCCGTCGCGCTTGACTTGCATCGTCGCCTGACGCGGGAGAGAATGGGTCTTAATTTCCGTTCGGTCTTCGTCGCTCGCTCGCGGACGGAGCGCAGATTATCTCCCCCACCACGTTTGCGTTGAATTGATAAAAGGTCGGAGTCCCTGCGGTCGCGCTTCGCTTCGAGCAGCGCGCGGCGCGCGAGACGCTCCCGACCGAGCCTGATTAGTCCTGCTATAGATTGAGGGTTTAATATGAAATCTTTTGCCCGTTCGCGCCCCTTCGCGGCTCTGGTGCTGGTCTTCGCAATGCTTTCGACGCCGCTCGTCGCGCTCGCCAAAAAGGGCGAGGCCAACTACAAACGCGGCCTCCAATACGAGACCGCGCTGCAATGGGACAAGGCCGCGCAGGAGTTTGCGTTGGCCGTCGCCGCGCTGCCCTCCGACATCGAATACCAGCTTCACTACCAGCGCGCCATCTTCAACGCGTCGCAGGTCTTCATGCAACGCGGGCGCGCGCTCGCCGAGCAGGGCGACTACACGGGCGCATACAATGCCTTCCGGCAGGCTTACGGCTTCGACCCCGTCAACCTGCTCGCCGCCTCCGAGATGGAGCGGATGCTTCGTCTCCAACGACAGAAGCAGGGACTCCCGACCGAAGAAGACAACGGCAAGACGACCTCGCCGCGCGGCACGAACGAGAGCACGACCGCCTACCCGCGCACCGGAGCGGCCAACGGCAAGCGCGGCGGCGCGGCTGCTACCGCCGCCCTCGCGCCGCAGGATTCCGAACGCTCGCAGCCGCTCCGCAATATCAATTTCATCAACGTCGAACTCGAACAGGTCATCCGCAAGCTGACCGAGGACTTGAGCCTCAACGTCATCTTCGACCGCGATTTTGCGCAACAGGTCGGCAAGCGTCAGGTCACGTATAACCTGCGCGACGTGACGACGGCCCGCGCCCTCGACTTCATCTTCACCGCGCAAGGACTCTTCTTTCAAAAACTGGACAGGCGCACCATCCTCGTCGCCGACCAGTCGAAGCGTCCCGCCTATCAACAACTCGTGCTCCGTACCTTCTATCTCTCGAACATCGAGCCGGAGGCCGCGCGCCAGTTGATTCAGCAGACTTTGCCTGCCAACGCCGGACGACAGCCGACCGTCACGCTCAACAAGACGACCAACAGCATCACCGTCCGCGATACGCCGGAGAACATCCGTCTCATCTCGGAACTGCTGCCGACCGTGGACAAAGACCGCGCCGAGGTCGTCATGGAAGTGGCGATCTACGAAGTCTCGCGCACCGACCTGCTCCAACTCGGCAACCAGATCGGAACCGCCGACACGCTCTCCAATCTCGGCGGCGTGCAGACCAGTTCCTTGCTCATCGGCGGCGCGCGTCGTCTCGCGGCGGGCACGGCGGGCGCGACCATCCCGCTCGCCACCGGAGTCGGCTTGCTGATTCCTGCGTCCGCCTTGAGCGCGTTTCAGAAGAAGGACAACACGCGTCTCGTCTTCTCCACGCAGGTACACGCCTTCGACGACGAGAAGTCCGAGACGCGCATCGGCGAAAAAGTTCCCGTCCAGACGGCGAGCGTCTTCAACGGTATCTCGACCGGAACGGGCACGGGACAGGGCGGCACGGGCGGCGCGGTCGGCAGCGTCTTCGGCAACGGTTTTCCCGTCATCCAGTATGAAGACACGGGCCTCTCGCTCGACTTCACGCCGAAGGTGTTCCCCAATCAAGACGTGCAGATCAAGATGGTGATTGACACCAAAGACGCCGTCGTCTCCGGCTCCGGCAACAGCCTGACGCCGACCTTCACGCAACGACGCGTCACCGGCACGGCGCGCATCCCGAACAATCGCACCATCATGATCGCCAGCATCGCGCAGGACAGAAACAGCGACGGGCGCGAAGGCTTGCCGCTGCTCGGGCTGATTCCGATTCTCGGTCGTCTCTTCAGCACCCCGACCAAACGCAACTCGACGCGCGACGTGGTCATCACCATGACGCCGCGCGTGCTGCGCGCTCCGAGCGTCAACCCGAGCGACGAGGAGACGCGCCCGACCGGCTCGATTCAGACGCCGCAGACCGATTCGCTCGAAGCCCTCGTCCGCGACGCCGACCGCGAAGACCAACTCGCCGCCGCGCGCCGTCTCCCGACCAACGTCGTCGTCCAACTGCCGCCCGCGACCGACAACACCGCTCCTCTCCAGACGGCGACGACGACCAACGTCGCCAATTCACCCGCGACGACCGCCGCCGCAGCGACGCCCGCGATGAGCGGCGCGACGACGCACGCCGAGCCCGTCACTTATGTTCCCGCGCCGAACATCCTCGTCAACGCGGCGAACTCCGGCGTCACGCCCGGCAACAGCGGCGCGAGTACGACGGCGCAACCCGCCGCGATTCCTGCGACTCCGGCGAACACGTCCACAGTCGTCAACACGGTTCCGGCAAACCTGACGACGGGCGCGCCGCAGGCCAAACCCGTCTCGCTGGAAACTTCAAAGGAAGCGTCGAGCATCGCCCCGACGCAAGTGACGACGAACGCCGCTCCGGCTGAAGCGACGACGGTCAATAAAGCGGAAGCTATTAAAACTGAGACGAACGCGGCGGCGGGCGCGGGCGTTGCGCCGGCGATTAGCTCCGCCGAGTTGCGTCTTGTGACGGGTGCGGGAGAGATGCGCGTCGGCGGCAAGCAGCGCGTGATGTTGATGTTGAAGACGGACGCGCCGCTCGGTCTGGCCGCCGCGACCCTGCGCTTCGACCCGCGCGTGACGAAGATCAACGTCGTCTCGAAAGGCTCGATGTTTGAAGGACAGGCGGGCGCGCCGCTCATCACGCAGTCCGTTGACCCGCGCGGCGTGCTCGTGCTCTCGATTGCACCGGCGGCGGGCGCGTCGCCGCTGACGGGCGAAGGCACGCTGCTCTTCATCGAGATCGAAGGCGTCGCGGCGGGCGAGTCCGCGCTCAGCTT
>DATLMV010000013.1:0-6624 GCA_035537095.1 Pyrinomonadaceae bacterium
AAATGCTCCCTCTGCCACAGAGCGTAATCAGCATACTGAATCTCTAACTCTTCGAGCGGAGATTTATCCTTGCCCGAAGCATACGCTTCATAAAGTGAAGCCAACTCTCTGACCATCACCCCGACGCTCCACCCGTCACTGACGATGTGATGCATCGTCAACAGCAGGACATGTTCTTCAGCGGAGAGGCGGAGCAGGCGTGCTCTGAGTTGCGGGCTTTCTCTCAGATCAAAGGGCTTCCGGGCCTCTTCGAGTGTGAGCCTTTGCTTTTCGGCGTCGCGTTCGTTGCGCGTTCTGGCCGAGAGATCGACGATTGTCAGGCTGAAATTCGAGTCGGGTGAAATGACCTGCATGGGCTGCCCGTCGGAGACGACGAACGACGTGCGCAGGACTTCGTGCCGTCGCAGAATTTCCGCGAGGCTGCGCTCAAGGGCTTCGACATCGAGCGGGCCGCTGATGTTGACGGCCGAAGAAAGGTTATAGGTGGAACTGTCCGGCTGAAGCTGGTCGATGAACCAGAGGCGCTGCTGCGCGAACGAGAGCGGCAGGTTTCCTTCGCGCGCGGCGCGGCCGATTGGCGGCAGTTGCAAACCCCGCCCGGCGCGCACGCTCGCCTCGATTGTCTTTGCGAGTCCGGCCACGGTCGGTTGCTCGAACAGGCGGCGCAGAGGGATTTCGACGTGGAACGCGTCTCTCACGCGCGACATCAACTGCGTCGCCAGCAGAGAGTGGCCGCCGAGGTCGAAGAAACTGTCGCTCGTGCCGACGTGTTCGACCTTCAACACGCTCGACCAGATGCCCGCCAGAATCTCTTCCGTCGGCGTTTGCGGCGCGGCGTAGCATTCTCTGATCTTGAACCCGTCGGCGAAAGGGTTGGGGAGCGCGCTTCGATCCACCTTTCGGCCGTGCGTCGCCGAGCCGTCGAGCATCAGGAAAGCCGACGGGATCATGTGGCCGGGCAGTCTGCCGTTGGGGACGAGCGGCAGGCTGTCGAGCATCAGGAAAGTCGAAGGAATCATGTAGGCGGGAAGTTTCTCGCGCAGGTAGGCGCGCAACTCCTCGGAGGTCGGCGTCGCCCCGGCCGCGCCGATCACGTAGGCGACGAGGCGCGCGCGTCCCGCCTCGTCTTCCCACGCCTTGACGACGACCTGACTGATTGCCGCGTGTTGCCTGAGCACGGATTCGACCTCGCCCAACTCGATGCGTTGGCCGCGCACGTTCACGCGGTTGTCGACGCGCCCGACGTATTCCAGACGACCGTCGCCGAGATAGCGAACGAGGTCGCCGGTTTTGTAGAGACGCGCGCCCGGCTCGCCGCCGAAGGCGTCGGGGATGAAACGCTCGGCCGTCAGGTCTGCGCGATTCACGTAACCGCGCGCGAGTCCCGAGCCGCCGACGTACAACTCGCCCACCACGCCGATTGGCACGGGCTGCAGGCGCGCGTCGAGCACGTAGACGCGCGCGTCGGCGACCGGCCTGCCGATGGAGGGCGCGTGCGGCCATTCGCTCGCGGGGCCGTCGAGCCGGAAGGCGGTCGCGAGGCTCGTCTCCGGCGACCCGTAATGGTTGTCGAGCGCACACTGCGGCAGTCCGGCGAACAGGTCGCGCACGCGCCCGTTGATTTTCAATCCTTCGTCGGTTGTGATGATGCGGCGCAGGCTTCGCGGCAGAGTCTCCGTGGCTTCCGACACTTCGGCCAGATGCCTGAGCGTCTCGGAAGGCAGAAACAGCCTCTCGACATTTTCACTCGACAATAAGCGCCAGAGAGCGCCCGAATCCCTGCGCGCCTCGTGCGCCGCGAGGACGAGCGTGCCGCCCGCGCACCATGTGGAAAAGATTTCCCGGAACGAAACGTCGAGGACGGGCGGAGAGAGTTGCAGCGTGCGCGGCGGTTCGGAGACTCGCGCCTCGCGCGTCAGAAACTCGATCAGGTTGACGAGCGGACGGTGATCGACGCCCACCGCTTTCGGCAGTCCGGTTGAATCGGAAGTGTAGACGAGGCAGGCGAGATTCTCCGGCGTCGCAGCGTGCGCGGGATTCTCGCCCGCGTCCTGCGGGAGTGTTTGCGAGTCCGCCTCGGAGATGTCTGCCACGGGAAGATCGCAATCTTCGGGCAGGCGTGCTTCCCACTGTTTCTCTGTCAGGACAGCGCGCGCGGCCGAGTCGCGCAGCATGAAGGCGAGGCGCTCGCGCGGGTGCGCCGGGTCTAAGATGACGTAAGCGCCGCCCGCTTTGAGCACGCCGAGTATGCCGAGCATCATCTCGACGGAGCTTTCCGACATCACCGCGACGACCACGTCCGGCCCCGCGCCGAGAGTTCGCAGTCGATGCGCCAGAGCGTCGGCGCGGGCGTTCAATTCCCCGTAGGTTAATTTCTGTTCGCCGAAAACGAGCGCCACGCGCTCGGGCGTGCGCCCTGCCTGTTGCTCGAACAGGTGTTGGACACATTGCTGCGTGCGGCGCTCGAAGAGGTCAGACTCGTCGGTGGCGTGGCTCCATTCGTCGAGCAACTGATGCCGCTCGGCGTCGGCGAGCAGAGGCAGCGCGGAGATGCGCGCTTGCGGGTCTGCGACGATTGCTTCGAGCAGAGTTCGGAGGTGGACGGCGAAGCGCCGGACGGTCGCCTCGTCAAACAGGTCTAGGCTGTATTCGACGACGCCGGTCAGGCCGTGCCGAGACTCTTCGAGTTGCAGCGTCAGATCGAATTTCGACGTGTCGCCGCGCACGTCCATCTTGTCGAGCGCGAGGCCGGGCAGCTTCAATTCCTCGCCCGGCGCGTTTTGCAGCGCGAAGACGACCTGAAAAAGCGGCGTGTGGCTCAGGTTGCGCTCGGGCTGCAACTCTTCGACGAGCATCTCGAACGGAACCTCCTGATGCGCGTAAGCGCCGAGCGTCACTTCCTGCACGCGCGAGAGAAGTTCCGTGAACGCCGGGTCGCCGGAGAGGTCTGTGCGCAGGACGAGCGTGTTGGCAAAGAAGCCGATGAGAGGCTCGATCTCGCTCGTCTGCCGGTTAGCAATCGGCGAGCCGACGACGATGTCCTGCTCGCCCGTGTAGCGGCAGAGCAAAGTCTGAAACGCTGCCAGAAGGGTCATGTAGAGCGTCACGCCCTCGCGCCTGCTCAACTCCTTCAACGCTTCCGTCAGATGCGCCGGAAACTCCAGATTGACGGACGCCCCGCGGAAAGACATGACCGCGGGACGCGGGCGGTCGGCGGGGAGTTGCAGCACGGGCGGCACCAGATCAAGCTGCTTTTTCCAGTAAGCCAGATGCTCTTTGAGCGCCTCGCCTTGCAGCCAACCGCGCTGCCAGACGGCGTAGTCTGCGTATTGCAGCTTGAGTTCCGCGAGCGGAGATTCCAGCCCCTCCGCGTAAGCCGCGTAGAGCGTCGCCACTTCATTGACCAGCACGCCCACGCTCCAACCGTCGGAGGTGATGTGGTGCATCGTGAAGAGCAGAACGTGCTCTTCTGTAGAGAGGCGCAAGAGCGTTGAGCGCAGCAAGGGGCCGCGCGACAGGTCGAATCCTTTGCGCGCCTCCTCGGTCGCCAGCCGCTCCGCCTCCGCCTCCCTGTCCGCTTCCGGCAATCCGGCGAGACTCAGGACGGGCAGCGGGATTGATTGCCTCGGCAGGATGACCTGCACCGGCTCGCCCCGCTCGACGCGAAAGATGGTGCGCAGGGATTCGTGACGCCTGACGATTTCGTCGAGCGTGCGTTCGAGAGCATCGACGTCGAGCCGGCCGCGCAGTCGCACCGCCGCCGGCATGTTGTAGATGGGATTACCGGACTCAAGCTGATCCAAAAACCAGAGTCGCTGCTGCGCAAACGAGAGCGGCAGAGCCTTCTCCCTCGGCACGGGCACGAGAGTCGGCTCGCCGCCCGCCTGTCCGTTGCGCTTGCGCGACTCGATCCACACGGCCAGTTCGGCGATCACGGGAGTTTCAAAGAATTGTCTGAGAGGCAGGTTCAACTGAAAGGCTTCGCGCACGCGCGAGACGACCTGCGTGGCTAAGAGCGAGTGGCCGCCAAGCTCGAAGAAGTTGTCGCAGACGCCCACGTGTTCCACGCCGAGGACTTCGGAGACGATGCGCGCAAGGGCTTCCTCCACGGCGTTGCGCGGCGCGACGTAAGTCTCCGGCCTCTCTTCGACGGAAGCGCCGGGCGCGGGCAACGCACGGCGGTCGATTTTTCCGTTGGCCGTCAGGGGAAACTCCGCGAGCGTGACGAAGGCCGAGGGCACCATGTAGGCAGGGAGTGACTCGCGAAGATGTGTGCGCAACTCGTCGACGACCGGCGTCGCTCCCGCCGCGCCGGAGAGATAGGCGACGAGGCGTTTATCGCCCGGCGCGTCTTCGCGAACTGTGACGAGCGATTCGCGCACCGACGGGTGTTTGTCGAGCGCGGCCTTGATCTCTTCGAGTTCGACGCGGAAGCCGCGAATCTTGACCTGATTGTCTCTGCGCCCGACGAACTCTATCCGCCCGTCGTCGCCGTAACGCGCCAAATCTCCCGTGCGGTAGAGCCTCGCCCCCGCTTCCCCTCCGAACGGGTCGGGGACGAACCGCTCGGCCGTCAACTCCGGGCGGTTGAGGTATCCGCGGGCGAGGCCGTCGCCGCCGATGTAGATTTCCCCGCTGACTCCGACGGGCACGATGCTCATCTCCTGGTCGAGGATGTAGGCGCGCGTGTTCGCGATGGGACGTCCGATGGGAAGCGTCACCGCGCCCGCGTCGACCGCCTCGATTTCCTCGGCGGTCGCGAAGGTCGTGCTCTCCGTCGGCCCGTAGACGTTCAGAAGGTGCGCGGGCGCGCCGTGTTCCAGAACCCTGCGGAAACTCGACGGGTCGCCCACCTCGCCTCCCGCCAGAACGTAACGCAGCGTCTTGAACGCGCCCGGCACGGAAGCGGCCAACTGGTTGAAGAGCGCGGTTGTCAAAAACATCGCGCTAATGCGCTCGTCGGCGAGCTTCGCGGCAAACTCTTCGGGCGAGAGCGTGACGTTTCTGTCGATGATGACGAATTGTGCGCCGTGCAGAAGCGCGCCCCAAATCTCGAAGGTGGCCGCGTCGAATGAAGTGTTGGAGACCTGCGCGATGCGGTCTGCTGCATTGAGTTGAATGTAATTCGTGTTGATGACCAGGCGAGAGATGGCGCGGTGCGTGATGCCGGTTCCTTTCGGTCTGCCGGTCGAACCCGACGTGTACATCACATACGCGAGGTTATCGGCTGAAACTCTCGACGGAAAATTCTCTCCGCTCTCGCGCTCGACGGCGGGCCAATCTTCGTCCATCAACAACAGGCGCGCCCCGTCAATCCGCACGTCTTCGCTCGAACGCTTTTGTGTGAGCAGGACGGAGACCTGCGCGTCCTCCGCCATGAAGCGAAGGCGTTCGCGCGGGTACTGCGAATCGAGCGGGACGTAACAGCCCCCGGCCTTCAGAATCCCGACGAGCGCGACGACCATCTCGGGCGAGCGTTCCAACAAAACGCCGACGCGCGCTTCATCGCCGATGCCCAGATTCTTCAAGCGGCGGGCCAATTTGTTCGCGCGCCGGTTCAGCTCCGCGTAGGTCAGTTGCCCCCCATCGAAACGAAGCGCCACCGCGTCCGGCGTCTCCCCGGCGCGCCTCTCGAACAGTTCGTGGACGCATGCGTCTCTCGGGTAACGGGCGTCGGTCGCGTTCCACTCGGAGAGTTGTTGTCGCGCCTCGTCGGCGGTCAAAAGGGGCAGTTGCGAAATGCGCGCGCAGGGATTCGCGGCGACGGATTCGAGCAAGGTTCGGAAGTGTTCGGCCATGCGAGCCATCGCCCCGGCCTCGAACAACTCCGCGTTGTAGAGCAACAAGCCTCTCAACCCGTCCGCGGTTTCGGACATCTCAAGCGTCAAATCGAACTGGGCCGCGCCCGTGTCGGATTCCAGAAGGCTCAACTTCAATCCCGAAAGCTCGATGACGGGCGCGGGCGCGTTCTGCAAGGCGAACATGACTTGAAAGAGAGGCGTATGGCTGAGACTTCTTTCCGGCTGCAACTCCTCGACCAATCTCTCGAACGGAACATCCTGATGCGCGTATGCTCCTAAACAGACTTCCCTCTCCCGCTCCAACAACTCCCGGAAACTCATCCCCGCTTCGAGCCGCGTGCGCAACACAAGCGTGTTGACGAAGAAGCCGATTAAAGGTTCGGTCTCTGCTCGGGTGCGTCCGGCGATGGGCGTGCCGACCGTCAAATCCGTCTGCCCGCTGTATCTCCACAGCAGAACCTTGAAGGCAGATATCAGCGTCATGAAGAGCGTCGCGTCTTCTTCGAGCGAAAGGGCTTTTAATTCGTCAAGGAGTTTTCCCGGCAGGACGAAAGTTTGTGTCCCGGCGCGAAACCCTCCGGCAATTGATCTCGGTTTCTCCGACGGCAACTGAAGGACGGGCAAGTCGCCGCTCAACTGCTCGCGCCAGTAATCCAGTTGATTATCTAAAACTCCTCCCGTCAAATGCTCCCTCTGCCACAGAGCGTAATCAGCATACTGAATCTCTAACTCTTCGAGCGGAGATTTATCCTTGCCCGAAGCATACGCTTCATAAAGTGAAGCCAACTCTCTGACCATCACCCCGACGCTCCACCCGTCACTG
>DATLMV010000014.1:0-10544 GCA_035537095.1 Pyrinomonadaceae bacterium
TTGGACGCACGCGGCGCACCTCTCCGTCGCCCTCTGGTATCTCCTGCGTCATCCGCCCGAAGAGGCTATCGAGATTATCCGCGCGGGAATCAAACGCTACAACGACGCGCACGGCGTCGAGACAACTCCCACCGGCGGCTACCACGAAACCATCACACTCTTCTGGATACACATCGTCCGCCGCTACCTCGCCGAAGCCGCACACGCTGACTCGACGCTCGTCACGCTCGCCAACAATCTCCTGCTCCGCTACTGCCGCAGCGATCTCCCGCTCGAATATTACAGCCGCGCCCGACTGTTCTCCGCAGAGGCGCGCGCCCGTTGGGTCGAACCGGATTTACAGGCGTTGCAAAAGCTGTGACGGCGTCGAGCCTATTTTGAATCTGAACCGGACGACCGTCGCACATTTCAACCGCGCACACTTCAACAGTTCTTCAATCATTGCGCGCGGAGAATCGCTAAGGGTTTGCGTGTGAGCACGTCGAAGCTTGAGAGCGTGCCGACGGCGACGACGAGCGCGATGGTGGAGATGATTCCCGTCGCGGTGTGTGCGGGATTGAACGTCCAAGGGATTTCAAAGACGAAGCGGGCGATGGCGTAGGAGAGGGCGAGGGCGGCGAGCGCGCCGATGAGTCCGGCGACGAGGCCGAGCAGTCCGTATTCGGCGAGCATGATGGTCAGGAGTATCCGGCGTTTCGCGCCGAGCGTTTTGAGGATGGCCGATTCGTAGATGCGTTGAAACTTGGTCATGGCGATTGACCCGACGAGAATCAGGACGCCGCTCAAAAGTACGAAGCCGCCGATGAAGGAGACGGCGAGCGTGATGTTCGAGAGGATGCGGCTGACGCTCTGCACGATGTCGGCGACATCTATCACGGAGATGTTGGGATAACGGTCGAGCAGCGCTCGTTGAAAACGGGAGCGCGCGGGCTCGCCCACAGGGCCGTTGATGGGGCCGATGAAGGTTTGCGGCGCGGATTCCAACGCGCCCGGACGAAAGAGGACGAGGAAGCCCGTGCGCGAGTTGCGCCAGTCAACGCGGCGGACGCTGGTGACGCGCGCGTTCAGTTTTCTGCCGAGGATGTCGAAGGTGATAGTGCCGCCCACGTCGAGTCCGGCGAGGCCGCGCATGCCCTCTTCAATCGAGACTTCCGGCTCTGCGGAAGGCGCGGCGTCCCAAAATTTTCCCGCGACGATTGTTTCGTTGGCTTCCAACTGCGGGCGATACGTGACGACATATTCTCGCCCGAGCATCCCGCGCTCGCTTCTCAACTCCTTCTGTTCGAGATCAATCTCACGATTGTTAATCGCATAGATGCGCGTCCGCACCGTCGGAATCAACTGCGGGGGCGTGCCCGTCGCCTGTTCGATGATTTCCGCGACGCCCTGTTGCTGGTCTTTCTGAATGTCAATCAGAAACATGTTCGGCAGGTTGCCGCGCCGCGCGATGTCGAACTCGTCGAGCAGGTTCGATTGCAGCGAGTGCACGGTCAAGACGAGGAACGCGCCGAGCCCGACGGCGAGGATGATGACGCGCGTCTGGTTGTTCGGGCGATAGAGGCTGTTGACCGCCTGTCGCAGGGCGAACGAGCGGATGTGTCGCGCACGACGCATCAGGAGCGTCAACAGTAGCGCGGCGACGTAGAGCACGCCCGCCGTCGCGGCGAGCCCCGCGAGAAAATATGCGCCGACTTTGAGACTTCCCGCCTGCCACGTCGAGAGCCAGACGAGACCGGCGACGACGAGCGCGCCCGTCAACAGACGCAAAGGGTCGAGACGCTTTCGCATGCCGCCCGCGCCCGCTTCGTCGCGCAAAAGCATCGCGGGTTTGATGTGACGAATCCGCAGGAGCGGCAGCGCCGAGAAGAGCACGGAGATGAGCAGCCCGAGACCGATGCCCTGCCCCATCGCGCCCTCCGTCAAACTGTAGCTCATGTTCGGCGGCAGGCTCGCGGCGAAGTTGCGCTCGACAAACACGAGCGCGAGCTTCGCCAGCGCGACGCCGAGCAAGCTGCCCGCCAGCCCGAGCGTGAGCACCTGTGTGAGATAGACGGCGGTGATCTGCCGCCCAGTCCCGCCGACGCACTTCAAGACGGCGATGGCCTTGCGCTTCTGCTCGATGAAGACACGCGTCACGCTCGACACGCCGATGCCGCCGAGCACTAGGACGACCATTCCCGTCAGCGAAAGATAGTTCTCCGCGCGCCCGAACGACTCGCTCAGGTTCTCCTGCGATTCCCTGTAAGAACGCACGCTGACGAGGTTGTTCTTCAACCCGTCGCGCAGTTGGCGGACGAGAGTTTCGACTTCCCCTTCGCGTGTTCGCAGCAGAATCTTTCGACGCGCGCGGCTGCCGAAACCCGTCAGCCCCGCCGCCTCCAAAGACGCGCGCTCGACCAGCACGCGCGGCCCCAGACGAAACCCGCTCCCGCCGCCCGGCTCCCGATTTATCACGCCGCGAATCTGGAAAACCGCGTCGCCGATTTTTACTTCATCGCCGACCTTCAAGCGCAGGCGTTCGAGCACCAGCGGCGCGACGATTGCGCCGTTGCGTTCGAGCAGAGAGAAGTTGAAGGCTCTGTCGTCCGCCAGTTTGAACTCGCCGACGAGCGGAAACGCCTGTTCGACGCCCTTGAGTTCGACCATCAAGACGCCCTCGCGCTCCGCATCAACGGGGCGCAGCATCGTCGAGGCTTCGATGGTCTCGGTCTGCGCTTCGACCTGCGGCGTCTGCGCGATGCGCCGGATGGCTTCGAGCGTCTCCGGCGTCCACGGGCGCGTCGAATCAATCTGCACGTCGGCGGTCAGGATTTGCCGCGCCTCGTTCGTCACCGACGTATTCAGATTGCGAATCGTCGAACGCAGCGCGACGATTGAACCGACGCCGATGCCGATGCACAGAAAGAAGAACAGCAGACGCCGCCAAGACGAACGCAACTCGCGCCCCGCCATTTGCAAGATGAATCTCAAAACAATATCGCCTCCACCAGCACTCACTTCAAATTGGCTAGTAAATCGTGAATCGTAAATCGTAAATAGATACTCGCTGAATCACACCTCTATTCACGATTTACGATTCACGATTTACTTCTTCTATTGTGCAGGTTGTAAAACTTCGTCGGCGTCGAACTCCGTCGCGCTCGCTTCCAGAACTTCCGCCGCGCTCCCCGGATGGTCGCCGACGACGCGACCGTCGCCGAGAGAGATGCGGCGTTCGGCGCGGCTGGCGAGTTGGCGGTCGTGCGTGACGAGGACGAGCGTTGCGCCGCGCTTGCGGTTGAGTTCGAGCATCAGGTCGAAGACGTGCGCGCCGTTTCTCGAATCGAGATTTCCGGTCGGCTCGTCGGCCAGCAAGATAGAAGGGTCGTTGGCGAAGGCGCGCGCGATGGCGGCGCGTTGTTGTTCGCCGCCGGAGAGTTGCGAAGGATAATGATGCGCGCGCGGCATCAGTTCCACGTCTTCGAGCAGGCGTCGCGCACGCGCGGGCGCATCGCGCAGGCCCGCAATCTCCATCGGGATGAGAATGTTCTCAAACGCGGTCAGCGACGGAATCAGGTGAAAAGATTGAAAGATGAAGCCGATTTTCCGGCTCCGCAGGACGGCGAGCGCATCTTCGCTCATCGCGGTTATCTCCTCGCCGTCAATGAGGATACGTCCGGCGGTCGGCGCGTCGAGTCCGGCGACGAGTCCGAGCAGCGTTGATTTACCCGAACCCGAAGGCCCGATGATGGAGACAAACTGCCCGTCAGGAATTGTCAAATCCAACTCGTGTAGAATCGTCAGTCGTTCCGTTCCGGACAACACCGTCTTTGAAACCTTGTATAATTCGATCATGAAACTTTTTCTCTATGCCCTTCTTCTCTGCGTCGCGCCCGCGCTCGTCGGCTGCGGCGGCGGCAACACCAACACTTCAACTTCCGTGCAACCAACTTCGGACGCTTCGCCCGCGCCGCAAGTTGCTTCGAGCCCCGCGCAGAGTTTACCGAAGATTATCGCCTTCGGCGACAGCCTGACCGCCGGGCTCGGACTTTCGGCAGCCGAGAGCTATCCGGCGCTGCTGCAAAAAAAGCTTGACGCCGACGGCTACAAGTACGAAGTGGTCAACGCCGGAGCTTCGGGCGACACTTCGGCGACCGGCCTGCGTCGCATTGACTGGTCGCTCGAACAGGGCGACGTGCGCGTCGTCATTCTCGAACTCGGCGCGAACGATTTCCTGCGCGGCCAGCCTGTCTCCGAAACACGAAAGAACCTCTCCGGCATCATCGAGCGCACCCAAGCGCGCGGCGCGGAAGTGCTGCTCGCGGGGATGTACACGCCCACCTCTGCGGGCGCGCGCTACGAACGGGAGATAGGCGAACTCTTTCAGACGCTCGCGCGCGAACACAACGTCGCGCTGATCCCCTTCTTCCTCGAAGGCGTCGCCGGACAGGAATCGCTCAACCAGCCCGACGGCATCCATCCCAACCAAGAAGGTACGCGCATCGTCGCCGAAACGGTTTACAAATATCTTCGTCCGATTCTCGATAAGCAAAAAGAGCAGGCAGGAAATTAAGTATCCGTTTTCGATATTTACGCGGCGAGAGTTTCCGATAAGCGTTCCGCTTTTCACCGAACGCTCATAAGTTTCACATGAAGAAAGATGTCGTCATCATCGGCGCGGGCGCGGCGGGTCTGTTCTGCGCCGTCGAGGCGGGCAAACGCGGGCGTTCGGTCGTCGTCTTGGAACACGCGGGCAGCGTCGGCAAGAAAATCGCCATCTCCGGCGGCGGTCGCTGCAACTTCACCAATCTCTACACGACGCACGAAAATTTTCTCTCCGCCAACCCCAACTTCGCACGCTCCGCGCTCGCGCGCTACACGCCCGCCGATTTCGTCGCACTCGTCGAACGCCACCGCATCCCCTTTCACGAAAAGAAACTAGGCCAACTTTTCTGCGACGTGAGCGCGCGTCGCATCAACGAGATGCTGCTCGACGAATGCGAACGCGCGGGCGTCGAGATTCGTCTCAACTGTCAGGTCTCCGATGTCAGCAAAGACGACTCATTCAACATCCAGACGAATCAGGGCGCATTCACGTGCGCGTCGCTCGTCGTCGCCACGGGCGGGCTCTCCATCCCCAAAATCGGCGCGACCGACTTCGGTTATCGTCTCGCCCGCCGCTTCAATCTCAAGATTCAGACGCCCCGCCCCGCCCTCGTCCCGCTCACGCTCTCGCCCGCCGACCTCGACGCTTTTCAACCCCTGAGCGGCGTCTCCGTCCCTGCGGTCGCCGCTTGCGACGGCGCGCGCTTTGAAGAGAACATCCTCATCACCCATCGAGGCTTGAGCGGCCCCGCCATCCTCCAAATCTCATCCTACTGGACGCGCGGCCAGAGCATCCGCCTCAACCTTCTTCCCGACACAGACATCCGCACCGAACTCCGCGCCGCACGCGACACAAACCTCGAACTCTCGACGCTTCTCAGCCGTCATCTCCCCAAACGCTTCGCCCAGACGTGGTGCGACCTCTACGCCCCATCACGCCCGCTCAAACAATACTCCCCGCGCCAACTCGAAGAGATCGCCGCGCGCCTCCACGACTGGCACGTCATGCCCTCCGGCACGGAAGGCTTCAACAAAGCCGAAGTCACCCTCGGCGGCATTGACACCTCCGAACTCTCGTCCAAAACGATGGAAGCCAACAAAGTCCCCGGCCTCCACTTCATCGGCGAAGTCGTAGATGTCACAGGTCATCTCGGCGGCCACAACTTCCAATGGGCATGGGCCTCCGCTTACGCCGCCGGACAATATGTTTGAGCGATTGGTTGCCGTTGTTCCCTGAGCGGGTCTTTCTTTAGGCGTCGTCCGGCTCAAGTTTTTCAGCGCGCGGTTTAGCTCGTCGGTCTTTCCGGTAGCGGTTGGACGGCGAAGAAGTCTGTGTAGAAGCGGCGGATGTACTGTTGGAGCAGGTCTTCGACGCGGGCGGGGTCTTGGGAGGCGACGAGGAGGCCGACGTGATGATGTTTGTTGAGACGCCAGACGATTTCGGGGTCGTGGTACGCGGAGGTGTCGGGACATTCCTGCCGTGCGAGAGAGATGACTATTCCAGCGTAGTCGTCGCGGTGCGGCGGGAGTTGGTATCTGCCGTGTTCGCCTGCGATCTCGATCTTCGCCCACTCGGCCCAGAGGTTGATGCCGGTGGCGGCTTCGATGACTTCGGCGATGTTTGCGCCGCCGACGCGCGAAGCGGTTTCCAGAAAATAGAAACGCCCGTCGTCGCGCCCCTTGATGAACTCGGTGTGGGTGACGCCGCGCGCGAGTCCGAGCGTGTGGAGGAGCCGGCGATTGTGCGCTTCGAGAGCCTGCGCGTCCGCCGATTGGCGCGAGACGGTGCGCGTCATGAAGACGCCGCCCTCGTGCGCCACGTCCATCGGCGGCTGCCCGTACTTGTGCACGGCGGAGAAGACGACCTCGCGCCCCGCGACGATGGAATCAATATGATAGATGTCGCCCGCGATGTACTGCTCAAGGAGATAGAAACTCTGGCGGTCGCCGAGCGCGTCGAGCAGCGGCCAGAGTTCGGGTTCGGAGTTGACCTTTTTGATGCCGATGGCCGAAGCCTCCGAGCGCGGCTTGAGCACCCACGGCGGCGCGACGCAGCGCATGTATTCGCGCAGCGCGTCGTAATTGAGGACGTGCACGAACTCCGGCACGAGGATGTCGTGATCTCTCGCTTTGACGCGCATCGCCAGTTTGTCGCGGAAATAGCGCGCGGTCGTGTCGCCCATGCCGGGGATGCGCAGGTGCTCGCGCAGGGCGGCGGCTGTTTCCACGTCGAAATCGTCGAGCGGGACGATGCGGTCGAACCGCTGCGTGCGCGCGAGGTAGCTCGCGCCCTTGATCAAATCCTCGCGCACGAAGTCTTGCGGCATGTAGAAGATGTCGTCGAGGGATTCGCGCGGCCAGTCGGCGTCCCTGAGCGTCTCGACCGTCAGCAAAAGCGTGCGGCAGCCCTGACGCTTGCACTCGCGCATGAACTCCTGACCCTTTTCAAACGTCGAGATACAGAGCATGGTGACGGGGCGCGACTCGGACACGAGAGATGATTCTCCTTAACAGGCGGATTCGGCTGCGACTGAAAAACAGGAAGTCTAAACGACACGCGCATGATAGCCCAAAGCGAGTTTTAGTTCACAGCAACTTTTTCAAATACGCGCGCGCCGCCCGAAAATATCGTCAAGACAGGTCATCGGCCCGCGCTTTCAACATTCGGTAAGCGTGTTCTTCATCAACCGGCGGCCAGAGAAGATTTCTGTTTTGACGTTTATCCGGCGAGCCCGTGCGCCCGAAAAAAAGATGACGACCGGCACACGCGTGTGGGCCGGTCGTCATCTGTTCGACCACTTGCGCGCTCGCGTCTCCTAGAGGACGCGAGCGTTTTTTGCTGCTCGCCGTGGCGTCTATTTTCCGGCGGAGGTCTTCTGGTTCTTCTTCAGTTCGTCGAGCTCCTTTTGCAGGTTTTCGCCGAGCCGCTTGAGGTCGCCCTTGAGACGCTCGTCGGTCGTCTTCTCGACGGCTTTCTGGACGGCCAGCAGGTGCGCGGTTTTGAGGGCATGGTCGGCGGGCGTTTCGATGTCGGGTTTGACGCCCGTGCCCTCCCAGTTGGTTTTGGTGATGGGACTGATGGCGCGGCCCGTCGGGACGAACATCCCGAAGTGCTCGGCGATGCGGAAGCTGTCGCCGGGGTGCGCCCCGCCGCCGGTGGTTTCGCCGATGATGGTGGCGCGCTTCAGCGTCTTGAGGTTGTTCGAGAACTCCTCAGCGCCGGAGAAGGTGTGGTTGCTCGTCAGGACGTACACGTCTTTGTTCTCGTAGCGTTTGCCGGAGACCGTCTTGTGCGTCCAGAACTCCTCGGTGCGATTGCCTTCGCGCCAGTAGAGGCTGTTGAGATGGACGGGTTCGCTGCCGAAGAGATACGAGCAGACGAGCGCGACCATCCGGGGATCGCCGCCGCCGTTCTTGCGCATGTCAATGATGAGGGCGTCGGTGTTGCTGACGAAGCTCATGGCCGCCGCGACCGTTTCCGCGCCGCCTTCCGGGTCGAAGAAGCCGCGAAAGTCGAGATAGCCGACGTTACCGGGCAGACGTTCGACGCGCTCGAAGCCGTAGTTGATGCGCTGGCCGAAACGCCGGAAACGCTCGCGTTCCTCCACCGACGGCTCGCGCTCTTTCTCGTCGCGGACGGGGATGGCATCCGCCGAGTAGCGCACGCGCAGGTGCTTGTCGCGGCTGACCTCCTGCAAGTGCGCGGTGAGCGACTGCGCAAACGCGCTCGCGCTCGTCATCTGTTCATACTCCTTATTCTCGACGCGCGCGCGAATCGCCGTCTCCATCTTCTTGGCGACTTCGGGGAAGACGTAGGAATCGTTCAGACGCTTCAAGACGCCCTCGATAACCTGCCTGCGCGTCGCCGCGTCAATCGTCATGTCCGGCTGGTTGGGCGGCCCTTGCGCGAGGACGTGCTGCGCGCTCACGAGCGCGAACGCCGCGACGGCGAGGGCAAAGATACTGTTCAACTTCCGCATTTCGTTTCTCCTTGTGACTCCCGGAGGGACTATCAAATGTTAGATAGCGACCAAGAACACGTTCTTAAATCGCCGACGCGACGCACAGAGGAAGCAGGCGAATAGACCGCCGTGCTGATCTCATTTTTTGTCTGTGCGTCTGCGTGTTTCGGTGGCAAGTTTGAGCCGGACATCCGGCTTGCGCTCGCGTCTGAGTAGCCCGACGAGCAGCAGGTCGGCGATGCGCGTGGCCTTCTCTTTGATGTCTTCGCGCTCGCCGAGTTCACGCGTGCTGAGGCTGTAGGGCAAGAGAGAGTTGGTCGCAAGCAAAAGCGTGTTCGCCGTTGCATTCACATCGGCACAGGCGAAAGTTCCCTCTTTTTTTCCTTCCGCCAGCACCTCCGCGAAGATGCGCGCCTCTTCGGCGAAATAATGCTCGCGGCGCGCGAGCAGCGCGGGACGCAGGGCGGAGAGCACGTCGTTGATGCTCTGCGTGTAGTGCTGCACGCTGTCGAACCTGTAGAGAACGCGCGCCAGCAGCATCAGTCGCAGGCGCACGGCGACCGACGCGTCCGAACGCGCGATGGCCCGGAGACGTTCTTGCAGATGCTCGACGATGCGGTCAATGTGTGAGAGGGCCAACTCTTCCTTGCTGCTGAAATGCAGGTAAATCGTGCCCTTCCCGATGCCGACCTCCTGCGCGACATCCTCCATCGTCATCTTCCGGTAGCCGTAGCGCGCCAGCAGGCGGTCGGCGGCCTCCAGAATCATGTCGCGGATGTCTTCACGAACGGCGATATTACGCATCACACACTTTCTTCCTGACTGATGACCGGATTCGTATTTTGGTCACAATCTGCATTACGCTGTCAAGCGGCGAAAGTTCCAAAGTTTTCCGGCAGCCGGGATTTAACAGGATAGACCGTATGAAAAAGATAAGGGGAAAGGGGGAAAGGGGGAAAGGGGAAACGGTTAAAGGACGAAAGGACTCAAGATAGATAGTTGCCCTTTTACCCCTTTGACCATTTACCCCTGTCCCCTTCCATTCTTTTATCCTGTGAATTTCTAAGCGGGAACGACGCCGGTTTTAAGGTAGGACGAAGGGCAGAGGGGTTCGAGGAGGCATTCGGCGCAGAGGGGTTTGCGGGCTTTGCAGATGCGCCTGCCGTGTGCGATGAGGAGATGGGAGAAGATTATCCAGTCGCTTTCGGGGACGAGCGCGATGAGGTCTTGTTCGATCTTTTCGGGTTGCGCGTGTTGGGTGAGGCCGAGCCGTGTGGTGAGACGCGCGACGTGGGTATCTACGACGACGCCGGAGGCTATCCCGAACGCGTTGCCGAGGACGACGTTGGCCGTCTTGCGTGCGACGCCGGGGAGCGCGAGCAGGGCTTCGACCGTTTCCGGCACGCGCCCGCCGTGCTGTTCGTGGATGATGCGGCACGCGCCCTGAATGGCGCGCGCCTTGTTGCGGAAGAAGCCGGTCGGGCGGATGTCGTTTTCGAGTTCGGCGGGCGCGGACTCGGCGTAGTCGGCGGCGTCGCGGTATTTGCGAAAGAGGCCGACGGTGACGAGATTGACGCGTTCGTCCGTGCATTGCGCCGAGAGGATGGTGGCGACCAAGAGTTCGAGCGGGTTCGAGTGGTCAAGCGAGCAACGCGCTTCGGGGTACTCGCGTTTGAGCAGCCGGATGATTTTGCGCGTGCGCTGTTTCTCTGCGGGGTCGGTCAAAATCTTGCACCTCGAATCTGTCTGGAATCGCGCTTGTAAATTTTCTTTTACAACTCGACTCTTTCGGCGCAAACTGCGAGATGTTATGCTCTCGGGCATCGCCGTTTCAGTTCTTGACAATCATACTTCAAACGAAAATCTTTCGCCCAACCGTAGAGGGCCGGGGCCTAATCGAGTTTGCGTGAGAAAGCACTTCTCGCGGAGGAGAGACGGATGGCAGACGAAGCCAACAAGCGAACCAAAGAGGACGCGCCGCGCGATCCGAGCCGGAGG
>DATLMV010000015.1:0-5056 GCA_035537095.1 Pyrinomonadaceae bacterium
GTTTTTTGTGAAGCAAGCTTTTCGTCTGTCGAGCGCGCGCGGGACTACAGCGACCGTCGCCGTGTCGCTCCTCTTTATTCTCAGCGCATTTATCTCGGTGCAGGCGCAAACCGCGAGCCCGACGCCCGACTCCTTCGTCGCGCAGATCACCTCGGCCAACAACCTCAACTCGTTTGCCTACGGCATCAGCGGCAACGGTCGTTTCGTCGTCATCGAATCAACCGGCAATCTCGCGCCCTCCGACCCGGCCAACCCGACCACCGTCGAGCCGAATAACGCCGACGGCAACCGCGAGATTTTTCTCTTCGACTACGCGCAGCGCCGCCTCTTTCAGATCACCAACACCAAACACGCGCTCAAGGTTCTGACCACCTCGGCGACCGACAACACGAACATCGAAGTGGAGGTCACGAACAACCGCCCCGTCATCAGCTACGACGGGAAGTGGATTGTGTTCAGTTCGAACGCCTACGTGGACGCGGACGCTTCCGCCACGCCGAAGAATTTCAACGGCAACAACTTCAAAGACGCGCTCAAGGCCGACGGCAATCAGGAACTTTTCATGTACCGGATTCCCGATGTCGCCGACGCCGATTTGACGAGCGGCGCGGAGGTCGCGGGCACGAACCTCGCGGCTGGCACGATCACGCGCATCACGCGCACGCCCGCCAGTTTTCTGCCCGTCGCGGGCACGACCACCATCTCGGCCAGTTCCGCCGACGACAACCGTTTCCCGGCAGTCAACGACGATGCCTCCATCGTCGCCTTCGTCTCGTCGCGCAATATCACGAACGTCAACTCGCGCTCGAACGCCGACTTGAACGCCGAGATTTTCGTCTACAATCGCACCGCCAACTCCTTCTCCCAACTGACGCAGACCGCCAACCCCGCGAACTCGGCCATCAATCTCGTCTTCAGCGCGAACCCGTCGCTCTCCGGCGACGGCCAGACCATCGCCTTCTTCTCCACCGCCGATTTCGCCATCAGTCCGGCGGAAGCGACCGCCGACAAAGGCAACGGCGAAATCTACATCGCCAACTTCAACGGCACGGACATCTCCAACCTGCGACAGGTGACGCGCACGCCGACCGATACCACGACGGGTTCGACCATCAACGCCTTCAGCTTCGGTCGCCGCCTGAGCCGCAACGGCCAGTTTTTACTCTTTGAGACGCGCGCCGAACTCAACGCCAACGGCACGACCAACGGCGCGCTGACAAACTTTCTCGCCATCTATCTCTACAACGTCGCCGCCAACACGCTGACGAAGGTCGGCCCGCGCGCCACCTCCGGCTTCGGCGACGTGCTGCGCTTTCCCACGTTTACCGGCGATAGCTCGACCATCGTCTTCGCCTCCGCGCTCAACTTCCGCGCCGACGGAACCGCCCCGACATCCGACACCGACGGGCTCAACGCCGGAACCGGCCCCAACGACCGCCGCACGCAAATCTTCTCGTCGCCCGTCGCTTCGCCCAACAGCTTCACGCGCCTGACCAACGTCCCGCTCGCCAACTTCATCTCCGACACCGCGCCTTTCCCCTCCGAGACGACGCGCCGCATCGCCTTCTCGTACCGGACGGAACTCGGCGGCGGCAACAGCGAAGCGGGCGGCAATCTGGCCGAAGCCTTCTACATGCTCGTGCCGCCCGCGACCAGCGAGACGCCCGCGCCCGCGCCGTCGCCCGTCGCCGCTTCGCCGCTCTCGTTCTTCACGGGCGCGAGCGTGCGCCCCGTCGCCACGCCTCTGCCGAGCCCGAACCCCGACGACGCCGTCACCGGCCTCGCGCCCGGCATGCTCGCCATCGCCCGCGCCACGACCGTCACGCTCGCGCCGTCCGACCGTCAGGTGAGCCAGAACAACGCGCAGGAGAACCTGCGCCGACCGCCTCTGCCCATCGAACTCAACGGCGTCTCGGTGGCGATTGGCAACGCCGCCGCCGGTCTCTATTTCGTCGGGATGAACCAGATCAACTTCGTCGTCCCCGTCGGGCTGAGAGCGTCGGACTTGGCCTATCCGGTCGTCGTCAACAACAACGGCGCGGTCATCCGCGGCTCGCTCGTCGTCAAGGCGGCGCAACCCGACCTGCTGACCACCACTAACGGCCCCGGCGGACGCGCCATCGTCTTCAACGTCACGAACCCGCTCGCCGCCACGCCCGAACCGCCGGACGGTTTCCCCGTCACGACCGAGAGACCGAAGGCCGACGGCTCGGGCAACGAGACCGTGCCGACCGAGCTTTTGATTATGTTGACGGGCGTCCGCAACGTCTTGCCGGGACAGGTCACGGTCGTCATCAACGGCGCGAAGCAAGCGTCGCTCTCGGGCACGGCCATCGTCTCCGTCGGGCCTTCGCGCACCAGCGGCTTCGACCAGATCATCGTCCGCCTCCCGCCCGAACTCGCCGGAGCGGGTGATTCGACGATAGTCGTCCAAACCATCGTCGGCGGCCAGATTGCCACCAGCCGCCCCGAAGCCACCGCCCCGCGCATCAGGATTAAGTAAGAGAGACGGCGGTGAATAGTCAAAACTAAAATCTGGAGTCTGGAGTCTCAAGCCGGAAAAACAGCTTTGAGTGTTAATTCCAGACTCCAGATTTTTAGTTCATCCCTCATCCCTCATCCTTCATCCCTGCTCTTTGGCCTCGACGCCCTCCCGCTCACCGAAACACGCACCGGCGTCGGTCATTACACATTCGAACTAGCACGCGCGCTCGCGCTTCTTGCTCCCGCGCACGAGTTTGAACTCGACTATCCTTCGTCCTACCCGCCCTTCCGACTCCAAAACGAAAACGAACCGCCGCTGCCGCCCAACCTGCGCGCCGCGCGTATCTCGGTCGGCTTCATCCGCAAGCATTGGTGGTCAATCGGCCTGCCCGCATACATCCGCCGCCGTCGGCTCAGTCTCTTTCACGGCACAAACTACGACGTGCCGCTCTGGAAACCCTGCCCGACCGTGCTCACCATCCACGACCTCTCGCTCCTGCTTCATCCCGCGACGCACGAAGCGCGCAGAGTCCGGCGCGCGCGCCGCCGCCTGCCGCTGATGGCGCGGGCGGCGACCATGATTATCACGCCCACCGAAAGCGTCCGCCGCGAAGTCTGCGAGCATCTGCGTGTGAGTCCCTCGAAGGTCGTGGCGGTCGCGGAAGCGCCGCGCCGCATCTTTCGCCCGCTCTCGCGCGCCGAAACGGGCGAGACGAGGGCGCGTCTCAATGTCGAAGGCGACTTCCTGCTCGCCGTCGGAACCGTCGAGCCGCGCAAGAACCTGCTCACGCTCGTCCGCGCCTTCGACGAACTGCTGCGACACGCTCCCGCGCTCTCCCGTCTCCAACTCGTCATCGCGGGCGCAACCGGCTGGCTGACAGACGAACTCCACGCACGCGTCTCGGCTTCGCCCGCGCGCGGTCAAATTCACTTCACAGGCTATCTCTCCGAACGCGATCTCTGCGCGCTCTATTCGTCGTGTCTCGCCTTCGTCTATCCGTCGCTCTACGAAGGCTTCGGCCTGCCCCCGCTCGAAGCCGCCGCCTGCGCCGCGCCCGTCATCTGCGGCGACATCCCCGCCCTCCGCGAATCCCTCGGCGACACCGCCCGCCTCTTTCCCCCCACCCACGCCGACGCCCTCACGCGCGCCATCCTCGACCTGATTGACAACCCCGACGAGCGTGCACGCCTCGCCTCCGCCGGACAACAACGAGCATCACAGTTCACATGGGAACGCACCGCGCGCCTCACGTTGGATGTCTATGAGGAAGCCTTGCGGGGGGCGGCCAAACAGCCTTAGAGCATCTCGGAAAACTACCGGAAAAATTAACAGGGATAGACAGGATTGGCAGGATGAAAAGAGGACAGGGGAAAAAGGTGAAAGGGGGAAAGGTGTAAGGGTAAAGAGGTCAGAGCTAACCGCGTGCTCTGTTTTTCTCCACTTCCCCCTTTTCCCCTTTCCCCTTTGTTCTGATCCTGCCAGTCCTGTCCATCCCTGTTTGATTTCGCGTAGTTCTCACGATTCACTCTTCACGAAAGAGATAGATTGAGCCGCCGAAGACGGCTTCGGGCTGGCGTGTGCGGTAGCGTGCGAAGAAGTTGGTGCGCTCTGCGGTCGTCTCTCGCCCTTTGACCCCGCCCGCGACGGTCGAGCCGTTGAGGAAGCCCGCGCCGATGGCGACGTAGCGCGTGGAGGGGAGTCGTACGTCGGGCGCGACGATCATGTCAATGTAGTCAACGCCGAAGAAGCGGAGCGTGCCCCAACCGCCGGAGAGGGCGGCGCGGACGCGCGTCTCGCCCCGCGCGCGAAGATATGCGGCGAGCGCGTTGACATCGTCGCCCCATTCGACGTTCGAGTCAGAAAGGTATTGCCAATGCGGGCGCGCGGCGGCGAGTTGATTCATGTACGGGATGTAGTCGGGATAAGCGCGCGCCGCTTCGACGCACGTCCAGCCGAGCGTGAACACGACGAGGACGAGACCCGCGAGGCGCATCTTTCCGCTGAACTGCGTGAGACGTTCGAGGAGCGCGCCCGCCGCGATGAAGAGGAAGGGGAAGACCGGGAGAAAATGGCGGATGCCGATGTTGATGTGGCTCGTCAGCGCGACGGCGAGATAGAGCGCGAGCGGCAGGACGAGCGCGAGAAAAAGTTTCTCGCGTTTGCAGATTAACCTCCAAAGCATCCAACCGAGCGCGGCGAGGGAGAGCAGGAGAAAGGGGAGCGAGGTCTTCAGAGCGAAGGCGACGGGGAAGTAGTACCACCATCCGAGGTCGCTGTGCATGCCGAGCAGGGATGCGGCGTGCCCGTACTGGTTATGGATGACGACGTTGTAGAGGCCGAACAGAAAATATGTCGGCACGACATGGGAAAGGATTCGGAAGCCCGACATCATCTGCGCGAAGACGGGCGCGGATTTCAGTTTCACCCACGCCACGTCGGTCGGCTCGATGGCGGGACTCTGAAAATAGTATGCGGCGTTGACGATCAAGAGCGCGATGAACAGAACGAGCGCCGCGTGCAACAACACGCGCCCGCGCGTGAGCCCGCCTTGTTGCGGCCCGCGCCGGACGG
>DATLMV010000016.1:0-1780 GCA_035537095.1 Pyrinomonadaceae bacterium
TCGCGGCGACTGAAACTGTTCTTCAGTCGCCGCGACGGGACACGGCAGCGCCTTCGTCCGGCACGTCAAACTCTTAAAACAACATCTACCCTCAAACGTCCGGCAGCATCATCCTCCGTTCAACTTCAAACGTCAGGCGTCTATCCGCTGTTCAAGTTCAAATGTCCAAGCATCTACGCTCACGTTCAAGTTCAAATGTCCGGCGTCATCCTCTATTCAATCTCAAACGTCCGGCGTCTATCCGCCGTTCAATCTCAAACGCACGGCACGCATCTTTTCCGTCACACTTCCAGAAAGCCTTCGCCCATGAAGAAGCATTGCCCGCCGACGCGGACGGCGCGTATCTCTCCCCGTTCGTGTTCGATTCGGATGTGGATGAAGCTCGGTCGGCCCATCTCGATGCCCTGCTCGCTCGTGCACTCGAAGAGGCCGCCTGTGTCCGTAAACACCTGATGACGCACGAGATAACTACCTAACGGGCCGCTCGCGCCGCCCGTCGCGGGGTCTTCCGTGATGCCCATCGCGGGGGCAAACATGCGCGAGTGAACGTGCGAGCCGTCGTGCTCCACTTCGCGCGTGAAGATGAAGACGCCCGACGCGGGGAAGCCCTCCATGGCGCGCTCCCAGATGTCCATCCGCAGGCGGACGGCGCGGATCGCCGCGAGGTCGCGCACGGGGACGAAGAGGAACGGCACGCCGCAGGAGACGACTTCCGGAGGCAGGTTCGTGTCGGTTATCGCGCGCGGTTCGAGCGAAAGCATCTCGGCGAGCAGCGAGGCGTCCGCAAAACGCGGGCCGAAGGTCGGCAAGGGCTGCGTCATCTGCGCGAAGACGGGCGCGCCGTCGCGCCAGCGAACCGCGACCGGAATCGTGCCGACGCCCTCCTCCAACTTGATGTGTGTCTCCGCCTCGACGTGCGTCTCTGCCTCGACGCGAGTCTCGATGTTCGTCTCTTGGCCGCCGCGCTCGATCATCTGTTCGCGCGCGAGGACGAAGGTCGTGCCGATGGTCGGGTGTCCGGCAAAGGGCAGTTCGGCTGCGGGCGTGAAGATACGCAGGCGGTAGTCGTTGCGCGCATCCTCGGGCGGCAGCACGAAGGTCGTCTCCGAGATGTTGAACTCTTTGGCGATGGCCTGCATCGTCTCCGACGCAATCCCGCGACCGTTGGTGAAGACCGCCAACTGGTTTCCGCCGAACGCGCGTCCGGTGAAGACATCAACCAGATGATAATGAAGTTTTCTCAACGTCCTTCCTTCCTCTCTCGCTCTCAAACGTCGAGCGCCTGCGCGAAGTCCCGCAGCAGGTCGGCCTCGTCTTCCAGACCAATCGAGATCCGCACCAGCCCCGCGCTCAACTTCATCTCGTCGCCCTCTGCGGACGGCGCGTGCGAACTCCACATCGCCGCCGGATGGACGACCAGAGTGTCGAAGCCGCCGAGACTCGGCGCGTGAGTTGCGAGACGCAGCGACTTGATGAAACGCTCCGCCGCCTCGTGGCCGCCGCGCAGTTCCACGCTCATCACGCCCGTGAAGCCGCTCATCTGCTCGCGCGCCAGCGCGTGCTGCGGGTGCGATTCGAGTCCCGGATAATGGACGCGCCCGACCTTCGGATGCGTCTCCAAAAAGCGTGCGACCGCGAGCGCGTTCCGGTTGTGACGCTCGACGCGCAGGCCGAGCGTCCGCAGGCCGCGCAGCAGCAGCCAGCCGTCGAACGGGCTGAGGGTCGCGCCCGCGACGAGCGAGAATTTCCACGCGCGCTCCACGAAGGATTGATTGGAGAC
>DATLMV010000017.1:0-5082 GCA_035537095.1 Pyrinomonadaceae bacterium
GTCGAGACAAAAGACGGCGCAATCCTCAGCACCGATAAATGCTCGATTCGCTTCGGCGGCCTCATCGGCCCCAACGGCGCGGGCAAGACCACCATCTTCAATCTCCTGACGGGCGTCTATAAACCGACCTCCGGCCCCATCTATTTTCAAGGTAAGCGGATTGACGGCCTGCGTTCCTACGAGATTGCCTCGCGCGGCATCTCGCGCACGTTCCAGAACATACGACTTTTTCCCGGCATGACCGTGCTCGAAAACGTGATGACCGCCTGCCACCTGCACGCGCGGCAGACGCTCGCCGACGCCGTCCTGCGGACACCGCGCTTCCAGCGCGACGAGCAAGAGCAGCGCGACTTCTGTCTCGAACTGCTCTCCATCTTCGACCTCGCGCGCTTCCGCGACGAAGGCGGAACCAGTCTGCCCTACGGCAATCAACGCAGGCTCGAAATCGTCCGCGCGCTCGCCACGCGCCCCTCGCTCCTGCTGCTGGACGAACCGGCGGCAGGGATGAACCCCTCCGAGCAGGACGACCTCTTGAAACTGATTCGACAAATCCGCGACCGCTTCGGCCTGACGATTCTCTTGGTCGAACACAACATGAAGGTCGTGATGGGCGTCTGCGAGCGGATACAGGTCGTGGACTACGGCAAGTCCATCGCGCTCGGACTCCCCGAGGAGATTAGAAACAACCCGAAAGTTATCGAAGCCTACTTAGGAGACTAAAGAAGTGACGAGTGACGAGTGACGAGTTAAGCACTTGTTCTTGCTCGTCACTCGTCACTTGTCACTCGTCACTCTTTATTATGTTGAAGTTGGAAAACATCTCGGTCAATTACGGCGCGATCAAAGCGTTGACGGGCATCTCGATGCGCGTCGAGCAGGGCGAAGTGGTGACGCTCATCGGCGCAAACGGGGCGGGCAAGACGACGACGCTCAGAACCATCACGGGACTGCTCGCGCCGCGCGAGGGACGCGTCACGTTCGAGGGCGCGGAGATCAGCGGCACGCCGACGCACCAACTCGTCGCGCGCGGCATCTCGATGTCGCCGGAGGGCCGAGGCGTCTTCGCTAATCTCACCGTCCGCGAAAATTTGCAGATGGGCGCGTATCTCAAAAAGAACAAACGCGAGATTGCCGAAGATATGGAGCGCGGCTTTCAGATGTTTCCGCGTCTCAAGGAACGCGAATCGCAGAAGGCCGGAACACTCTCCGGCGGCGAACAGCAGATGCTGGCGATGGCGCGCGCCCTGATGTCGCGCCCGCGCCTGCTCCTGCTCGACGAGCCTTCGCTCGGACTCGCGCCGCTCGTCGTTCACACCATCTTCGAAGCCATCGAAGAGATTCGCAGCAAAGGCACGACCATCCTGCTCGTCGAACAGAACGCCCACGCCGCGCTCAAACACTCCGACCGCGCCTACGTTCTTGAGACCGGCCAGATCGTCATGGAAGGCGACTCCAGACAACTCGCCGCCGACCCCCGCATCAAAGAAGCCTATCTCGGCGAATAAACGGGCGAAAAACTCCCTTAACGTGGGCTCGACACTTCTTATTCTTAAGGGCCACTATGAAAAAGCTACACCTCACAGCGATGTCGTTTCTCGGCGCATTAACTGTCTTGACTGGATGTGCCAATCCGAAGCCGAGAGAGTTCAAGGAGCTTGTCGCGGAAGAGTTACAGAAGCACGATGTGCAGAAAGCTGCGGAACAATCGGTCTTTAATATAATTGTGATGATTGACAAGGAGCATCGAGTCTTCCTGAATAAAGAGAGTGTCGGCACGGTCGAAGATATAAGCCTGCTGAAAGAGAAATTAGCGCAGGCTCTCGAGAGAAGAAATCAGCACTATCGAGAGGACGCGGGAAATGGCCCTCCTGCCACTAAAGAGTTATCAGGCTCGAAGGTCGTTTTCGTCTGTGCCCCGGCGTCCTTCAAATATGGAGAGGTAGTAAAAGTGATCGAGGCTATCAAGGACTTGGGCGGCCAGCCTGTCGGATTATCGAGTTGTATAAGCGACTAGTAAAGCGTGTGTTGCGTCCGGCCAAGATGTCTCACAACCCTTTCAACCCGACAACCCTTCACACGCCCTCTTATCCATCTTGAATGGGGACGCGCGTTAATTCGGGCGTCCGACGCGAGCGGAGCGGCTCAAAGTCGCTCACGTCAGAATCCGTTCAATCATCGGTTTGTGATTTCGGAAGCATCCGGATTTTTCGTGCTTCCGATTTTTTGCGTTTATTCGTCAAGCGAGGCGCGCGCCGCCGCGAGTGCTTCGGCGACGCGGGCGGGCGACGTGCCGCCGGTCTGCGATTTGGAGGCGAGCGTCTGTTCGAGCGAGAGCGCGTGATAAACGTCCGCCTCGATGAGCGTCGAGAACGCGCGCAACTCTTCGAGCGGGAGTTCGTGCAGTTCGAGGCCGCGCTCGATGGCGCGCAGCACCATCCGCCCGACCGTTTCGTGCGCTTCGCGGAAGGGCATCCCCTTGCGCGCGAGATAGTCGGCCATCTCGGTCGCGTTCATGTAACCGCGCGTCGCCGCTTCGCGCGTGCGGTCTTCGTCGAGACGCATGTGCGCGAGCACGGTCGCCGTCACGTCGAGCGAGGCGCGCAGGGTGTCGGCCACGTCGAAGACGGCCTCCTTGTCCTCCTGCATGTCTTTGTTGTAGGTGAGCGGCAACCCCTTGAGCATCGCCAGCAGCGCGAGCGTGTGACCGAAGACGCGCCCCGCCTTGCCGCGCACGAGTTCGAGCGCGTCCGGGTTCTTCTTCTGCGGCATCAGGCTCGAACCCGTCGCCACCGCATCGCTCAACTCGACGAAACCGAACTCCGTCGTGGCATAGATGATGATGTCTTCCGCGAGACGCGACAGGTGCACCATGACGAGACTCGCCGCGCTCGCAAACTCGACGCAGAAATCGCGGTCGCTGACGGCGTCGAGACTGTTGCGCGCGACGCCCTCGAAGCCGAGCGCGCGCGCCACCTCCGCGCGGTCTACCGCGTAGCTCGTCCCCGCCAGAGCCGCCGCGCCGAGCGGCAAGACGTTAGTCCGCCGGCGCACCTCCGACAGACGCTCGCCGTCGCGCGCCAGCATCTCGAAATAGGCGAGACACCAATGCGCCCACATGACGGGCTGCGCGCGCTGCATGTGCGTGTAGCCGGGCAGCGACGCTCCGGCGTGCGCTTCGGCTGCGTCGAGCAGCGCGCGTTGCAGGCGGCGCACGCTCGCCGTCGCGGCGTCAATCTCCTCGCGCAGCCAGAGCCGCAGGGCCGTCGCCACCTGATCGTTGCGGCTCCGCCCCGTGTGCAGCTTGCGGCCCGCGTCGCCGATTGACTCGATGAGACGCGCTTCGATGAACGAGTGCACGTCTTCAGCGCGGTCGTCCGCGTCGAAGTAGCGCGGGTCGGCGGCGGCGCGCCCGGCGATTGCCTGCAACCCTTCACGGATGCGCGCCGCCTCTTCATCAGTCAGGACTGATGCCGCGCGCAAGCCTTCGCAATGCGCGAGACTCCCGCGCACGTCCGCCTCGAACAGCCGCCGGTCGAAACCGAACGAACGATTGAAGGACGCGAAACCCGCCTCCGTCGCCCCCGCGAAACGACCGCCCCAAAGCTTCTTCTCTTCGCTCAATGTTTATCTCCTCAAGCCCTTTTTTATCACGCCCGCCGCCCGCACAGCCACTTTGCCGGAAGCCCTCCGCGCGCGAAAATTATTTGCACGAAGGCATCAGACGTGCTATTTTATGCATCTATGCAACAGTTATGCAAATTAATTGCATAAAATCTATGGATAAAGAGAAACGACAGGCAAAAATCTTGAGTCTCATCCGCGCGCGGCGGATCGGCACGCAGCAGGAGTTGACCGCACATCTCGAACGCGCGGGCGTCTTGGCGACGCAGTCGAGCGTCTCGAGGGATTTGGAAGAACTCGGCATCGTCAAGCAGCACGGCTACTACACGCAGCCGCAGATGCGCGGGGCCAACGGCGAAGGGTTTTCGGGGTTGTTGAGTCTCGATGCGGCGGGTGATTGCATCGTGGTGGCGAAGTGCGAATCGGGCCTCGCGTCGGCGGTGGCGGTGAGGATTGACCGCGCGCTGCTGCCGGAAATCGTCGGGACGCTCGCGGGCGAAGATACGGTCTTCATCGCCGTGCAAGAGCGCAAAGCGCAGCGCGCGGCCATCAAGAAAATTTGGGAACTGTTTGAATGATGGACGATGGACGATAGACCATAGACGATAGTCGGAAATATTTTGTTCATCGTCCATCGTCCTCCGAAGGAGGAAAGTTGTCGAAGCGAGAGATAAAGAAGGTCGTGCTGGCGTATTCGGGCGGGTTGGATACGTCGGTGATGCTGCATTGGTTGAAGAAGCACTACGGGTGCGAGGTCGTCTGTTATTGCGCCGACGTGGGGCAGGGCGACGAGCTTTCGGGGCTGGCGGAGAAGGCGGAGGCGGGCGGCGCGTCGAAGCTGTATGTGGAGGATTTGCGACAGGAGTTCGTACACGACTACGTGTGGACGGCGGTCAAGGCGAACGCGCTTTACGAGGGCGTCTATCTGCTCGGCACGAGCCTTGCGCGTCCGGTGATTGCGAAGCGGCAGATCGAGATTGCGCGACGCGAGGGAGCAGACGCGGTCGCGCACGGAGCGACGGGCAAGGGCAACGATCAGGTGCGCTTCGAGTTGACTTACTACGCGCTTGAGCCGGACATCAAGGTCATCGCGCCGTGGCGCGAGTGGGAGTTCAAGGGCCGGAGCGATTTGATCGCTTACGCCGAGCGTTACGGTATCCCCGTCACGGCGACCCACGCCAAGCCCTACTCGACCGACCGCAACCTGATGCACGTCTCCTACGAGGGCGGCATCCTCGAAGACCCTTGGCGCGAGCCTCCCGCCGATATTTTTCAGATGACGAAAGCGCCGGAGGATGCGCGCGCTGGGGCTGAATACGTCGAGATCGGTTTCGAGCAGGGCGTGCCCGTGAGTTTGAACGGCGAGCGGAGGGGCGCGGTCGCGCTGCTGGAACAGTTGAACCATGTGGGCGGCGAGCATGGCATCGGGCGCGTGGATTTGGTGGAGAATCGCTTCGTCGG
>DATLMV010000018.1:0-4366 GCA_035537095.1 Pyrinomonadaceae bacterium
GAGGAGAACGCGCACGCCGTCGGCGTCAACTTCGAGGACAACGAAGAACTCGAATTTATTGACAAGATTGACCGCCGCGACCGCGACCGCTACGAACTCGACCCGCGCTCCAAGACCGAAGACGACTCGATATAAGTGAAAAGTAAATCGTGAATCGTAAATCGTAAATAGAAAGGACACGCTTTATCTATTTACGATTCACGATTCACGGCAGTTAAAAAGGCAAAAGTTAAGCAGGGCGGCTCGTTCCGTTCTTAACTTTTGCCTTTTACCTTTTTGCTGACGTGAATCGTGAATCGTAAATAGAAAGAACAGGTTTTATCTATTTACGATTCACGATTCACGATTTTCTTTTTCCTTTTTCCTTATTGAAAATTGGCGCGCGGTTGGAGCGTGGCGCGTTTGAGCGTGACTTTGGGGTCGGGGCGTTCGCTGCCCGGCGTGATGGGAGCGGTGCTGATGATGTCCGCGTTGTTGATGCCGCGTATGACGCGCCCGAAGACGGTGTATCTCTGGTCGAAGGCCGACTGGCGTTTGAGCGTGATGTAGAACTGCGAATTGGCGGAATCAACCGCCTGCGAGCGGGCCGCGCCGACCGTCCCGCGCTCGTATGGCACGTCGCTGAACTCGGCGGGCAAGTCCGGATAGTCCGAGCCGCCCATGCCGTCGTTCGCGGGGTTAGCGTCTTTCGAGTTGGCGTCGCCGCCCTGAATGATGCCGAGGCCGGGATTGATTCGATGAAAGGTCGTGCCGTCGTAGTAGCCGTCGGCGGTCAGTTTCTTGAACCGCTCGACCATCTTCGGCGCGAGGTTCGGATACAACTCGATGACGATTTCGCCGAAGTCGGTTTCGAGCACCGCCGCCTCCGCGTCCGGCTCGGGCTTGACGCCCTTCTTGATCTCCGCCGTCCCCGCGTCCTGTTCGGCGTCCGCATCCTTCGTCTGCAAAGCGTTGTCGCACGCCGCCAGCGCGAGCACGAGCGCGAGACACGCGACCGGCATCGCAAGCCGACGCCAGAGAGCGCGCCCCTCTCCATTCACTTCCCCGTTCATCTCCGGCACTCTTTTTCCCACAAATCGCCTCCGCTTCGTTGATTTGAAAATCTTGACAGAGCTTCCTGCAACTCTTAATCGAGACGACTAAAACTGCTTGCGGCTGTCGAGCAGAATCGTCACCGGCCCGTCGTTGACGAGTTCGACCTGCATCATCCGCCGGAAGCTTCCCGTCGCCACGTGAGCGACGACGCGCCGTGCCTGCGCGACGAAATATTCATAGAGCGGCTCGGCCATTTCCGGCGGCGCGGCCTCAATCCAAGAGGGCCGACGCCCGCGCCGCGCATCGCCGTAGAGCGTGAACTGCGAGACGACGAGCAGCCCGCCGCCCGTCTCCACGAGCGAAAGATTCATCCGCCCCTCCGCGTCGTCGAAGATACGCAGCGCGGCTATCTTCTCCAAAAGATAACTCGCGTCGCGCTCGGCGTCGTCGCGTGCGATGCCGACGAGGGCGACCGCACCCGCGCCGATTTCGCCCGTCGTCTCGCCTTCGACGCTGACCCTCGCGCGCGTCACGCGCTGCAACACCGCACGCATCCCACTCGCTCCTGCAAGACAGCAATCCTAAAACGGTAAATCTAAAAACAGAAGATAGCCGTTGAGCATCAACAGGAACGCCAGCACGCCCGTCACGACGGAGACTTTGAGGACGAGTCTTGAGTTTGAAATAATCGCTACCGAAGCGAGCACAATCGCAATCTGGAAGAGTGCTTCGGAGAGATCGAAATTCGGGTCTTGTCGCTGCGCGCGGTCGCGCTTCGCCTGAAAGCTCCGCGCACGCGCCGACAACTCTTTGCGCCCTTCGCCCTTGAGCGGATCGGCAGGCTCCTGCGGGTCGGGCTCGCTCTCATAGCGTTCGACGTTCTCTCCGTACTCGTCAATCCTGCGCTGCAAATCCGCGCGGACTTCGGGCGTGAGCGTATCTCGATGAATTTGCAGTTCGGTTTCGAGAGCATCGGCGGCTAATTTGTTTGATGTCTGTCGAATCGTCTTGGCCTGATAGAAGGCCCACGTATCGCTCGCTTCGATGTTGTTGTTCATAATCTCCTCGGCAGCATTGCCGCCGCCGAGACTCGTGATTGCCAGCAGCATCGCCATAAACGCAATCAACAACGCCGTCCGCGAACGAAACCTCTCGTTCTTCTCGCCGCCCGTCTCGTCGTGAATTTCCAGAATCTGCTCGGCGGCATCTCCCGCTTCCATCTTCGACGCTTCCCTCCCCCGGCCCAAACTCTTTTTGACAACTCACTCTCACGCGCGCCCCGCACCTCGCGCAATCTTTGCCGCTCAACTCGATGCGGGACGACACCACGCCGTCCAAACGAGAACGACACCGCGCCGAACGTCTCCGCGAAAGATGGTGGCGGGGCCGACCGTCTCCGCTGTTCTGCGTCTCTACTTTTGCGGCGGCCTGCTCGGCCTGATTTCGACGCGGCTCGGCAGGCTTCGCTCGTCGTGCCGGAGCAGGTCGAGGACGACGCGCGCGATGTCGGGCGGCTGTAGTTGCCAGCTTTGGTCTGCGCTCGGCTCGTCGCCGCCGAAGTGCGTATTGACCGAACCCGGCATGATGTAGCTGACCTTGATGCCGTCCTGCCGCACCTCTTGCATCAGCGCCTCGCTGAAACCGTTGAGGCCGAACTTGGACGCGTTGTAGGCGGCCATGCGCGGGTGCGCGTTCGTGCCCGCGAGCGACGAGATGTTGATGATGTAACCGCCGCCCCGCGCACGCATCAAGGGTATCGCTTCATGGCAACAATAGAAGACGCCGCACACGTTCGTCTCGATAATCGCGCGAAAATCCTCCGGCGACATCTCCGCGACCGTACTGAACATGCCTATTCCGGCGTTGTTGACCAACACGTCAACGCCGCCAAACTCCCCGACCGTGTGCTCGAATAATGCCTTCACTTCATCATAATCGCGCACGTCGCACACCGCGCCCGTCACGCCGCCCTCGCCCGCATCCCCCAACTCCGCGACCGCCCGCTCAACCTCCTCGCTCTTGCGCGCGCTCACGCACACGTTCGCCCCCTCGCGCACCAGAGCCTCCGCGATAGCCCGCCCGATGCCCTTCGTACTCCCCGTCACGATTGCCGTCTTGCCGTTGATGTTCATCTGGATTCCTCGAAAACCGTAAATCGTAAATCGTGAATCGTAAATAGATAAAACTTGTTCTTTCTATTTACGATTCACGATTTACCAAGTTTCTCCTTGAGCAATTCGTTGACCAGCTTCGGGTTCGCTTTGCCTTGCGAGGCTTTCATCGTCTGGCCGACGAAGAAGCCGAAGAGGGTCTCTTTGCCCGCGCGGTATTGTTCGAGTTGCTTGGGGTTGGCGGCGACGACCTCTGCGATGATGCGTTCGATTTCGCCCGTGTCGCTCACCTGCGCGAGCCCGCGCTCCGCGATGACACTCTCCGCGCCCTTGCCCGTGGCGAACATCTCGACGAGGACTTCTTTGGCCTGCTTGCCGCTAATCTTGCCTTCGTCAACCACGCGCACCAGCGCGCCCAACTCTTCCGGCGACACCGGACATTCGCCGATTGATTTCCCAGACGATTCCAACTCGCGCAGCAGTTCGGTGCGAATCCAGTTTGAAGCCGCGCGCGGGTTGGCGGCGGCGCGCGCCGCCTGTTCGTAGTAATCGGCGAGCGCGCGCTCCGACGTGAGTTGCGCGGCGTCGTTGTAGGAAAGCTCGTAGTCCGACATGAAACGGTGGCGGCGCGCTTCGGGCAGTTCCGGCATCGCCGCTTTGACCCCTTCGATAAACTCCGTCGAGACGACGAGCGGCGGCAGGTCAGGCTCCGGAAAATAACGATAATCGTGCGCTTCCTCTTTCGAGCGCATCGGTCGCGTCTCGCCCGCGCGCTCGTCCCACAGGCGCGTCTCCTGCACCACGCGCCCGCCCTCCTCAATCAACTTGATCTGCCGTTCAATCTCAAACTCAATCGCGCGCTGCATGAAGCGCACCGAGTTCAGATTTTTCAACTCGACCTTAGTCCCGAACCCCTCGCCGACGCGGCGCACGGAGACGTTGGCCTCGCAGCGCAGGTTTCCCTTCTCCATGTCGGCGTCCGACGCGCCGACCCATTGCAGCGCGCGCCGCACGTGGTTGACGTAATCGTAGGCTTCCCAAGACGAACGAAAATCCGGCTCGGTGACGATCTCCGCGAGCGGCGTGCCCGCGCGATTGAGGTCAACGTAAGAGAAGCGATTCGTCTCCGGCAGTCCTTCGTGGACGTTCTTGCCCGCGTCCTCTTCCAGATGCAGCCGCGTGATGCGCACGGTCAGAGGCCGCCAGTCGCGCGCGTGCCC
>DATLMV010000019.1:0-3613 GCA_035537095.1 Pyrinomonadaceae bacterium
CTGTTTGTAGAGCGCGGGGCCGGGCGATTCGAGTTTGATGAGCAACGCCGTCAGGAGCGCGAGGGGCAGCGACAGGATGCCGCCGATGAGCGCGACGCCGCGATGCAGGAGCGCACGCGCCACCGCGCTCAAGCGCGCCTGTCGCCCGCGACCTGAGAAGATGAGCCACGAGGGGCGCAGCATGTCGAGATGGACGCGCCCCGTCACGCGCTCGTAAAACGAGGCGCACTCCTCGATGGCGACATCGCCCGACAGACTCAAGTCGAGCAACTTCTCGGTCGGAAACTGCCCGCGCCGCTCGCCCATCGCCACGATGATGCGGTCAATATTGTCGCGCTTGACAATCAAGTCCATTTCGCTCGTGACGCCGATGACGCGCGGGTTGACCAGACTCTTGCCGACCAACTCCGGCTTGTTGTCAACGAACCCGACGATGCGATAACCCGCGTCGCGTCGCTCCAAAACTTCGCGCGCAATCTCAATGGCCGCGTCGCCCGAACCGACAATCAGAATTCGCTCGCCGACGTTCGGATGCCCCAAGAGCCAATGAATCGAGATGCGCCAGACGACCATCAGCGAGAGCGCGAGCGGCAGCGCAATCAGAGAGATGCCGCGCCCGAGCATCAAGGCGGGCAGCGCGTAGAAGACGACGGCGAGCGCAATCCATGCCAGCCCGAGCGCCTGCACGAGACGCAGGACGAGTTCGCGCCGGTCGTGCATGACGACGAAATCGTAGAGGTCGTAGAGATAGAACGCGCCGAGACAGAAGAGCGCGGCGAGCGCGGCCTTGTAGAAACCGTGCTTCTCCACCAACTCGATATACAGCCCTTCAATCCCGACGCGCACCTGCGCCGCCGCTACGACGCTGCCGAACAGCAAAGCTGCCTCGGCGACGAGCAGGAGCGCGGTGCGCGTATTGAAGCGGGCCGAAGAACGCAAAAGCCTCTCAACCTCCAGTCAATTCACAAGGGGGAAAGGGTGAAACGGTTAAAAGGGAAAATGGGGAAGGCAAAACCAAAAGATGCTTTTGTCCCTTTCCCCTTTTAACCATTTAACCCGTTTCCCTTTCTTATCTCATCATTTCCGGCGCGACGGTTCTTTGGTCGTGACCTGCGGTTCGTCGCGGCGGACGTAGCGGCGTTGATAGTAGTAGTCGTTGTCGCTCAACTGTTCGGAGGAATCGTTTAAGACGACTCCGAGCAGGCGTTCGCGCGGGAGTGCTTCGAGCACGCGGTCGAGCGCGGCATAGCGCGTCTTGCCGGAGCGGGCGACGATGAGCGCGCCGTCGGCGCGGTTAATCAGGACGTTGGCGTCGGTGAAGATGCCGAGCGGCGGGGCATCAATCACGATGAAGTCGAACATCTTGCGGACTTCGGTCAAGACCGCGCTGAACTTCGGGCCGGAGAGAATCTCTGCGACGTTATCGCGCGCCGAGCCGCCGGGCAAAAGGTGCAAGCCCGAAGGGTCGAGACGGATGATCGTCTCCGCGAGCGACGCTTCTCCGTTGAGCACTTCGGAAAGCCCGACGGGAGCTTCGATGCCGAGATATTCGGCGGCGCAGGGCTGGCGCAGGTCGCCGTCAATCAAGAGGGCGCGCGTGCCGTCCGTTTGCGCGAGCAGCCAAGAGAGATTGATGGAGGTCAGCGTTTTGCCCTCCATAATCCCCGCGCTCGTGATGACGAAGGCTTGCAGTTTCTTGCGTTCGCTCGCGTGCAGGACGCGCGTGCGCAGACTCCGGTAGCGTTCGGCGTGCGGCGAGCGCGGCTGCGTGATAGCGACGAGATGTGGTTCGACGCGCGCGGCGGAAATGTCAAGACTGACGAATTCCGGCGTGCGCGTCGAACCGACAGCGCCCAAAGTTGCCCCAGCATCACGCGAAGCCTGACCGGCGGGGAGTGCCGACCCGCCAGAGGCTCTTTCCGTGTGCTCAATGGACGCTGAAACGTGTGCCGTCTCCGGCACGTTGAAGAAGCGCGAAGAACGCAGCAGGTGTTCGGGCAAGCCGCCCGGCGACGCGGCGGCGTGCAGGGCGTCCGGCGCATCGCTCTGTGCGGCGTGCGTGTCGTCGCCGCCGCCGCCGTTGCCGTTCGGCGGGCGATGACCGTTCGTCGGCGCGTCTGCGCCGTCGGCTGCTTTCTTCGGGGTTGCGCCGTTGCTGTTGGCGGCGGCGCGTTTCAAGGCTTCATATACCCTACCCATTACATCTCTCCCATGTGATCCCAACGGCGGAAGGCCGCGCCGACATCGTCGGTTTCAGGTGCGTTGGTTTGTTCGAGCGACAGTTCGAGCGGGTTGTCGTCGTGTTGGTGTTGACGCTGATTCGAGGCGTTGTCGGCTGGCTCTCGCTCGGCGGGCGGCGCGGCGATGCCTGCTCCGGCGGCCCACAGTTCGGCGCGGCCCGTCGCGTTGAAGATGCGTGCGGGGGCTTCGCGCTCTTCGCCCATCTGTCGCCCGCGCTGATTGCTCGGCAGCATGTCGAAGGTGGCGGCCACGTCTTCGATGATGGCGCGGCTGATGGTTTCGGCCCCGGCGGAAAAGCCTGCGAGCAGGGCGTTGTCGCAGAGGTTGTTGATCTGGCGCGGGATGCCTTCGGAGCAACGGAAGACGTAATCAACCGCTCCGGGCGAGAAGATGTCGGTGCGCTCTGCGCCCGCCGCGAGCAGGCGCGAGGTGATGTAGCGGTCGGTCTCTTCGATGTTCGGCAGCGCCTTGATTTCGCAGCGCAGCGCGACGCGTTGCTTGAGTTGGCGCAGGTCGGGATTATTTAAAACGTCGCGGAGTTCCGGTTGTCCGGTGAGGATGATTTGGAGTTGCTTGGCGGTGTCGGACTCGAAGTTGGAGAGCAGACGAATCTCTTCGAGGACGGCGGTCGAGAGCCCGTGCGACTCGTCAACGATGAGCACGGTTCGCAGGCCGCGCGCGTGGCGCGATTCGAGCGTGCGCCCGAGCGCGAGCAGAAGCTCCGACTTGTTCTCCCACTCCTGCACGTTCAGCAGCGACGCCAGATGTTGATAGAACTCCGGCACGGCCAGACGCGGATTAAAAATATATGCGACGAGCACCGTGCGGTCGAGACGATTCATCATCCAGCGCAGGATGGTCGTCTTCCCCGTGCCGACCTCGCCCGTGACGACGATCAAACCCTTGCCGCTCTCGATCCCGTAGTGCAGGTTCGCCATCGCCTCCGTGTGCGACGGCGTGAAGTAGATAAAGCGCGGGTCGGGCGTCAGCGCGAACGGCAACTCCTTTAATCCGTAGAACTCTCTATACACTCTCAACCTCCGAAGGGATGAGGGATAAGGGATGAGGGATGAATCAGAAACTGCTCAACCAAGTTGAGAGATATTCTTGCTTCATCCCTCATCCCTCCGCCCTCATCCCTTTCTCTCATCCTCTCGATGCAAAGATTTCAAAGACGCGCGACAGCTTGAGGACGAAGGCCAGCGCGGGGATGCTCAAGATGGTGAAGGCGACTCCGGCGACGGCGAAGGTGACGCGGCGCAGTTGGCGTCGGCGTTCTTCGCGCGGCGTGAGCAGTTGCGGCACGCTGACGAGCACGGGCAGGCCCGTGTAGTGTTCGGCGTCCTCGCTGGGTTGAATCGTCAGCAGTAGA
>DATLMV010000020.1:0-6276 GCA_035537095.1 Pyrinomonadaceae bacterium
TGTTCCGTGCCGGAAGGGGGGAACGGATGCGACGCGCTGTAGCTGGAGCAGTTCGGGTTAGAGGGTGCGCAGAGGGTCGAAGGGATAGGCGGCGGCGCTTGCGGCGCGACCGGTTGTATCTGGCGAATTGCATTGAGGTCAGGCAGGTTGTCTGCTGGCGGCACGCCCCGTCGCGTCGTCCTCAATATCGTGCGGGCAGAGACGGCGGTGGGTATGGACTTCAATGTCTGTGCTATCAACATCGGCGACGGTGCAATCAGGGCACACGAGATAGCAACACATAAAAAACGTGTCAGGGGGGAGAGCACTTGCTGAGGACGCATGAGAGGGTGAGTCTCCTTTGCATCCTGCCCTTTGGGGCGCGCTGGGGCAACGGCGAAACTTCTACGCTCAACGCGGAGAGGCAGGGGATTGGGCCTTACAAAAAATCCGGCTAGTCGGTAACTTAGCCGGAACAGTTCTTCGCTTCAGTTGTGTCACACGTTCAGGCATAAACATTTGGAAATGCCCGAGATTGCCACGAGGATGAATAGCGATGATGAGTTAGGAGAAGTCATTGCAGCTTGAGGAAGCTGAACCATCAGTTGGAGCCTTATTTTATCTAAGGCTCTAAGCTGATAAAGATGCGTTGTAGTGGCGCGAGGACGGCGCATGCTATTTAAATACTAAACTCATGTCAAGCATTTTTTTCTGACCGTTTATCAATCTTGCGAGAGGAAGGAGGGAAAGATTCATAAAAGAAGGATTCGATAAAGGCTCCGGACGGGCGCGGTTAAGCGGTCGGCTTCAATGAAAGGAGGCTCTGGAAGCGTGGGCTCAAGCTTCTCCGGTGAAGCCTGCGGATATTGATAAACCGGTCGAGACCGTCGAGCGTCTGCTCTTCATCTCATCTGAGACAGAAGCATTTGCCGACGCTGGAGAGCGCGGCTAACACTCCGCTCGATTTCATCCAACTGCAAGGGCTTCATCAAGTAGTCGAACGCTCCCTGCTTGAATAACTCCTCCGCTTCTTGACCGAGCATCGAACCCGTGATGACGATAACGGGTGTCGTCGGGTAGTTGGCGCGGATGAGGCCGAGCAGGTCTATGCCGCTCAATTCGGGCATGGCGATGTCCGAGAGCACGACATCGTAGTTTTCCTCTTGCATAAGCGTGAGCGCGGCTTCTGCGGTCGCCGCCATGTGGCAGGTGTGCTGCTCTTCGAGCAGGTCGCAGAGCATCTCGCGGACGAGGCGGTCGTCATCAACGATGAGGACAGTTGCCATAGAGATTACTTTCCCCCTGATTAAGCTGAGCCGGGAACCGAGGATGTGAGAATGTTGATGAGGAACGGATTCGGTTTCATAGAAGCGACTTACATTATACACATGAGCACACGTCCCGGAACAGGTGCTTTCAGAATTGACGGCGCAAAATAAGGGCTGAGACAAACAAGTCCTGCCCCGAGAGTTATCCTCCCGTCGTACTCGAATGAACTTGCGCCGACCTCTGAACTTGAGCCGCGCCCCGTTTCCTCATTCACCCGTCATCCATACTTTTCGCGCTTATCGCGTCTCCGGGTTTCCTTCAAAAATCGAAACGAATCCCCAGACGAACCGTGCGCGGGCGAAGGGTTCGTGTCGGGACGAGGAAGGAGTCGAGGAAGGCTTGACGCTGCGCGGCGGTGGCTTCCGGATGCAGCGCGTTGAAGTTGATGAACTCCGCGCCGAAGGTTCGAACCGTCCGGTTGAGCAGGTTGTCTATCTCGACCGAGGGACGCAGCCGGGCGTGTTCGGAGAGACGAAACTCGCGCGTGATGTTGAGATTGAGTTGGAACAGGGGCGGCCCTTGTCCGGCGTTGCGCGGGAGGTTGCCGCTCCGGCCGATGGTGGGGAGCGAGAAGGCTTCGAGCAGACGCGGGTCGAGCGGCTCGCCGGGGCGACGCGCGCGGATAAGTTTGATGTCGCCCTTGAAGTCGGGGCGGTCGTTGCCCACGTCGTCCAGATTTCTGTCTGCGCCGCCGAGGCTGATGTTGAAGGGCGCGCTCGAAGCGAGACGCAGGACGGGCGCGAGACGCACGCCGCCGACGAGCGGGAGCGTGCGCGGCGCATCGAGCGTCGCCGAGAAGACGAAGCGATGTCGCCGGTCGAGCAGGCTCCGCGCGCGTTCGGCGCGAAAGTCTCCGACGTTTAGTGCGCTCGAAGTGTTGACGATGCCGTCGTCAATCAGGCGCGAGAGCGTGTAGGCGGCGCGGAATGAGAAGCCGAGGCCGGACGCTTGCTGGCGAAAGCGGCGTCGCGCCTCGATGGTCAGGCCGTGATAGAAGCTGTTTCCGGCGGAGATGAGTTGCTCTATCTGCCCGCGCGTCGGGTCGGGGCGCAAAGGTTGCAGCGCGGCGAGCGCAGTTTCGAGTGTCGTCGTCGAGTTGAAGCTGTTGAGATTGAAGACCGAGACGGGGACGCCGAACTCGATGATGCGACCGATTGCGTCCGTGTTCGAAGGGTCGGCGGGCGCGCGGTTGAAGCGGACGAGTTCGCCTGCGGTCGCGGCGTCGTAGAGCGTGCGCGCGCCCGCCGGGTTGCGGAAGTTTGCGAAGTCGCGCGAGAGCAGGTAGTCGGTGAAGTTTTTGTAGCCGCGCGGCAGACGCGGGGCGTTGGCGTTGAACTCGCGCCAGAGATGTATGCCGCGATTGAAGGTGTAGTTTGCCTCGACGACGAAGGCGCGCGTCACCTCGCGTTCCGCGCCGACGTTGAATTGATAGCTCTCGGGAATCCGCAGTTGCTGGTCGAGACGGCGCGAGAAGTTGGTCAGTCGCGTGCCGAACTGCGCGACGAGCGGAGAGTCCGCTGTGAGGGTTTCGGGGAAACGCAGGTGCGCGGCGATGAAGGCGCGACGTTCGGCAGGCGGCAAAGTGTTCGTGTCGAACTCGACGACTTGCTTGCCGAGCGTGAAATCGTCCAACGTGCGGAGCAGGACGCGGTTGTAGAAGAGTCCCGCGCCGAAGCGCAGGACGGTCTTGCCGGAGCGAAACGGGTCGAGCGCGACGGCGACGCGCGGCGCGAAATTGTTGCGGTCTGCGAGGATTGATTCGCGCTCGTAGCGGAGGCCGAAGCTGAGCGTCAGCCCCGCGCGGGCGCGCCATTCGTCCTGCGCGAAGAATCCGCTGTAGAGATTTCGTTGCGACGAGCGGGCGGAGAATGTCTGTCTGAAACGGCCCGGCGCGGCGGCGAGAAAATCGCCCGCGCTCGTGAAGTTGAAAGTGCCGGACGCGTCCGCGAGGTCTGTGAAGACGGAGCGGATACGCTGCACGTCGCCGCCGAACTTCAGAGTGTGCGCGCCGCGCACGACCGTCAGCGCGTCCTGTATCTGCCAGCGCGTTTCGCTGCGGTCGGTAGCATTGCTCGAAGACGCGCCCGCGATGAGCGTGCCCGAACGGTCGGCGGTGTCCGCGCTGTCCAGCGGGTCGTTGATGGCGATGAGCACGACGGGACGCGCGAGATTTTGCGCGCCGCCGTCGGCGGCAAACGACGGGCGCAGGCGCGAGATTTGCGCGCGGAGTTGATTGACGAGCGTGGATGAAAAGACGTAGTTGTCCGTGTAGGAGAGCGCGTCGGAGTTGCGCGTGTGTCCTTGCAGGGCTCCGGCGAGGCGGAGTCCGCCGCCGAACTGTCGAAGGTTTTTCATGCGCCCGCGTTGCCAGAGCAGCGCGCCGTTGTGCGTCTCTGTGAAACGGTGGTCGAGACGCGCGCTGAAGATGTGTTGCCGCGCGGGCGTGCTCACGCGCTCGACGAACGGCGCGAGTTCCGCCGCGACGTTCGTCGCGGTGGCCGACGGCTCGAAGCGTCGCCCCGCAAGCGTCGTCGGGCGCGGCAGAGCGTATAACTCGCTCTGCTCGACGGGGACGAGCGTATCCACGACGGTCGTGTCGAGCGTCGTGTCATATTCGTATGCGACGAAGAAGAAAGTCCGGTCGCGCCCGTCCGTGCGACGCGGCTTGAAGTATTCAGACGCGAGCGAGACGGGGCCGCCGAGCGTTAAGCCCGCGATGTGTTGTTGAAAGGGCAGACGCCGGAGGCCGCGCCGACGGTTGTTGAAGGTGTTGGCGTCGAGACTCTCGTCGCGGAAGAAATAGAACAGACGCCCGCGCAGTTCGCTTGCGCCGCCGCGCGTCCGCAGGTTGACGCGCCCGCCCGACGCGCGACCGTACTCCGCCGAGAACTGGTTCGTGATGACCTGCACTTCATCGACGGCTTCGAGCGAAGGCTGAAAGCGTTCGCGCGCGGCGCGGTCGTCGTTGTTGTCGAGCCCGTCAATCGTGATGTTGTTGGAGAAGGCGGGGCCGCCGGAGAGCGCGAAGGCTCCGGCCTCTTCGGGCGTCGTCGCCGTGCGCTGCCGGGACGAGCGCGCGCCAGCGTCGCGGTCTTCCGCCGCATCGCGCGTCGAGAGCGGTTCTTCCGTGACGCCCGCGAGCACGAAGATCAGTTCGAGCGGCGAGCGCGTGGCAACGGGCAGCGACTCGATTTCGGAGCGCGTCAGCGTCGCGCCGACGACCGTCCGCGTCGTGTCCAACGGCGGCGCGTCCGCCTCGCTCACAACCGATATTTCGGATATCACGCCAGCCGGTCTGAGCGTGAAATCGAGTTGCACCTGCCGACCGGCGAGCATTTCGAGATTCGTCCGCTCCTGCGGCGCGAAGCCGTCCGACGAAGCGCGCACCGTGTACGCGCCCGCTTCGAGTTCGATGATGCGGAAGCGTCCCTCCGCATCGGTCTTGACCGTGCGCGTTGCTCCGGTTGACGTGAGCGTCGCTTCGACGTTTGCGCCGACGACGACCGCGCCGTGCTCGTCCGCGACGCGCCCGAAGATGCTCACGTCGTCGAGGTCTTGCGCCCGCAGCAGAAGGGGCGCGGAGAGTTGCAGTAAAACTGCGGAGAGGAAGAAGCGACACGTCGAGACAAAGAGAGGACGAAAGGCGGGGCGATGCATGGTTGGTTTTGCTCCTCAAGGTTGCTTGAAGAACACCTCGCGTCAATGATTCCTGCGGAGGGGACTTGAGGAGATTCGGCGGCGTACGCGTGTGTGCGTGCTTCGTGAGTGCGTGCTTCGTGTGCCAACGCGCCGACATGTGCGCCGGAGGTGTCCGTTTGACGACGCCGCCGCGACAGAAGGGGTGAGGCGGGCGCGCGCGTCTCTTAAAACCAGACGACGACAGGGCGCGCACTCTATCACCGTCGTTTGCAGAAGACAATACTTTTGCAAGCGAGCGCGGCCTGACGCTTTCAATCGTCCGCCGCGTCGCGTGCGAACTCTTCACGGGCGGCGGATACCTGCGAAAGATTACAGCGCGCGCGTGCCTTTTAAAGTTTGACTTGCGGGCGGTTTGCAGTTAAATTTCCGCGTCCTCTCCATGCTCATTCCGACATGTAGAAACATTCCCACAACTTTAAGGAGTTCTCCGATGCGTCGAAAAATTGTTCCGATGGTATTAGTCTCTTTGATGCTGATGGCCGCGACCGTCTATGCGATCACGTATGGACAGCCGGACGGCAACAGGCATCCGAATGTCGGCGCGCTCGTCGGCACGTTCAACGGGCAGACCTACCCCTACTGCTCCGGCACGCTCATCTCGCCGACGGTCTTTCTCACCGCCGCGCATTGCTACATTGGGACGTCAACCGTCTCCGTCACCTTCGACACCAATTTCACGTCGCGCCCCAAGCTCTACACGGGCACGTTCTATTACGACCCGCTCTATAACCAATCGCAGAACGACACGCACGACATCGCCGTCGTGGTCTTCGACAAACCCATACGCGGCATCACGCCCGCGCAACTGCCGACGCTCGGGCAGTTCGACAGCCTGAAGGTCAATCAGAAGTTCACCGTCGTCGGCTACGGCGGGCAGGAGCCGGTCAATCAACCGGGCGGCCCCGTCATCGGCTATCTCGACACGCGCGAGTATGCGACGGCTTCCTTAAACGCTATTAACCCGACGTGGCTGCGCCTCTCGCAGAACCCCGCGACCGGCGACAGCGGCGCGTGCTACGGCGACTCGGGCGGCCCCAACTTCTTCGGCACGACCAACATCATCGCCGGGACGACCATCACCGGCGACGCGCTCTGCAAATCCACCAACGTCATCTATCGCTTGGATACCGAATCCGCACGCAACTTCCTGAGCGCCTTCGTCACGCTTCCCTGAAGGGCTTTTGTACAGCAAGCCTCTCATCAAAAAACAGCAAAGCGGGCCGTATCCCGAAAGGATACGGCCCGCTTTTCTGTTGGCTAAATTTTCGA
>DATLMV010000021.1:0-11625 GCA_035537095.1 Pyrinomonadaceae bacterium
TAGAAACTGGGGGGGGTCTGTGTCTCTAGAGGGGGTAGAGGGGGTAGAGGGGGTAGCCCCTGTCTGGTTGAGTTCTTCGGGCAGGAAAACTTCATACTCATTTCCGCCGTGAGTCCCTGCATAAACCCGCTCGATGACCAGCCCTGAGATGTTCAGTTTGACGAGGTTTGTGCGGAGTGTGACCTCCGAGCCGATGCCTGCGCCCTTCATCAGTTTGTCTTTGGGAATCCGGATGGTGCGGCGGGGCACGACCGCGCCGCGCGTCTTCAGGTAAAGATAGTCGTAAAGCTGTTTGCTTTTGCCGCCGAAAGCTCCGGAGGGAATCGCTTCCCTGACGATTGAATTGGCGACCCTCGTGAAATCCCTCTGCGGCGCTATCGGCGCAAGCTCTTTACCCGCTTCCTGAGCGGAGTCTTCCGTCTCACTAGAGGGGGTAGAGGGGGTAGAGGGTCTAGTGTCACTACCCCCTCTACCCCCTCTAGAGGGGGTAGAGGGGGTAGGTTCGGTCACGGAAACGAGCCCGAGCATCTCCTCGACGGGATGCGGCTGCGGTATCTTGCGCAGGTTATCAAAGATGCCCGGGGTCTTTTTCTTGGGGGTTCGGGTAGGCACCATTGGTTTACTTTTCTCTTTAGGATCAGTCATTTAGCTGCCTCTTTCACCACCCTCAGGGTTGAATTCATCGAAAGGCGATTGAGCACTTCCTCGGTCAGGGCGTCGTAGTCCTTGCTCCCGTGGGATTCGGGGGCGTGCTCGTAGACGCTCTGGCGGAAGGCGGGCGCGGTCTGTAGTTTGACGTTTGTCCGGATGACCGTTTCGAAGACCAAATCGCCGAACATCTCCTGAATCTTGCTCAGGGCTTCGGCGCAGATACGGTTTCGGGTGTCGAAATAGGTGACGACGTAGCCCAGAACGGCGAGATTCGGGTTCGGGCGTTTGGTCGCCTCGACCGTAGTCCTGAGGTCAACCACTCCTTCCAGAGGGTAGTATTGGGCCGCCACGGGCACAACCACGCTGGAACTTGCCAGAAGCGCCTGCGTGAGCGTCATGCCGAGCGAAGGCGGGCAGTCAATGAGGGTGAAATCATATCCTTCGAGCGACTCAAGCGCGTCTTTAAGTCTATACTGCTCTTCGATTTGCACGGCCCGCTCCAACATCGCCAGACGGATGTGCGAAGGGGCCAGATCGAGGTTTTCGATGTGCGTCTCGTAGATGGCCTCAAGGAGCGGGGGCCGCTCGTGGTGGCCGACGAGCACGTCCGCGAGTGTTGTCGAAACCGCATCCGGCTCAAGATAGGTGAAGGTCGTATTACATTGGCTGTCGAGGTCAACGAGGAGCGTTTTGAAACCTCTGATAGCCAGTCCGGCAGCCAGATTACAGGCCGTCGTGGTTTTTCCGACGCCGCCTTTCTGATTCGCAATGGCAATGACTTTCATGCAGCCTCCGCACGTTTAGGCACTAGGGCCAAGACTTCAGCCTTACTGACGAATTTCACGCGATTGTCCAGAGGGTTGGGGAAGTGGCGAATCACCCCGACTTTGAGGAGCTTTGCCATCTTGTTCCAACTCACGCCGAGCAGTTCGCGGGCTTCGGAAACTGTAATAAGATCAATAGGTTGAATGGTTTGCATAAGGGGCCTCCCGAATAGTAAGGGGCACGATACAAGACAAGTGTAGGCAAGTCAAGACATTTATAGAGAATGAGAGGGTTCGTCCGGAGTCGGTCTGGCACGGGCTGCCTGTTCAACTGCCTTCGCGCGTGCGGATTATTTCAAGCTGTGAGGCGGGAACGCCGCGCACTATCGTGCGGTTAATCATCGGATGCGATTCGTGGGTCGGCCCGAAATCGCTATCGGGATGATAAGCGACGACGACCATCTCCTCTTCCGCCGTCTGGAAACTGTGTCGCCCTCCGGCGCGGATGATGAAGGCCAGACCGGGAAAGAGCTTGAACGCAGACTCCGGCGTGCGACATTCGCCCGTGCCGCTGACGACCAGACCGATGCGCGCCGACGGGTGCGTGTGTTCGGTCTGCGAAACGCGCGCGGGAAAGTAGAGCGCGTTCAGGCATGGGTCGCCCGACATCTGCGGCGCAATCAGCAGGCTGTCGGTGCAGCCGTCTATGTAGCGCAAGCGACCGCGCGGCTCGACCGGCCCTCCCAAGGCAAACATCCCTCGATAGCCCTCTCTCGACATGACGATGCCTTGCCCTCTGCCGCCGATGCGACACGCGCCGGGCGCGGCGAAGTACATGCCCTGCCGGAGTGTGAACGTCCCGCTCGTCGTCTGAAGCGTCGCCGGGCCTTCATGCACGTAGCCGAAGTGGGTGGCGTCGGCGGGCATCTCAAGCGTTTGATCGCGCCAGCCCGAGAGTTGCGAAGGGAAGGCGTCGCCGTTCGTCCCGGCGAGACGCCCGTGAGCGAGTTGGAAGGGAAGAAATGTTTGATCCGGCACGACGCTCAACGCTGAAGATAACAACCGCGAAAAATTTGAGGAAGTCGAGACAGAGTGTGCCTTCGCGCGTCGAAGCGTGTCAAACGGGTTGCGCGCTGCGTCGCGGGCCGGTTTGAGAATGCGGGCCGCAGAAAAGTCGGCAGAGAATTTTACATTGAATCTTGAATTGACGCGCCGGGCCGCGTTGCGACGCGCGCGCGGCTGGCATCGAGAGCACGAATGCTGTCACAATCTTTGTTATGGGCCTTGTCAACAAACTCCCTCTGCGGTTGCTGCGCGAAGGGTACGGACAGCAGAGACGTTTCGCGACCGTCGCGGGTTGGCGCGTCGCATACGGGGACGTGGGTCGCTTGCCGGATGCGTGTCTCTGGCGCGACGAACGTTTCGCCGTGATTGGAGGGGCGTGGGGAACGTGTGGGAGCGTGCGCGTCGTCGCCGCCGGAGACGCATCTCTGACCAACCGCGCGCAGTTGCTGTCTGAAATCGAATGGCTGCAAGCCGGAGTTGACGCCGCGCGGTCGCCGTCTGAGACGGAAGCCGCAGCCTCAGACCTCGAAATCATCGCCGCGTTATGGCAAGCGCACGGCACGCGCACGCCCGAACTGCTGGCGGGAGCCTACGCTTTTTGCGTGTGGCAACGCGAGAGCGAAACCCTCTGGCTCGTGCGCGACCGCGTCGGCGTCGAGACGCTCTATCACTCGACGGAGGGCGCGGTGCGTTATGCGGGCGCGCGGCTCGCCGATGTCGCACGGGACGGGGGCGGCGGAGTGGATGAGGTCGCCGTGCGCGATTACCTGTGCTGCGCTTTTGTGCCGGGCGAGCGGACGATGTGGAGCGCGGTGCGCGAAGTGAGGCCGGGCACGATTCTTCGCCTACCCGACAACGAGGCGACCGCGTACTGGCAAGTGGAGGAGAGAATCGCCGGAGAGCGAATGCCGCTTGAGTTCTACGGCGAGCGTTTGCGCGCGTGCCTCGAACAGGTCGTGCGCGATAGTTTGCCCGCAGGCGAGCCGGTCGGCGTCTATCTTTCGGGCGGGCTCGATTCGAGTTGCATCACCGCTCTGGCCGCGCGTCTGCACGGCGAGCCGGTGCACACGTACTCGATTCATTTCGGCGCGGAGTGCCCGAACGAGTTGGAGTTCTCCGCGCTCGTCGCCGGGCATTGCCGGACGACGCATCACGTCATCGAAATCACGCCGGATGCGATGTGGGATCTGCTGCCCGAGACGATGTCGTATCTCGACGACCCGATTGGCGACCCCCTGACCGTCCCGAACCTCATCCTCGGGCGCACCGCGAAGACGCACGTCAACACGATTCTGAACGGTGAAGGCGGCGACCCGTGCTTCGGCGGGCCGAAGAACCAGCCGATGATTTTGACGCAAGTTTATCGTTCGTCGTTTGCGGAGCGCGCAGGCGGCGACGGAGACGCGCACGACGAACGAGATGCTGACGGACAGCCTTTGAACGACTCGACGGAGAACCTCGCGGCCTATCTCGCTTCGTTTCAGAAATGCTCGACCGACCTGCCGCGCCTGCTGTGCGGCGAAGTGTGGGAGCGCGTGCGTGCGAAGTCTTCGCCGTTCGACGGTGTGCTGGACGCTTCGGGCAGTTATCTGAACAACCTGATGTTCGTCAACACGCGTTTCAAGGGCGCAGACCATATCTTGACGAAGGTCAGCAATCTGACGCGCGCTGCGGGCCTGCGCGGATGCTCGCCGCTCTTTGACGACCGCATCGTCGGATTGAGTTTGGAGATTCCGCCCGAGTACAAACTTGAGGGAGCGCGCGAGAAAGCGGTGCTCAAGGCGGCGGTCGCCGACCTTCTGCCCGCGCGGATTTTGGAGCGACCGAAAAGCGGGATGATGGTTCCCGTGCAGCGTTGGTTTCGCGAACGCTGGCGCAGGCGTGCCGCTCAGCTTCTGCTTTCGAGGCGTGCACGCACGCGCCGTTTCTTCAATCAGGATGTGGTGCGCGGCTGGCTCGACTATCGCGGAGACGTGTGGGCGCGCTACGGGGTCAAGCTCTGGTTGCTCGTCAGCCTCGAACTATGGCTGCAAACGCACACGCGTGATTGAACGCGTGCGCGCCCGTCAAACTCGTTTCATCTCAAACTCATCTCAAGTCAAACGCATTTCATCTTAACCGAATCATCTTAACCGAAGCTGTCGGACGTGTAGATAAAGACGCCGCCGCCACCGTAGCCGCCTCCGCCGTCGCCGCCGTCAACGGGGACGAGGGCGTCTCCGGCCTGCGGGTCGCGGCTCTTGGCGATGCCTTGCGCGACGACGCGGATGAGCGTCTGCGGCGTGAAGGATTCGAGCGAGACGTAGTTGCCCGCTTCCAGCCAACCGACCTCTGCGGGTTGGAGCGTCGCCGCGACCTGCGGGGGGATGCCTCTGCCCCCGGCGTGAGCGCGTTGCGCTGCTGCGTTCTCGACGAAGACCGCGCGGTTGAAGATTTGTCGCGGGAGCAATCCGAGGTCGTAGATGGCGACATCGCTTCCGGCAAACCAACGCTGCTCCGTGCGCAGCCTGTGCGTCAGTTCGACGCCCTCCGCGCTCGCGTCGTGCAGCGCATAGACGCTCAACGCGGGATTGCGTCGCAGCATCTCCATCACGGTCTGAAAGATGTCGTGCGGGTAGCCGTCAACGCTCAAGACGGCGCAGTTGTGCTCGAAGTGAAAATTGTTGGCGATGAGGCATTGCGCTATCTCGGGACGGTCGCAGATGACGACGCGGTCGAAGCTGTAGTTTTTAACTTCGGGGTTGATCTTCAGAGCTTGAAATGCGCGCCTCGTCGCCGACGGGAGGTCTGGAAGTTGCTTGACGGACGCGCCGTTGACCTCGCACCAACGACGATACCATCCCTCGACCTCCCTCTCGGTGGCGGTGAGCGTCTGCGGTTTGACGCCGCGCATGCGTTGCCGCAGAGCCGGACTCGCCAGCAACGCGATGCCGAGCGCGACGAGCATGAACGGCAGGATAGAGAAGATGCAGAAGAGGGGCCCCGTGAAGAGCAGGAGGAAGGTGAGCGGGATGGCGACGAAAATGGCGACGCCGCCCAGTATCTTCAAGGGGTCAATTCGCTTGGCGTTCCGGCGTTGATTGAAGAAGTAGTAGAACTGTCGCGGCGTGAAAAAGAGCGAGTCGTTGAGGGAGATGTTCGAGAGCGTCTGCTGAAAGAACTTGTCTGTGAAGTCAACGCCCGCCGTCACCTTCGGGTCGAAGACGAAGGGATGTTGACAGTTTTTGCAACGCCCGTTGCTCTCCGTGCGTTCCTTCAGGTTGTTGTCCGCGTCACACTTGATGCACTTCACGTGTATCTCCTTCCGAGCGCCCTGATTGAAGGCAATGGCAGACGCAAGATGGCGCGACGCTCGTCGCGCGTCGGCTGCGGGCCGGACTGCAAGACGCGCTCGCGCCATGCCCGCCACATCAACATCAACCAGAGCGTTTCGCCGATGCGCCGCCCCTGAACCTGCCCGCTCAACTCGCCTTCGGAGATGCGGCGGGCGAGGTCAGACTGCCACAATCCCTCGCGCGCCAGCACGCGACGATGCAACTGTCTTCTCGTCCAACGACGCAGACTGCCGTTCAACCACAGCGTTAAGGGCACGCCCATGCCGCGCTTCTCGCGCCAGACGATTTCACGCGGCAGCATCTCCTCGACGGCGCGCTTCAAAAGATACTTCTCGCATCCTTCCTTGAGCCACAGTTCGCCGCTCACACCGAACGTCCAACCGGCGAGCGTCGGCGAGCAGAACGGAGTCCGCACGTCGAGGTGATAGCTCAGCCCCAAGTTTGTCGCGCGCGGCTGGATGTTGTCCGCGCCTTTGAGCATCAGGTTGGCGCGGCGGAGGCGTTGCAGCAGCCCGCGCGTGTACGAGGGGTCGAGCGCGCGTGAGAGCAACGCGGGCGCATCGAAGTTGACCATCTCCCTCCGCGCCGCTTCGGTGTACACGCTCGCTTCATGACCATGCAGACGATGAAACGTGCGCATGTAACGCGCGGCGAATGTCTCTTCGACGAGCGGAGTCGCGTCGGCACGCGTCGCGCCGGTCGCGTGTTCGTAGAGCGACGCGGCGATGAGCGGTTTGTTCGTCCAACCGGCGAAGAGTTGATCGCCGCCCTCGCCGTTGAAGACGATGCCAACGTCCTTGCTCGCTCGTTCGCATAGGAGCGCGAGCGGCAGCGTCACGCCATCGCCGTAGAGACCGTCTAAGCGCGCGGCGGTCGAAGCGATCATCCGGCGCACGCTGCTGGCTGTGCACGGAATCTTCGCCAGCGAAATCCCGAGCGCGCGCGCGACCTGTTCGGCGTAGGCGACTTCGGAGAAACAATCTTTGCCGAAGTCGAGAGTGTATGCGGAGACGCGCGCGCCCGCGCGGACGAGCATCGCCGCCGTGATTGACGAATCCAGACCGCCGGAGAGAAACACGCCGACCCGTTCGCCCGAACTGCGTTCGAGTTGCGCCGCGACGCTCTCTTCGAGCAAACGCCGCAAGCTGCGCGCCGCCGCTCGCTCGTCCGTCGTCTGCGCGTCTGCTTCGCGCCATTCGTGGCGTGTGATGCTCTGCGGCGCGGCTCCCGGCGTTGCGCTGCGCCAGACGGTTTCGGTTCCGGCTGCGACGGCGGAGATGTTTTCGACGGGCGTGAGCGGCGCGGGGACGTACGAGAAACAACCGTATGCGTAGAAGCCCGCGACGGAGACACGCGCGCCTTCAATCACGGAGAGCAACAGTTCGAGCCGCGACGCGAACCAGACGGCGTCGCCCGTGTGCGTCCAAAACATCGTCGCGCGCCCGAACGCGTCGCGCCCCAGAACAAGGCCGTCGCCCGTCGCCTCGACCCACACGTCCGCGCCGAAACCCGCGCCCGAAGCGGCGAGCGTCGCCCGCAAACTCTCGACGGTCGCCGCGCCTTCCTTGTCGGGTGCGGAGACTCGCAGCGTCGCGTGTCTGCCGCAGACGGCGACGCCGAAATGGGTCGCGCGTGAGGGCTCGACATGGCCGGTTTGTGATGGAGATTGTTTGCCGCTTGAGCGTCCGATTTTTGCACCGCCGGAAGCGAATCGGGCCGACGCTTTCGTCAGGAGCGACTCCAATTTGTCCGGCGACTCGATGCGGGCGTCGTCGCTCCAGTAACCGATCACTATGCTCATGCGGAGTATGGGGTGCTTGGGTTCTTACTCGACTCGAAAATCCGTCCGGCTCAACACGCGTCCGTCCAAAAGCATCTCGACGCTCCACACGCCCGCCTGTGCAGCCGCGCCCAGAGTCGAGCGGCACGAGGTCGCCCACACGCTCTTGTCGGTCGTCCGCGTCTGCCAAGAGTTCTGCTTGACGACGCGACCGTTCGGGTCAATCCAGTTGCATTTCAGCGACAGGTTTTCGGCGACGGGCACGCGCTCAAGCGTCACGCGGTAAAAGAGTTCGCTGCCGTCGCGCGTCACCGTGCCGAGACTCCCGCCGTCGTCGGTTGTGCGCGTGATGCGTCCCGGCCCGACCACACCGACGGCGGCCAACGCCCGCCTCTGTCGCTGCATGAAGGAGCCGACGAGCAGAACCAGTATCAACAGCGCGGCGATGGCCGACCCGACGAGCCAGAGTCTCCGACGCCTCTGTGCGGCGAGCGCCTTCTCGTAGCGCGCCTGCTCTACGGCTTCGGCCTCGCGCCGCTCCAACTCCTTCATCGCCGGATCGAGCAATGCGACCGGCAGGCTGAGTTCTTCCAGAATCTCCACGACCTGCGCGCGCCCGAGCCGTTCGCGCTCGTCCCGTTCGAGAAGCTGGGCCTGCCTGCTCACCTCCGCGACCACGCGCGCCACCTGCGATTCTGTCAGTTCGTTGCTCATACTCTCTCAACTCATAGACTCGTGACTGCCGCTCGCGCGAAACTATATCATGTGATTTCATCTCTGAACATATTCGTCAACCGGCTGCCATATTGAACTGCTCTGTTTATCAAGCAATCACTTCAGGTTTTCAGCGCGCCCGGGCAGCCAGACGACTGCGCGCGTCTGTGAGCCTCTCAAAAGCACAGACGTGATGAGCACTCTGTCAGGGATAGCAATTTAGTAAAAAAAAGATGTTGCAAAACGAACGTTCGTGCTATCTTAAAGGCAAGTTATGGTTAACACAGTAGTCAAACAAACGGGCGCGGGACAAGAGAAGGCCGCGAAGGGACGCAGGGCGCGGGGCGACCGGACGCGTCAGGCTATCCTTGAGGTGGCCGTTGATCTGGCCTCGGCGGAGGGTCTTGAGGGGCTGACCATCGGGCGGCTCGCCTCCGAACTCTCGATGAGCAAGAGCGGGCTGTTCGCGCACTTCGGCTCGAAGGAGGAGTTGCAACTCGCCACGGTCGAAGCGGCGCGCGACATCTTTATCCGGGAGGTCGTCCGTCCGGCCTTCGCCGCCGGACGCGGACTCCCGCGCCTCTGGAAGTTGTGCGACGTGTGGCTCGCCTACGTGAAGGGTGAAGTTTTTAGCGGGGGCTGTTTTTTCGCCGCCGCCGCCGCCGAGTTCGACGGTCGTCCCGGCTCCGTGCGCGACCGCGTCGCCGGTATCATGAAAGAGTGGCTCGCCACTTTGCGCGGGGCAATCACGGAAGCGCGCGAGGTAGGCCAGTTAGACGCGGACGCCGACCCCGCCCAACTCGCCTTTGAACTCAACGCCCTTGAGATGGGAGCCAACTGGGCCTTCCAACTTTACGGGGACAGGCAGGCGTTTTCGCGTGCGCGCGACGCGATTTTAGAGCGCCTGCGCCGCCACTCGACCGCGAGCGGTTCGCTCCTGTTGCCGCAGGCGGGGAAGGGGCGGGGAGGTCGCGCGTCGCGCGCCGCAGCGAGGTGAAACGCAAAACATGAACGTGCCGGAACTACATCATTCGACGCCTCTCGTCTTCCGCAGGCAAGCGGTCTGGGACGGAATCAGTCTCGCGCATTATCGTTTCCGCGCGGGCGAAGTGCCCGAGCACAGCCACCGGCAGCATCTCGTCCTCCTGACTCTGACCAAAGACTGCAAGGGCGAGATACGCACGTCGAGCGGATTCAACGCGCGCCCGCAGACGAGCGGCGACGTGTGTGTGATTCCTTCGGGCCATCCTTTCACGGCCACGCTCGATGGCGAGGCCGAATATCTCGCCGTCTATCTCGACCCGTCGCTCGTCCTGCGCGCCGCCGCCGAAGACGCGCCCGCCGCGAGCGGGAGCGTGGAAGTGATAGAGAAATCTTCGTTGCACGATCCTTTGGTCATCGGCGTCGGGCGGGCGTTGCTGGCCGAGTTGGAATCGAACGCGCTCGGCGGGCGACTCTACGCGGAGTCGCTGGCAAACGTCCTCGCCGTGCATCTCCTGCGGCATTACACGGCCTCGGGCGGCGACCTGCGACGCTTCTCGGGCGGACTCTCCGGACAGACGCTCCGGCGCGTGCTCGCCTTCGTCGCCGACAACTACGAGCGCGATTTGAGTCTCGACGATCTGGCGGGCGAGGCCGGGATGAGCACGTTTCATTTCGCGCGCGAGTTCAAGCGCGCGACGGGGACGACGCCTCATCAACACCTGATAAAGTTCCGCGTCGAGCACGCGAAGGCTCTGCTGGCCGAAGGCAAGATGCCGCTGGCCGAAGTGGGTCTGCGTTCGGGGTTCAGTCATCAGAGCCACTTCACGCGACTCTTTCGCAAGTTGACGGGAACGACGCCGCAATCCTATCGCCTCATGGTTCAGCCATCCACCCGTCGCGCCGTCTCCCGCCTGCCGACGCGGTAGCAAGATTAGTCAAACCTCCGCAATAACAGGAAAGACCGCGCGCGCCCTCCGCCCTTAAGCTCACCCTCGTCTTCGATTCCAAACGAAGCGAAAGGATGAACAACGATGAGGGCTCAAAGATTATTGTCGGCGGTCTTGCTGTTCTCTTTGTCGTGCGCAACGGCGACGGCACAGGGAAGCAGTTCGGAGGCGCGCGCTTCGCTCCGGCGGGGCAACGAGATGTACGCGCGGGCCGAGTATGAGGCGGCCATCCGCGAGTACCGGCGTGTCTCCGCCGGGCGCGGCGAGGTCTATGCGCAGTCGCTCTACAATATCGGGGTCTGTCACTACGAACTCGGGCGCACCGCCGAGGCCATCGAGATGTACCGGAGCGCGGTTGCCGCGAGCGGGGGGCGTTACCCGAAGGCGCTCTATGCGCTCGGCGTCGCGCTCGAAGACTCTGGCCGTTGGGCGGAAGCGAAAGCGGCTTACCGTCGTGCGCTCGAAGTGTCGGGCGGTAACTATCGTGAAGCCCAACTCGCCGTCGCCCAGTACCGTCTCGGGCTGCTCGCCATGCGCGACGGCGACTACGCGGGCGCAGACGCTCTTTTCAAGGAAGCCATCGCGCGCTCACGCCAGCCCTTTCCGGCGAGTCACAACAATCTCGGCGTCGCGCTCGCGCTGGCGGGGCGTTTGGAGTTGGCCGGACAGCAGTTTGAACTGGCGCTCAAGCACACGCGCGGGGATTTCGCGGAGGCCGCACACAATCTCAGTCTATGCCGCACTGCGCTGGCGAAGGGAACGAAAACTCAATCCGCGTCGCTCAAAGTGGTGGCAACAATCACGGCGACAATCGAGTGACTTGACGTGCGGACAAGTGAACCGCGTCTCCGGTTCATCTCAAGGGGCGGGCTTCGGGGCGGGGGCGGGACGTTCCTCTTATCCCGCGTGATGACGTTCTACTTATCCCGCGTGATGTAGTCGTCTATCCATGAGAAGAAGGGCGCGCTCAGTTGTTGCTTGGCGTCGTCCCGGAAGGGTTCCGACGAACTGCGGTCTTTGAGGAAACGCCCCAAACGGGTTTCACCGTTCTTCAAAGCTGGCGGCACATCTCGGCCCCCCAGGGGGTTCCGGTGGCGGTCGCGATGGCTGACTTCATCTCGGTAAAGTTCCAACCTTTGCGCTGCCAGATTGAGCCGTCGGCGTACTCCACGCGGTTGATGACGACCTTCTCCTCGAAAAGATTTTTCGACTCTTTGGTCAGGCTCTCGATGCTGATCGTGCTGCTCGGGCCGGAGAGACTGAAGGCCCGCAGTTCCTTCTCCTTGCCCGGCTTGATGTTGACGCCGCACAGGAATTGCCGACGCACCACGTTGGCCGGGTTCGACGATTCTTTGAATTGATACTCCCAGAATAGGACTTCGACG
>DATLMV010000022.1:0-4927 GCA_035537095.1 Pyrinomonadaceae bacterium
ACGAGGCCGCCGCCTTCTTCGAGCGCGCCATCGCCGCCGACTCGAATCAAGCCGCCCCCTTCTATCTCGCCGCCGACGTGCTGCTCAAGCGCGCGACGCCCGACACGGCGCGCATCGAAAAATATCTGGCCCGCGCCGTCGAACTCGACCCCGCGCTCGCCTCCGCGCGTCTCGCCCTCGGCAAGTTGCACGTCCGCGCCGAACGCTGGACGCAGGCCGCCGAACAGCTTGAGCACGCCGTTCGTCTCGACCCGAACTTTGCAGAGGCGCACTATCAACTCGCGCTCGTCTATCGCCGACTCAAGCGCACGTCGGAGGCTCAAGCCGCGCTCGACAGCTTCAAGCGGCTCAACAAGACGCACGAGGAGAAGGATAAAGAACGGCGCGAACTCGTCCGCCGTCTGGCCGACGTGCGTTTTTAAAGAGACTATTCGTTCTGTTTTTTTAAGAGATCATCCGTGCGTTTGTTTGAAGAGATTATCCGTGCGTTTTTGAGGACGCTATCAAGGAGTGAACAGTCGTGAAAAAGTCATACATCGTCGTCGCCGTCGTTCTGAGCCTTCTGGTCTGGGGCGGGCCGCAGCCAGCGAGCGTCGCGTCGCGTCGTCTGCCGGACATGAGCGCGCACACGGTCGTGCGGCAGACGCCGCAGCCGGAAGAGTGGGTCGCGGACTTCAAAGGCCCCGCGCTCGACGAGGCGAAGTGGGAGCGGTTCAGCTTCGAGGGCGGGGGCGGCGGGAAGGTGGAAATCAAAGACGGCCAGCTTCATCTCCGCAGCGCGAACCGGACGCGCGCGGGCGTCCGCACGAAACAGACCTTCGACGGCGACCGCTTCATCGCCGAAGCGAAACTGGCGAAGGTCGGGCCCGCGCTGCCCGAACCGGGCGCACGCGGGGGCGCGCTCGGGTTCGCAACGCTGACGATTCTTTTTGACGGTTCGGGGCGCAATCGCATCGAGTGGCTGCTGACGAGCGAGGGCACTTTCGAGGCGTGGTCGGTCGTGGACGGTCGCGGCGAGCGGCTCGACAATCGCAAGTTGGGGACGAAAGAGAAGTCGCCCACCTTCGGCATCGTCCGGCGCGGCGACGACTTCTCCTTCATGCTCAACGGCGAAGAGGGCTTGCGCAAGACCATCAAAAATATGCCCCGCTCCTTCCGCCTCATGCTCTACGGCTTCGGCTCCTCCGAAAACAACTGGGAGGCCGTCCGCGTCGTCACCGTCAAGCAGTAAGCGATAAAAGTTGACCGGAGTATTTCAACGTCACACAGGCGCGGAGAGAGATGCACGAGAAAGAGGGAAAAAGGTCAAAGGTGAAATGGGGAAAGGGACAGACCCGCGACGCTCTGCGCCGTGACGCTTTGCGCCGTCTTCATGTTCTGCCGCGTCTCGGTTTTTCCCTTTCTCCTTTCCCCCTTTCCCCCTTTTCCCTTCTGCCGTTCGCGTTGTGTTTCGTGCTTTTGCTGTCGGGCGTCGAGGCGTCGAGCGGTCAACGCCGCGCACGTCGCGCGTCGCGCGTCGCGGCTCCGGCAAGTTATGCGAATCCGGTCTTTGACACGGACTTTCCCGACCCGACCGTGATGCGCGCCTCCGACGGTTGGTTCTACGCCTACGCGACTCAGACCGTCGTCGAGGGACGCACGCTCAACATACAGGTCGCGCGCTCGAAAGACCTCGTCCGCTGGCAGCATCTCGGCGACGCGCTCCCGCAGAAGCCCTCTTGGGCAACGGAGACGCAAAAGTTCTGGGCTCCCGACGTGAGCGAGCACGAAGGGACTTTCTACATGTACTACTCCGCCGACCCGAACACGCTGACGGGCCTCTGTCTCGCCGTCGCTACGTCTGCGTCGCCGCGCGGCCCCTTCAAGGACAGCGGCAAGCCGCTCAAGTGCGGCGAGAGTTTCGTCAACATTGACCCGATGTCTTTCGACGACCCCGCGACGGGAAAGCGTCTGCTCTACTGGGGCTCCGGTTTTCAGCCCATCAGGGTGCAGGAACTCGCGCCCGACCGCTTGAGTTTCCGCGCGGGCAGCCAAGCGGTCGAGTTGGTCTTCCCCATCAAGGACGAGAACCCCGACAACTATCAACGTCTCATTGAGGGCGCGTGGATTGTGCGTCGCAGAGGGTTCTACTATCTCTTTTATTCCGGCGACAACTGCTGTGGCGACAAGGCTCATTATGCCGTGATGGTCGCGCGCTCGCGCAGCGCGACCGGCCCCTTCCGGACGCTCGCGCAGGTTGAGGGAGTTCCGCAGAGCGTCATCTTAGAGCGCAAAACGCATTGGGTCGCGCCCGGTCATAACTCGGTCGTGCGCGACGCGGCGGGCGAGGATTGGATTTTTTATCACGCCATCAATCCCGAGCGTCGCCTGTTGACGACGGGCACGGACATCAAAGGCGACCGCGACGTGCGCCGCATCATGTTGATGGATAAATTAATCTACCGCGACGGCTGGCCCCGCGTCGCGGGCGGCGAACCTTCGCGCGGCAGGCAGCGCGCGCCGCGCGTTCGTTAGGGCGTGAAATTTTTCGGGAACGGGGACGAATGATGACGGATGAGATGAAAGCGCGCGACGTTGAAAGCGAGATGTACAAGCGGCCCATCCGGATGAGCGACGGGCGTTATCTCATCTTCTACACGTTCGGCGAGACGGACGCGCCGCGCGTCGAGCACGCGGCGCAAGAGGAACCGCAAGCAGAAGCGGTCGCGGAGGAGGAACGTCGTGTCTGAGTTGCGCTGGAACCCGCTTCTGGGCGAATGGGTGGCGACGGCGACGCACCGCCAGCAGCGAACCTTTCTGCCTCCGGCGGACTTCTGCCCGCTCTGCCCGACCAAGGAGGGCGGCTTCCCCACGGAAGTGCCCGAGAGCGCATACGACATCGTCGTCTTCGAGAACCGTTTTCCGAGCCTCCGCACGCACCCGGAGCCGCCCGCCATCGAAGCGACGGAGCTTTATCCGGTGCGCCCGTCCGAGGGCGTCTGCGAGGTCGTGCTCTACTCGCCGCGTCACACCTCGACGCTCGCCTCCGAGCCGGTCGAGCAGATAGACAAACTCGTCCGCGTCTGGACAGACCGCTTCCGCGCGCTCTCCGGGCACGACTTCGTCAAGTACGTCTTCATCTTCGAGAACAAGGGCGAGGCCATCGGCGTCACGCTGCATCACCCGCACGGGCAAATCTACGCCTACCCGTTCGTCCCGCCGCGCATCGCGCGCGAGTTGGAAGAGTCGCGCGCGCACATGGACAAGACGGGACGCTGTCTGCTGTGCGACATCGTCGCGGAAGAACGACGCGACGCGCGCCGCATCGTCGCGGAGAATGAATCCTTCGTCGCCTGCGTCCCTTTCTTCGCGCGCTGGCCCTACGAACTGCACATCTATTCGACGCGCCACGCGCAAGCCCTCACCGACTTTTCGCGCAAAGAGCAGCGCGACCTCGCAGAGTTGTTGAAGACCGTGCTGGTCGCTTTCGATAAGCTGTTCGACATATCGTTCCCTTACATGATGGTCATGCACCAGCGACCGTCGGACGGCGACAGTTACGACTTCTATCATTTTCACATCGAATTCTACCCGCCGCTTCGCACCGCGACGCGGCTCAAGTATCTGGCCGGAAGCGAGACGGGAGCGGGGATGTTCATCAACGACACGCTGCCCGAGGAGAAGGCCGCAGAGTTGCGCGCGCACGTCGCGCCCGTCGTCTGGCAGGACGCGCGCGACAGCAGGGGAGGCGAGCGTTGAGCGCACGCGTTGAAATCCGCAACGCCTTCCGCGAACGCTACGGGCGCGAGCCGCGCATCTTTCGCGCGCCCGGTCGTGTGAATCTCATCGGCGAGCACACGGACTACAACGACGGCTACGTTTTGCCGCTGGCGATTGAACGCGAAACGCTTGTCGCCATCTCGCCGCGCGCGGACAGAACCGTGCGCGTCCTCTCTCTGAACCTGCAAGAGGAGCGCGAGTTTGATCTCGACGCGCCCGCCGAGCCGCGACGCGGCATCTGGCTCGACTACGTCGAAGGCGTCGCGCGCGTCCTCGAAGCGCGCGGCACGCGCCTCTCCGGCGCAGACGTGGTGCTCGCATCTGATGTGCCGGTCGGCGCAGGGCTTTCGTCTTCGGCTGCGCTCGAAATCTCTGCGGGCCTCGCGTTTGTTTCCATCGCGGGCGCGGAGGTGGACGGCGTCGCGCTCGCGCTCGCGGGCCAGCAGGCCGAGCACGAATACGTCGGGACGATGTGCGGCATCATGGATCAGTTCATCGCCGCTCTCGGGCGCGCGGGGCACGCGCTCCTGATTGATTGCCGCAGCCTTGAGGCGACGCAGATTCCGCTCGACACGTCGGACACATCGGTCGTCGTCTGCGACACGAACGTGAAGCACGAACTCTCATCTTCGGAATACAACCTGCGTCGCGAAGAGTGTGTGCGCGGCGTCGAGATGCTGCGCGAGGCGCTGCCCGGTATTCGCGCGCTGCGCGACGTGAGCGTCGAGGATTTCCAAACGCACGCGGCGCGCTTGCCGGACTTGATACGCCGCCGCTGTCGCCACGTTGTCACGGAGAACGCGCGCACGCTCGCCGCCGCCGACGCGCTCCGCGAGGGACGCAGCGACGAGATGGGCCGACTGATGTATCGCTCGCACGAGAGCCTGCGCGACGACTACGAGGTGAGTTGCAGGGAGTTGGACACGCTCGTCGAGATTGCGCGGGGCGTCGCGGGCGTCTCCGGCGCGCGGATGACGGGCGGCGGCTTCGGCGGCTGCACCGTCAATCTCGTCCGCCGCGACGCGCTCGAAGATTTTCACAGAATCATCGCCGAAGGATACCAACAGGCGACCGGCATCGCCCCGACAATCTACGTCTCCGAAGCCTGCGACGGAGCAAAGGAGGTGACAAGGGATGAGGGATGAGGGATGAGGGATGAAACGAAAGG
>DATLMV010000023.1:0-8652 GCA_035537095.1 Pyrinomonadaceae bacterium
GACCGAGACGCGCGGCTGTTCGCCCAAGCTGCCGTCGAAGAGACGACGCTTGGCGGCGAAGTAGTTATCCATCGTGCCGTGATAATCCAGATGGTCGCGCGTCAGGTTGGTGAAGACGGCGACGCTGTAGAAAAGCGCGTCGCAGCGATGGAGGTCAATCGCCTGCGAAGACGATTCCATCACGGCGAGGCGGCAGCCGCGCTCGACGGCGCGACGCAGTAACCGCTGCATGTCCGTGGCTTCGGGCGTCGTCCGCTCGGCCTTTAGCGTCGCGCCGCCGATGCGATACTCGACCGTGCTCGTCAAAGCGACCACCTCGCCCGCCGCTTCGCCAATCGCGGCGACGAGATAGGTGGTCGTCGTCTTGCCGTTCGTGCCCGTGATGCCGACGAGATTGAGTTCGCGCGAAGGATGGCCGTGCACTTCGGCGGAGGCGAGCGCCATCGCGCGGCGCGCGTCTGCGACTTCGAGCCACGCGCCCGCGAAATCTGCGGGGCGCGGAAGCTCCGAGATGATGCCGACCGCGCCGCGCTCCAAGACCTGCCCGACGAAACGATGCGCGTCTATGTGCTCGCCGCGCACGGCGACGAAGAGACTCCCCTGTCGTGCCTGCCGCGAATCGTGCGTCACGTCTAAGACGAGCAGTTGTTCGTCCCCGTCGAGCCTGCCTTCGACCGCGCGCGCCACGTCGCCGAGCGTGACCGTCCTCCCTTGCTCCAACTCATTCGACATTCAACGTCTCCCGTCGTTCTCGATAAACTCGATGCAAAAACCGCCGCGATTATAGTGCATGACGATTCAAGTCGAGAGCCTTCAGTCCGGAAGTTGAAGACGAATGCTTTTTGTTTGTAACGCCGGACTTTTGACTCCTGAAATTTTCAGACCTTGATGAAGATACGCTTGCGATAGAGGATGGTCATCAGCGCGAGCCAGAAGAGGACGTAGCAGACGGCGTAAAGGAGCGAAGCGTTGACGGGCGCGGCCCATGAGGCGAAGAGGGTTTCGTAGATGAGGGTTTTGGAACTGACTTGCGAGCCGCCCGCGCGTGTGAATTTGATGAGCGACATGATGCGCTCGAAGATGCCGGAGAGAAAGAAGACGGCGAGCGCGTTCGTGCCGAAGATACGGAAGGGCGTCGCCCAACGCCTGTAGTTTTTGATGTCAACCAGCCAGTAGCAAACGCCGAGCAGTTGCAGGGCGAGGCCCGCCGTGAAAAGGACGTAAGAACTCGTCCACAGAGCCTTGTTGATGGGAAACCAGAAGTGCCAAGCCCAACCTGCGACGACGAGTCCTGCGCCCGCGACGAAGAGTCCCGCTACCTTGTCGGGCGGCGTCCGCTCGGAGCGCAGCCATTGGCCGGTGAGCACGCCCGCGAGCGTCGTGGCAATCGCGGGAATCGTGCTCAAGATGCCTTCGGGGTCGTAGAGCGGCTTCCAAGTGTGGCCCGCCAGCAGCGCGCGGTCAACGTGGGCCGCGAGGTTTCCCTGCATGCTCAGGTCGCCCGCGCCGAAACCGGGCACGGGGACGAATCGCAGCAGCAGCCAGTAGATAACGAGCAGCGCGAGGGCGACGAGCGTTTGCGTGCGCGCGCTCGTGTAGAGCGAGATGACGGAGGCGAAGAAGTAGCAGACGGCGATGCGTTGGAGGACGCCGGGGATGCGGATGGTCGAGAGGTCGTAGATGCTCAGATGCCCGCTTGCGTCGTAGTGCGGGAAGCCCGCGAGGACGAGGCCGAGCGCGAAGATGACCAGCGTCCGGCGAACGATTTTCCAGAGCAAATCTTTGCGGCTGCCGCCCCCTCCGGCGCGACGCGCGAAGGCGAGCGTGATTGAGACGCCGACGATGAAGAGAAAGAAGGGAAAGATGAAATCGGTCGGCGTCCAGCCGTGCCATTCGGCGTGCGCGAGCGGCGGATAGATGGCGCTCCAACTGCCGGGATTGTTGACGAGAATCATCCCGGCAATCGTGATGCCGCGAAAGACATCGAGCGCGAGCGTGCGCCCGCGCAAAGGCTCCGGCTGGTATTCGTTCGTCGTCGCTTCCATCGTCGCTCCTCTCGAAGAAGATGGTTCTCGTCATTCTTCAGACCAGAGATTTGTCGAACCCGTACTCGACGGAGTTGTTCGAGTCGTGCAACTCCCGCGTGCCGTCGAGTTCTCGAAAGCCCATGCTGCGATAGAGCCCGTGAGCCTCGACGAAACGCGTGTCGCTCCACAGAAACATTCTGCGCGCGCCCGAACGAAGCGCGTACTCCGACGCCACGCCGACGAGCCTGCGCCCCCAACCTTGACGACGCAGCGACGCGTCAACATAGAGACTCTTCAACTCCGCCGCATCTTCCGCCGCGTGTACGACGACGGCGACCGTCGCCAGAATCGCGCCGTCGTCTTCCAAGACCCAGAACTCGCCGCCGTGCTCCCGGAAATAGGGGCCGGGACGTTGCAGGTGTTCTTCCTCTTCGACGTTTAGAGAGCATCCGTACTCAACATACACGTGCGCAATCAACGCGTGTACGCCCGCCGTGTCTGGCTCGCGCGCCGGTCGCAGCAACATCATCTCTCGTCCCGCTTCATCACGTCTCGCTTCGTTATGTCTCGCTTCGTTATGTCTCGCTTTATCACGTCTTGCTTCTTTCGCGCGACTCGCGAAACACAGGACGCACGCGCAGAAAACGCTTAACGCTCATCTTCAACGCTCAAGGTTCTTGTTCTGCGGCGGGTCGCGCGCCGAGGCCGAATTCGTCGGGACTCGGCAGCACGGAAGTCTCGTTGTATTCACGCAGGGCTTCGTCCAAAGCCTTGCTGCGCGCGAGCCAGACGGCGACGGCGAGGTCGTAGCGCGCGAGGATGCTGTCGAGCCAGTAGGGGCGATTCTCGCGCAGCCATTGCTCGCGATAACCCTGCTTGAGCACCGACAGTTCTTCCGCCATCTCGCGCAGCCCGTTGTAGATCGGGCTGGTGTAGCGTCGCAGCCTTTGCACGCGGCGACGTTCGCCCAGATGAAGATAGGCGTCCCAGTAGTCGCGGCTGAACTGTTCGACGAGTTGCATGCGACGGCCCATGTGGTCGAAGCGTTGCGCGGCGAAGAGCATCGCGTCAATGGTCTGACGGTTGCGCCGCGCATGTCTGCCGTCGCGCAAAAGCGTCTCCGCCGCCTCTTCCACCGAGAGGCGCATCTGCTTCGTCCGTTCGCTCAAGGGGCGCACGCGTTCCTCGATGAAGCTGGCGTTGAAGGGGCCGCGCCAGAAGAGGTCGTGAGTCGAGCCGACGGCGAGCAGTTTGTTGACGCCACCGAGCGCGCGCATCGCCTGCGTGAAGCGTTCGCCGTCGCTGCGAAAGTGCGACCAGTCGAAGTTGCGACCGAAGACAACCGCGTCAAGCGGCGCGTCCTGCCAGGAGGCCGCCGCGCCGAGCGCGACCGCATACCATGTCGTCTCAAAGAGCGATTCGCCGTCGTCGTCCCATTGCGTGTTCAACATGCCGGACGCGCCCGCCGCCTGCCCATCGCGGACGAAGTTTCGGATGTTGGCGTCCGCCGTCTCAAGGTTCGGAAAGATTTGATTCCAGTTCTGCACGCCGGGGCAGACGAACTGTTCGAGCCCTGCGTCCTTGAAGGGCTTGATGCGCGCGGCGAAGGAATCGCGCCCCTCGTAGTCCCAGTTCATCACGATCATATCGCGCGGCACGCTCGACATCAGTTCGGGATGATTGAGCGCGATGTCGCCCCAGAACATGAGGCGGCGATTGTAGGGCCGGAGCAGTTCGCGCACGCGCCGCAGGTGCTCGAAATAGACCGTCCCGACGCCGCGCGTGCGGACAGCTTCGCGGCTCTGTCCCTGCCCGAGTTCGAACGTCTCGTCCGCGCCGATGTGGAAAAACTGGCCGGGGAAAAGCTCGTTCAACTCGCGATACCAATCCGCGACCAAGTTGTAGGAGTCCATCTGCTGCGGCGAGAGCATGTCGCCGTAGGGCACTTCGGAGAGCGCGTTGTACTTCTCAAGTTTGAGCGCCTTGTGCAGGTGGCCGAAGGTCTGCTGTTGCGGGACGAGTTCGATGTGAAGACGGCGCGCGTAAGCCGCGAGTTCGCGAATCTCTGCGGGCGTGAGCGAGCCGCCCGCAGGGGCGATGAGCGGGTGCGACGCGCTCGCAAACGTGTGCTCCATGTAGAACGAATGCATGTTGAGCTTGTAGAACGACATCGTGCGGAGTTGTCGTTTGACGTATTCGACGGTCGGCACGGGGCCGCGACTGATGTCGTCCGAGACGCCGCGCCAGCGCATCGTCGGCCAATCCGCGATGCGCGCGCCCTGTATGTGTGCCGTCGCGCCCGCGCCGCGCACGAGTTGCTTGAGCGTCTGCATCCCGTAGAAGATGCCCGCCGCCGTGCGTCCCGCGACGACCGCCCCGTCGCGCGAAACGCTGACGAGATAACCTTCGGCGTTCGCGCTCTCCGGGAGACTCAGACCGGCGCGCGCAAGCTCCGCACGCACCTGCGGATGCTCGACCGGGCCGACGAGAATCACTCCGCGACCGCCCCTGCCCGTCCTCTTCGACGGCGCGAGCGCGACGCCCGCCGTCGCGCCCACATCGTCAATAAAGTCCTGCGCGGCAAACCTGTCGTCCTCCGAGTTGTTGTCGGCAAGAACGACGCGCACGCCGCCGCCGAGCGGAAACGTCTCGCCCGTCGGCGTCAGCTTTTTCGGCTGCGGGATGATTTGGATGGCGGGCGGAGGGAGCGGGGTATCGGGAGCGTTTTGCGCGTGCGCGACGGCAACCGCGAAGACGATAAAGAGCGCGCTCAATAAAAGTTTGCGAGGTGTGCTCGATAAAAGTTTGGGTGGATGCATGAAGATTTGCTGCGCTTGACGGGCGGCGAAAACGTCTCAACGTAAGCTGTAGAGTTGTCGAAGTAATGGTATATTTCAAACGGGACAGCCGAGAATTAACACGCCGTCAAGTTGGGTGTCAACGCGCTTCTTTCGCGGGCGGACGGTGCGACAAAGATTACTCGAAGGAGAGTTGAGCGGAACGTGTCTTTGATGTTGCAGGAGATTGCCGAGCAGCCTTCGGCGCTGGCGCGCACGCTGGCGGAGGAGCGCACGAAGGTCGCGCGTCTCGGCGCATCCTTGCGCGCGCGCGACATAGATTTGATCGTACTCGTCGCGCGCGGCTCGTCCGACAACGCCGCGCTCTTCGGTCGTTACCTGCTGGAAATCACTACAGGGATTCCGGTCGCGCTCGCCGCGCCCTCCGTCTACACGCTCTACGATGCGCGGCTCAAACTGAAGCGCGCGCTCGTCGTCGGCGTCTCGCAATCGGGCGAGGGCGAGGACATCAACCGCGTGCTTGAGAGAGCGCGCGCGAGCGGTGCTTACACGGTCGGCATCACGAACGAACCCACGTCGGCGATGGTGGGCGTCGTTGACGAAGTGCTGTTGATGCACGGCGGGCGCGAGCGTTCGGTGGCGGCGACGAAGACTTACACCGGGCAACTGATGCTCTTCTACATGCTCGCCGAAGCCCTCGCCGACGACGGTCGCAAACTCGGCTATGAAGCGATACCCGACTACGCCGCGCGCGCGCTTGAACTGCGCGCGACGGTCGCCGAGTTGGTCGAGCGTTACGGCTTTATGGAGAACTGCGTGGTGGTCGGGCGCGGCCTGATTTACGGCAACGCTTACGAGTTGGCGTTGAAGCTGATGGAGACGTGCTACGTCGTCGCGGAGCGTTTTTCTTCGGCAGATTTTTTTCACGGCCCGCTCGCCATCGTCGAGCGACACTTCCCCGTCCTCGCCTTCGCGCCGCCCGGTGTGACGCTCGCGGGCGTCAAAGAACTGCTCGAACGCCTCGGCGAACTGCGCGCCGACACGCTCGTCATCACCTCCGACGAAGCGACGGCCCGCGCCTCGCGCCGCGCCATCCCGATGCCTCCCGAAATCAACGAAACGCTTGCGCCCATCCCTTACATCATCCCCGCCCAACTCTTCGCCGCCCTCCTCGCCGACGCCAAAGGTCTCAACCCCGACGCCCCGCGCTCGCTCGCCAAAGTGACCCGCACGCTGTAAAAAGATGTCGAAAGTCGGGATAAGTCGAAAGTCTGAAAGGCCAATGTCCAAAGTCGAAAGACAAAGCAGTTGACGTTGGACTTGCGACTTTGGACTTTCGGACTTTCGACGTTGGATTTATCCCGACTTTGGACTTTCGACATTCAGACTTTCGAATTCTTTTACGAGGTTCGTATGAAACTACTGATTCTCGGCGGGACGGTTTTTCTCGGTCGGCATCTGATTGACGCTGCGACGGCGCGCGGGCATGAGGTGACGATTTTTAATCGCGGGCAAACCGAGGCGGACGTGCCGCGCGAGGTCGAGCGTCTGCGCGGCGACCGCGATGGCGGGCTGGATGCTCTGCGCGGGCGGCGTTGGGATGCGGTGGTTGATACGTCGGGCTACGTGCCGCGCATCGTGCGCGAATCGGCGGAGTTGCTGGCCGGTGCGGTCGAGCATTACACGTTCGTCTCAAGTATTTCCGTCTACAAAGACATGAGCGTCGCGGGGATTGACGAGACGTATCCGGTCGGCACGATTTCCGAAGAGACGCTGCGCGAGGTGGAGCAGATTCGACCGCAGGGCGGCGGCATTCCGGCACGCGCCTACGGGGAGTTTTACGGGCCGCTCAAGGCTCTCTGCGAGCGCGCGGTTGAGGAGACGATGCCGGGGCGGACGTTGAACGTGCGCGCCGGGTTGCTCGTCGGCCCTTATGATTACAGCGACCGCTTCACGTACTGGCCGCGCCGCGTCGCGTCGGGCGGCGACGTGCTCGCGCCCGGTAATCCCGGGCAGCAGTTGCAGTTCGTTGACGCGCGCGACCTCGCCGACTGGATCGTGCGGATGGCCGAAGCGCGTCGCGCGGGCACGTACAACGCGACGGGGCCGGACTATGTTTTAACCATCGAGCGTCTGCTTGAGGAATGCAAAGCCGCGACGGCGAGCGACGCGCAGTTCGTCTGGATGGAAGAGAAGTTTCTGCTCGACGCGGGCGTCGAAGCATGGAGCGAACTGCCGCTCTGGGTGGCGGAATCGGACGCGGCGCACCGTTACTTTCTCGCCGTCAGTTGCGCACGCGCCACAGCCTCCGGTCTCACCTTCCGCCCGCTCCCGGAGACCATCCTCGACACCCTCGCGTGGGACATGACCCGCCCCCCGGAACTCCCCCGCCGCGCCGGACTCGCCCCCGCGCGCGAACGCGAAATTTTAAATGCATGGAAAATAGAACTGAAAGGGGAAAGGGTCAAAGGTTAAAAGGGAAAAGGGTCAAAGCCAGTCGCTTTCCCTTTTCACCCTTTAACCTTTCCCCTTTAACCTTTTCACCTTTTCTTATCCTGTCTATTTCGTCGGCACGAGGCGCATGATGCGGTCGTCGTCGCGTGCGGGCGAGCCGCGCCCGTCGCGGTTGGAGGTGGAGAAGTAGATTGCGCCGTCGGGGCCTTCGGCGACATCGCGGATGCGCCCGTACTGTTTGTCGAGCAGCCGTTCCTGACTGACGACGCGCCGCCCTTCGAGCACGACGCGGATGAGTGATGTCCCGCGCAGCGCCCCGAAGAAGAAGTTGCCGCGAAACTGCGGGAAGCCCGCCGCGCCGCCGCCGCGATAGAACATGCCGCTGGCCGGAGCGACGGCGGGCGTGTATTCCAGCAGCGGCGACTCCATTCCGGCGCGCGCCTGCGTGTGATGGACGACGGGCCAGCCGTAGTTCTTCCCGCGCTCGACGATGTTCACTTCGTCGCCGCCGCCCGGCCCGTCGAAACCCGAAGGGCCGTGCTCGGTCTGGAACATGAGATTGGTTGCGGGTTGGAAGTCGAGTCCCTGCGAGTTGCGGTGGCCGTAGGAGAAGATTTCGGGGCGCGCGTCCTTTTGCCCGACGAAGGGATTATCGGCGGGGATGCTGCCGTCGTCGTTCAAGCGCAGGGTCTTGCCGCCGAGCGAGTCGAGACGTTGCGCGAGTTGGCGTTCGGCGGCATCGCCGGTCGTGACGTAGAGCTTGCCGTCGGGGCCGAAACGCAGTCGCGTTCCCGCGTGATACTGCGCCGCCGGAATCCCCTCGACGAGGCTTTTGCGTTCGACCAGCGCGTCGCCCGTCTCACGATAACGCACGACGCGGACTCGCACGTCGCCGCCCTCCTTGTATGCGTAAGCGAGATACAGCCAACGGTTCTGCGCAAACTGCGGATGAAGCGTCAGCCCCATCAAACCGCTCTCGCTCGACGATTCGACATCCGCAATCTGCGCGAGCGGTTGCGCGCGAAGTTTACCCTGCTCGAAGACGCGCACGCGGCCCGGTCGCTCCGTGAAAAACATCCTCCCGTCCGGCGCAAACGCGATAGACCACGGCACTTGCAGATTCCCGACCACCGTCTCGACGCGAAAACTCGTCTTGTCGCTCGGCGCAGACGCCGTCTCGCCCGTTCCCCTCCCCACGGGCGGCTGCCCGCACGACAGAACCGCGAGCACCAACACGACCGACGCCGCTTGCACCATCAACACGCTCTTCAACACACGCATACGCTCTCCCATCTTCCCCCTGCTCGATTAAAAAAACAGACCAATCCGTCAGACGCGCCGCGCTGCGCTTGTCTTCCATATTTCTCACCCGG
>DATLMV010000024.1:0-15541 GCA_035537095.1 Pyrinomonadaceae bacterium
TCCCTCGTCGGACTCGACGCGGATGGAGCCGCCGTGCCGCTCGATGATGCCGTAGCTGACGAAGAGGCCGAGGCCCGTGCCGTAGATGCCCTTCGTGCTGTAGAACGGCTCGAAGATTCGCTCGCGCACCTCTTCGCTCATCCCCGTGCCGTTGTCGGTGAAGAGCAGGCGCACAACGTCTGCGGCGCGCGCGGCTTGAATCGAAAGTTGGCCTCCGCCGGGCATCGCGTCGAGCGCATTGACGATCAGATTGACGAAGACCTCGCGCAACTCCGACGCGCTGCCCTCGACGTGAAGATCGCTTTCGGCTGTGAGACGCACGTCGTAATGTAAGCCGCGCGCGTGCGCTTCGTTCTCCCAACGCGTGCGCGTGATCTCCACCGCATCGCGCAGGAGGCCGCCGAGTTCGAGTTGCTCAAACTCATTGGACGGCGACTGGCGCGCGAACGTGCGAATCCGCCGGACGGTGCTGGCGGCGTCTTCGGCGGCGGTCTCGATGATGTCGAGACTCTGCACGACCGCCGGTTCGGTAGTCAGGCGGCGCATCAACTGCGCGCGTCCGAGGATGGCGGCGAGCGCGTTGTTGAAATCATGTGCGACGCCGGAAGCGAGTTGACCGAGGGCGCGCAGTTTGTCGGCCTGAATCGCCCGTTCGCGTTCCTGCTTCTGCTCCGTGATGTCGCGCGCGATGCCGAGCACGCCCGTGATGCGTCCTTCGATGACGAGCGGCGCGTTGTCAATCGAAGCGCAGCGCACGCTCCCGTCGCGCGCCACGTAGCGCGTCTCATACGTCTGCGGCTCGCCTCCGAGCGCGAGCGCGAATCGCTCTTCGACCAGCGCGCGGTCGCTCTCGTATGTCACCTCTCGAAAATCCCGACCGATCAAATCTTCCAGCGCATAGCCGCCGAGCGCGACCGCCGCGCTGTTGAGCCATTGCAGGCGGCCTTCCGTATCCATCGCGTAGATGCCCTCGCGCGCGCTTTCGAGAATGTTCTCCAAGAGCGATTGACGCTCGCGCGCGACGCGTTCGATCTGCCGCAACTCCGAAAGGTCGCGGACGGTGCAGACCGTGCCGACGACGGCGGTTCGGTCTCGTTCGGTGACGGGTTCGGCGGTGACGAGCAGCGCGCGTTGGAGACGTTCGGGCGTGTATTCGAGCGTGACGGGGCGCGATTCACGAATCGCACGCTCGACGACGCAGCCCTCATTGCCCGACGCGCGCAGCACGTCGCAGCAGCGACGACCGAGCAACGTCTGCGGCGACTCGTCCTCCATCGCCGCGCCCGCGCGGTTGACGCGCATCAGCCGACACTCGTTATCAAAGATGAAGATGCCGTCAGACATCGCGTCGAAGGTGGCCTCCCAAGTCTGCTTGGCGCGCGCCACCATCTCGAAGAGTTCGGCCTGACGCAGCGCGATGCCCGTCTGGTCGGCGACGGCGCGCGCCAGCGCGATGTCGGATTCGCGCCAGCGGCGCATCTCGCGCGTCGTGGAGAGGGCGAAGGCGGCGCGCATGTCTTCGCCGACCGTGATGCCCGCATACATGATCGAACGCGTGCCGAGCACGCGCAGGATGTTTTCGTAGATATGACGCAGGCGCTCGTCGTTCGCCGCATCGTCGAAGGTGAGGACGCCGCCTTGCCGGATGCTTTCGACCAACTCGTTGATGAGCGGGATGCTGTATTCGCGTCCCGCAGGTTTGACGCCCTCGACCACATACTCGGCGACGCTGCGCGCCACGCCCGCCTCGCGGTCGAGCATAAAGAGCACGCAGCGATCAACGTCCAAGTGCGAGCCGAGTTCCGCGACCGCCGTGCGGAAGACCTCCGCGGGGTCGAGCGAGCGGCGGACGGCGCGCGAGATGCGGTTGATCAAAGCCTCGCGTTCGGCCTGTTGCGCGAGGCTGTCGGCGGCCTGCTGTTGCGCGAGCAGTTGCGTGACCTGCCGTGCGAAGGCGACGACGGGCAGGACGCTGGCGCGGTCGGGCGCGCGTCCCGAACGCGGGTCGTCGAGCGAGATGAAGCCGATGTATTCGCCGTCGCGCGAGATGAGCGGGACGAACAGTTCGTCGCCCTCGTGCCAGAGCTTCGAGCCGTCTGCGGGCGTCTGCTGTTCGTGATGAACCTTGTAGCGGTCGGGGAAAACCCGGTCGAGCAAAGGATAACTCTCGGGCGGGTAGTAGGCGGCGAAGCCCAGTTCGCCGACTTCGATACGCACGCCCTGCTCGATGAGCCGACGCACCGTGTCGCGCGGGTAGGAGCCCGCGCTGACGCGCGCCACGTAGTCAGGCGGGATGTTCGACGAGTAGGAGAGAAAGCGCGGGTGAAAGGGCGGCTCGTCCGTGAAGAGTGTGACGAGGCCGCTGCGGTAATCCGTGAAGCGCGTGATGGAGTCGGCCAGACCTTCAAACAGGCGGTCGGCTTCGCCCTTGTCTTTGACGGCAGTCGCCAGCGCGGTCAACGCCTCCAACTGCGCGACCGAAGCGTTGAGCCGCTGCTCGGCCCTGCGCCGCTCGGCGAGACGCGCCACCTTGACGAGCAGTTCGGGACGGCGGAAGGGCAACTCAAGATAGTCGTCCGCGCCCGCGTTGAGGCCGGAGAGGTGGTCGGCGTCGCCCGTCAGGCGCGCGCTGACGAGCAGCACCGGCACATCCGACGTGCGCCCGTCCTGCTTGAGCCTGCGACACAACTCGACGCCGTCCATCAGAGGCATGACGACATCGCTGATGACGACATCCGGCTCCGCCTCGAACGCCAACTCCAGCGCGCGCCGCCCGTCGCCCGCGCCGAACACCTCATAGCCGTCCTGTTTCAAGAGGCGGCTCAACACGTCGAGCACTTCCGGTTCGTCGTTGACGACAAGCACCCGCGTGCGTGTTTGAACTATCCCGCTATCCATGATGAACAGAAAAATTAGCGGCGCGTGAGAAGCGCCGGTTTAATATCTACGACGTTCAGAGAGAGGTGGCGGATGCATCCGCGACGGACGCCGGAAGCGTTCTAAATTGTCGTTGAAAAAAGGCGGGTTGACCTACCCTTCCGACCAACACCCGACGACAATGCACTTCGCGCGCCCTTCAAGGCAGCCTGCCGGTGATCGAGGAGACAAGCCGTTTTCAAAGCGCGAGTATAACATAAAGTCGAAAGTCCAAAGTCGAAAGTCCAAAGTCCAAAACCGGTTCAGACTGTGGACTTTGGACTTTCAGACTTTGGACTTCCGTACGGCTGTTACTGTCGCGCGGTGGTGGCGTTGGCGGTCTTGGCGAAATATCCCTGACGGTACGTGAGGCGCAGGTTCTGTTTGCGCAGTTCGGGGTTGACCACGTCAATGCTCACTTTGCGAAACGAGCCGTCCTTCTTTTTGTTGGACGACGAATAGGCGACGAGATATTGCGAGCGCAGTTCCTGTTGAATCTGCAAGAAGGCGTTGCGCAGGTCGGTTTCGTCTCTGGGGAAATAGGCCCGCCCGCCCGTGCGCTCGGAGAGCTTGCGGAGCGAGCCTTCGTCCACGCCGTCGAAGTTGAAGGTGTCGCCGATGCCGATGGTGTAGATGACGGCGTCGGCTTTGACGGCGCGGTCAATCGCCTCGCTCATCTTCAAGGTGCTGCTCGTATCTATGCCGTCGGTGAGCAGGATAATCGCGCGCCGCGTCTTGTCGGAGGTGTCGGAGAGAATCTCTTTGGAGGCGACCCAGACGGCGTTCCAGATGGCGGTCGAACCGGCGAGCGTCTGGTTCGTGCCGGAGATGGGGGGCGTGCCGGGCACGGTCACGCCGCCGCCCATGTAGCCGGAGGGGGGCGTGAACTCGACCCTGTCAATCGCGCTGCGGACGCGCGCGGCGTTGCCCGTCAAACCCTGTTCGAGCGTCGGCTCGCCCGTGAAGGAGACGACCGCCACCTCGTCTTTGGCCGGACGAATAACGGCGTCAACGAAGGAGCGCGCGGCGGCCTTCTCTTCGGGCAGCGTGCGCTCCTGCGACGCGCTCGTGTCAATCAGGATGGCGAGCGAGAGAGGCCGGTCGGTTTCGCGTTGGAAGGTGAAGACCTGCTGCTCGATGCCGTCCTCGGTGATGCGGATGTCCTCCTGCTTGAGCGTCGTGATGAAACGCTTGTTCTTGTCAATCGCCGTGAAGAGGACGTTCGTCAGGTCGGTCTCGACGCGTTCCACCTCGTCGTCCTGAATCGTGATCTCGTCGTCGTCGCGGCGCGGCGTCTGTCGCGCGGGCGCGGGTTGCTGCTGCTGCGATGTCGTGTCGGTCGTCTCGGCGGCGCGGCGCGGGCGGCTCGTCGTCGTCGTTGCCGCCGGGGGTTGAGAAGACGCCGCATCCTGCGCGGGCTGCTGCGCTCGACCGGGCGTCGGCCACGCCGCGCCCGAGAGCGTTAAGAGCGCGGCCAAAGTGAACGCGAAAAACCGCGCGACCTGTTTGCGATAAAACATCTTCTTCAATCCCTTAAATGAAGTCCGAAGTCAGAAAGTCCAACGACCAAAGTCAAAACCCGAATCAAAACGTTCGTCTTAACAACAGCGAAACATTGCAACCGCCTTGTCCTCTTTGTCCTGCGACTTTCGACTTTGGACTTTCCGACTTTGGACTCCGGTAACTATCTGGCCGTGTCGTTGACGGCCTTGTAGCCTTCGCGCGCGCGCACTTTGAGGCCGTCGCGACCGGGCGCGAGTTTGACTTCAATCTTGCGGAACGAGCCGTCATAGACGTTGTTCGTCGGTTTATAGGTGACGAAATATTGCGAGCGCAGTTCCTTCGCGATCTTCGTGAAGGAGCGTTCGAGTTCGAGAAAATCGCCGCTGAAGAAAGCCTTGCCGCCCGTCTTCTCGCAGAGCTTGGTCAGGTCGCGGTCGCCCGCGTCCTTCACCTGCCCGGCTTCGACGCCGGGAACGGAACCCGCAAAACCGGACTTCGTCGAGATGGCATAGATAATCGTTTCGGTGCGCTGCGCGAGGTCAATGGCATCATCGAGACGGGCGCGGCTGTAGGTATCGTCGCCGTCGGTGATGACGACGATGACGCGGCGGCCCGAACCGATACCGCGCATCTTCTCGTCGCAGAACTGCCAGACGGCATCGTAGAGCGCGGTCTGATTACCCGGTTTTTTGACGCCGTAGACGGCGCGGTCGAGCAGGTCGAGTTTGTCCGTGAAGTCCTGCCGGAGTTTGACCTCGTGGTCGAAGGTGACGAAGGCGACCTTGTCTTTGCGCAGGCGAATCACCGTGTGGATAAAGTTCATCGCCGCTTCCTGTTCAAACTTGAGTTTGCCCGCCGTCGAGGAGGAAGTGTCCATCAGGACGCCGACGAAGACGGGGAGACGCGCGCGGTCTTCGAGAAAGAAATCTATCTGCTGCGGTCGCTTGTCTTCAAAGACCATGAAGTCCTGCGCCGACAAACCCTCGACGGGTTGATCTTTCTTGTCGAGCACGGAAATCGGCAGGCGCACGATGCGCGCCGTCACCGTCTCGCTCTCTTCCGAGACGGGCGCGGGCGTCGGCGTCGGGCGCGCGGCGACGGTTTGCGCCTGTGCGCGCGTGTCCAAAAAAGTGGAGGCCGCAAGGAGCAGGATTGTGCAGAGTAAAGTTCTCATAAACTTGACGAAATCAACGCGGGACAACGGACTCGACAGACGTTTGTCGCTTGAGACCCGTGCTTTCGATGCTCGCCGCGTAAGTAGTCGTTGCTTGCGGATGTCCGCCGGATTGCCACCCAGTATAACAACACGGGCGCGGCGACTCCAAAGGGATGAGGGCGGAGGGATGAGGGATGAATGAATAATTTAATGATTGACTCATTTGTTAATTGATCCAATGAGGAAATGATCAAATCCTCTTTTGATTCATCCCTCATCCCTTTTCTATGTGGTCGAGGAAGGCTTGCAGATTCGCGGGGAGCGGGGCGCGGAAGCGTAGGGGTTCGCCGGTGCGCGGGTGTTGGAGGCCGAGTTGTTCGGCGTGGAGAAACTGGCGACCGAGGGCATGGATGCGCGCGCGCAACTGTGCTTCGGGAAGATTGCGGTCGCGCCCGCCGCCGTAGGTTTCGTCGCCGACGACAGGGTGCTTGAGCCATGTGAGATGGACGCGTATCTGGTGCGTGCGTCCGGTCTTGATCTCAACGTCGAGCAGCGTGAAGCGTTCGAAGCGGCGGCGCACGCGCCAGAGCGAGAGGGCCGCGCGACCGCCGCGCAGCGTCGCCATCCGCGTCCGGTGTCGCGGGTCGCGCCCCAGAGGTTCCTCGATGCGCCCGGTCTCTTCGCGCACGCGCCCGTACACCAGCGCGACGTACGACTTGAAGACCGTCCGCGCGCGAAACTGGTCGGTCAGGTTTTCGTGCGCCGCGCCTGTTTTGGCGACGATGATGAGGCCGGACGTGTCGCGGTCGAGACGATGGACGAGGCCGGGCCGCAGGGGGCCGCCGTGCGCGGACAGTTTTTGAAAGTGAAAGGCGAGGGCGTTGGCGAGCGTCCCCGAATGGACTCCGGCAGCCGGATGCACGACCATCCCGGCGGGCTTGTTGACGACCAGAAAATCTTCGTCTTCATGGACGATTTCGAGCGGGATATTTTCGGGCGCGAGGTCGAGCGGCGGCGGCGCGACGAGTTCGATCTCCACGCGTTCGCCCGCACGCAGTTTGTAAGAAGATTTGCGCGCGCGTCCCCCGACCGAAGCGTCGCCGTCCTCAATCAACTGCTGAATGCGCGTCCGGCTCGTCGCCTCGACGTGCGCCGAAAGATACGCGTCGAGCCGCGCGCCCGCTTCCTCCTGCGAGACGACGAAGGCGAGCGTCGCGGATTCCAACTCGGCGGCGGTGTCGTCACGCGAAGCGTCTGTCTCGCCATACGACTGCGCCGCGCCGTCGTCCTCCAGCGACTCCGCATCAGCGTCGTGCGACTCTGCGCCCGATTCGTCTGCATGTTTTTCGGCGTTCGGCTCGTCGCACACTTTCTCTCCCTCGCCCTTCACGCGCGCGCCGTCGTCGCATCCGCTGCGCCGTCCTTCTTCTTCTTGCCCTGTCCGCCGTTCGCGGCGTCAAGAGCGTCTCTCTCGCCCGCGCGCCGCCAGCGCACGATGAGAATGACGAGGGCCGTGAGCCCGACGATTAAGCTGATGAGTTGAGAAGTCGAGAGGCCCGTGAGCGACGTGAGTCCGGCGATGTCGCCGCGCGGGTCGTCGCGCAGAAATTCGATTGAGAAACGCGTGATGCCGTAGAGCACGCCGTAGGCGAGTATCACTTGCCCGCTGAAACGCTTGCGGCGATGCAGCCAGATGAGAAAGAGAAAAAGCAGGAACGCGGCGAAGGATTCGTATAGCTGCGTCGGGTGAAGATGAACGCCGAGGGGCACGCCCGTCACTTCATGACCCGCCGCCGTGAACTCGAGGCCCCACGGCAGCGTCGTCGGTTTGCCCCAACAACAACCGGCGGCGAAGCATCCCTGCCGCCCGATGGCCTGACCGAGCGCGATTCCGGGCGCGAACGCGTCCGCCGTCTTCCACCACGAGAGACCGTAGCGTCGAATCAGAAAGTAGCCGACCAAGACTGCGCCGATGAAGCCGCCGTAGAAGACGCCGCCCGAACGCACGAAGTCGAGCGAGATGAGATGCCAAGGGTTCGCGCGATATTCCGGCTCCGTCCAGAGCATCAAAATCTTCGACCCGACGAGCGCCGCCAGAAGCATCCACAATCCCAGATCATAGACGCGCTCGCGCGGCAAACCGTCGCGCGCCGCTAGCCGCGCAGCGACGAACAACGCCGACAGAAACGACAACGCCAGCAGCACGCCATACGTGTTGATCGGAAAATTGAAGATGCGAAAAAGTTCTGGAAACATGTAGTAGTAAATCGTGAATCGTCAATCGTGAAAAGCTTATGCGGTGAAGCGTGAATCCATATGTTGAAGATGCGAAGGCGTGAAGCCCGCCGTTACTATTCACGATTTACTATTCACGATTGACGGCTTTTCCTTCCTTCTCGAAGGATGTCGAAGGCAAGAAGAAACGCGCCGGTGCAGATGGCGGCGTCGGCGACGTTGAAGGTCGGCCAATGGTACGAGCCCGCGTGGAGCAGGATGAAATCAACGACGTGGCCGAGCCGCAGGCGGTCTGTCAGGTTGCCCGCGATTCCGGCGAGCAGGAGCGCGCACGCGCCGAGGATGCGGTCGTCGCTGCGCGGCGTGCGGAAGAAGTAGACGAGCACGGCGACCGCCGCCATCGCCGCCAGCACGACCAGAAACCAACGCCCGAACGCGCCGCCACCCTGCAACTGCCCGAACGCGACGCCGGGATTCTCCGCGTAAGCGAAAGTCAAGAAGCCTTCGATAACCGTCCGGTCTGAGCCGGAGCGGAGAGTCCGCACGGCCCATGCTTTCGACGTTTGGTCTAACAGAAAAACCGCGAGAGCCGCGAAGAGATAGGCCGCGCGCCACCCGAGACCCCGGCGCGCGCCGCCCTCCGCTCCGGCGCGTGCCGGACTGCCGACCGCTCCTTCATTGACCGGACTCTTAACCTTTCCGGCGTGCGCCGGATGGCCGACGTTTCCGGCATGAGCCGGACTGTTGATTTCGTCCGCGCCGTTCGTCTCGCTGCGCGCACCACTCAATGCTTCGCTCACGCCGCGTCCTCCCGCTCGATTTCCGCGAGCGCGCCGATGCAACGCTCGCACGCCGTCGGGTAGCGAGCCGATTCGCCGACGCGCGTCGAATAGTTCCAGCAACGCTCGCACTTCTCGCCCCCGGCACGCGCGACGCCCGAAACCTGAAAACCGTCCGTCAACTCCGCGTCCGCGTGTTCGCGCAACTCCACCTGCGAAACCAGAAAGAGATAGCGCAACTCTTCGCGGTATCGTTCGAGCAACGCATGCGTCTTACCCGCCGCCGTGATCTCGACGCGCGCTTCGAGCGAACTGCCGATGACTTTAGCGACGCGCTCCCGCTCAAGCGCGCGCAAGACCTCCTCGCGGATTTCAAACAGCCGCAACCAACGCACACGAAGCTCTTCATCATGCCCCGCCGCGACGGGGAATTCCGCGAGATGGACGGACGCAAGGGGCGTCGCCTCGCCGCTCGACGCTGGCAGGTTCTCCCAGATTTCGTCGGCGGTGAAGACGAGGATGGGCGCGAGCAGGCGCGCGAGCGCGCTCGTTATCTCGTAGAGCGCGGTCTGCGCCGAACGCCGGGAGAGCGAGCGCGGCGCGGCGGTGTAGAGACGGTCTTTGATGATGTCGAGATAGCGCGCCGACAGAGTGACGGTGCAGAAGTTGTAGAGCGCGTGATAGACCGTGTGATATTCGTAAGCCTCGTAAGCCTCGCGGACGCGTGCCGTGAGGGCGTCGAGTTCGGCGAGCGCCCAACGGTCAATCTCGTGCATCTCTGCGTGCGCGACCGAGTGGCGCGCGGGGTCGAAGCGGTCGAGGTTGCCGAGGGTGAAGCGCGCGGTGTTGCGTATCTTGCGATAGCCGTCGGAGACGCGCAGCAGAATCTCTTCAGACCAGCGCATGTCCTCGTGATAGTCCGACGAGGCGGCCCACAGCCGCAGGATTTCCGCGCCCGATTGCTTGATGACATCGTTCGGCGAGACGGCGTTGTCGCCCGACTTGTGCATCGCTTTGCCCTGCCCGTCAACCACCCAACCGTGCGTCAAAACGCTCTTGTAGGGCGCGGCGCGGCGCACGGCGAGGCCGACCATCAGGGACGAATTGAACCACCCGCGATACTGGTCGCCGCCTTCCAGATACACGTCTGCGGGCCAGCGCAAGCCCTCGTAATGTTCGAGCACGGCGAAGGATGAGACGCCGCTGTCGAACCACACGTCGAGAATGTCGGTCTCCTTCGTCCACTCCGCGCCGCCGCACTTCGGGCACGCGAAGCCTTCGGGCAGGAGTTCGCGCGCCTCGCGTGCATACCAAGCGTCGGCGGATTCGCGCTCGAAGATGTCGGCCACGCGGCGGATGATTTCGGCGTCGGCTATCGCCTCGTCGCAGCCCGCGCAATAGAAGGCGGGAATCGGCACGCCCCAAACCCTCTGGCGCGAGACGCACCAGTCGGGACGATTCTTGAGCATGTTGCGCATCCGGTCTTCGCCCCAAGCGGGTATCCATTCGACGCGCGCAATCTCGCGCAGCGCGCCCTCGCGCAGAGACTCCGGCGCGGCCTCCTCGTTCTCCGTGAAGTTGCTGCGGTCGCGCCCGTCCTCGTCCTGCTCGACCGCTACGTCCTTCGACATCGCTTCGAGCGAGATGAACCATTGCGGCGTCGCGCGGAAGATGACCGGATTCTTGCAACGCCAGCAATGCGGGTAACGATGCTCGTAGTTCTCCGTGAAGACGAGCGACCCCTGCTCGCGCAGAAACTCGACGATCTTCGCGTTAGCTTCAAACACGCGCTGCCCCGCGAAGTGTTCGACATCCGGAGTGAAGCGTCCGGCGTTATCCACGGGGCAATAGATTTCCAGACCGTAGCGCGTGCCGATGACGAAATCGTCGTGACCGTGACCCGGCGCGGTGTGCACGCAACCCGTCCCCGCCTTGCCCGTCGCACGCTTGTCGCGTGCCTCTTTAACGTCCAATTCCGTCTCGGCGTCGGCCTCGCCGCCGAGCGTGACGTGCTCGCCGAGCATGACAAGACTCGGACGCTCCAACCACGCGTGACGACATTCGAGACGGTCGAGACGCGCGCCCGGAAAACGCGCGAGCACGCGCGGAGAACTCAGTCCGCACTTCTCCGCGACCGCTTCGACAAGTTCACCGGCGACGATGTAAACGTCCGCTCCGTTCTCAATCGCCGCGTATTCAAAGACGGGGTTGACGGCGATTCCCAAATTGGCGGGGAGCGTCCACGGCGTCGTCGTCCAGATGAGGAAGAAGACGTTGCGGCCCGCGAGTGCTTCGTCAATCAACGCGGGGTCGCTCCGGAGCGGAAACTTGACATAGACGGAAGGGCTTGTGTGCTCCCTGTATTCGACCTCGGCTTCGGCCAGCGCGGTCTGATCGTGGATGCACCAGTAGACGGGCCGCGCGCCCTTATAGACGTAGCCGCGCTCGACGAAGCGCGCGAAGAGCCGCGCCGTCTCCGCCTCGTAGGTGTTCGACATCGTCAGATAAGGATTCTCCCAGAGACCGAACACGCCGAGGCGTTGGAAGTCGCGCGTCTGACTTTTTAACGCGGCGGCGGCGTGTTCGCGGCACGCGCGGCGCACGCTCGCGACAGGCATCCGCGCCTTCTTCTCGCCGAGCTTGCGCTCGACGTAGAGTTCGATGGGCAGACCGTGACAGTCGTAGCCGGGAACATACGGCGCGTCGTAGCCGAGCATCGTGCGCGATTTGACGACGAGGTCTTTGACGATCTTGTTGAGCGCGGTTCCGAGATGGATGTCGGCGTTAGCGTAGGGCGGGCCGTCGTGGAGGATGAACTTCTCGCGTCCGGCGCGCGCCTCGCGAATCATCCCGTAGAGATTCATCGCCGTCCATTTCTGCAAGCGCGTGGGTTCCGTCTGGCTAAGGTTGGCCTTCTGCGCGAAGGCCGTCTTCGGCAAATTGACCGTCTTCTTCAAATCGAGCGGTGCTTCGGTAGACATAATTTATTCCTAGTTTAGAGTCTAAAGTTCAAAGTCCCAAGTCTAAAGCCGTGCCTTTGACTTGGGACTCTAGACTTTAGACTTTAACTTGGTGTTAACCGATGAACATTTCGTCGTCTCCGTAAATGCGGTCAACCGGTTTGGGCTGCGGGGCGACCAGCACTTCGAGTCCGCGCCGGACGCCCGCCATAATCGCCGCGATTTCACGCGCCGGAAGAACGATTTTCGATTGGATAAACGCGGTGGTGGCGGCAACCTGCCCGTGCGTCTGGTCTATCTGGCGGCTGATCATCGCCACCTTGTCGCGCGCCATGTCGGTCGAAAGCCCGACCACCTCCTTCATCTCGCGCACCTCTTCCTTGACGAGCGCGACCGATTCCGCGAAGTGCATCGAAGCGGTCGAGAGATGGACGGACATCTGCGTCACCTGCTCGGCGACATCCTTGCCCTGCGCCGCGATGAGCCGCGCCTGTTCCGCGAGCGCCGAGACGCGTTCCATCAGCGGCTCGACGCGCCGTTCCAGATTGCCGACCACGCGCACGATGCGACCGACGACGACCGCCAGCGCAATCATCGCCAACGCGATGACGACGAACGAGACGGCGACCAGCACCATCACCCAGAAGGCCGGATCGTTCGTGCTCAGTTGTAAAGCTAAAGACAACATAAGGTTCTAAGTCAGCCTCTCGTTCTCGATCATGCCGGAATTTTCGGTGCGCCGTTTCTCGTCGGCGTAAGCCTGTTTACCGGCTTCGATGGCGGCGGAGAGATGTTCGCCCCGGCGTGCGGCGGCCTCGCGCGCCGCGCCCGCCAACTCGCCCGCCTTGTTCGACGCCACGTCGTAATACTCGCCCGCCTTCGTGCCGAGTTGCGTGGCGGTTTCGCGCGTGCGGTCAACTCCTTTGCGCGTCACGTCGGCGATGTCGCCGCGCAGTTCGCGTCCGGCCTTCGGAGCGAACAGCAGCGCGACGAGCGCGCCGACGGTTCCGCCGAGCAGAAAATATGTGAGCCGCGCCGACATCTCCGTCTCGTCGTGCCGCCCTCTGCGTTGCTCTGACATGACCACCTCTTTCCTCTCCGAAGCTCTCACGCCCCGGTCGAGTTGATACGGGAAATTGTCAAACACTTGCAGTTTCGCACTATAACAAAAGCGTGCGAAGCGGCGCAAGAAACCCTCACGGATGCGCCCCCGGCGAGCGCGCGCTTCAGACGCCGCGACGCCGCGCTGACATCATCATGTCGAATCGGTCAAAATCATCTGACCGATTTCTCGCAAACTGACTCAAGCACGCCGCGTCGACGCTTGCGGCGCATCCTCGAACACGCGGAAAAGGCTCTCTTTCGCCGCGTCGCGCCGTTGGTACGCCGCTTGATTCAGTCCGCAACGGATGCACGGAGATTTCGACGTGCACGCCCGACGGCAGCCGCCGTCGTTTTCAGCGCAGCGAAACTTCGCTTCGCCGCGCTGCCTCCCCAATCCTGACGGACAAAAAGCATCCGGCCTCAAGTCCTCATCCCCGCCCATCAAGGGAGCCCGCGAACATGCAGCGAGAATGTTTAGTCGCCCCCGACCCGCCGCACGATGTGGTCGAGCATCAATTCACCTCCTCAACCGTGACGCCCGCAGACCAACACTTTGAAGCGACCGCCCTGAGCCAGCCGCACGAGCGGGATGCGCGGATGCGAATCAAGCGATTGATGAGCGGCGAGGAGCGGCAGGTCTTGGAATTTCTCAATCGCCAGCCGCTCAAAAATCTACAGATGGCGGGCTTCATCCTCGACAACGGGTTGGAGAGCGCGCGCAACCGTGGGGCTTTCTACGGCTGTTTCGACGACGGATACTTGATCGGCGTCGCGCTCGTCGGCCATTGGGTGTTCTTGAGCGGGGGAGTGGAAACCGTCTCCATCTTCGCGCGCATCGCGCGTTTTCTGCACGCGCCGGAAGTGAGTGTCGTCTTGGGCGAGGCGGTGATGGTCAACGAGTTTGCGCGCGTCTTCGCCGATTCCGCGCGGCAACACGAAGCGCATCAGGACGAAGCCAAACTCCTGCTCTCGGTCAATCATTTGGACGGAGACACTCCGGAACTCGAAGGCTTGCGGCCCGCCGCCGACGCCGACGCCGACGAAGTGGCGCACGCTCATGCGCTCACTTGCATGGAACTGCTCGGCAAAGACCCCACGCAGCAAAACCCTTCGCGGCTCCGCGAGTGCGTCCGCGCGCGCATCGGGATGGGACGCATCTGGATCGTCCGCGACGAGCGCGGCATCGGTTTCAAGACCGACATCGCCAGCGAAACCGAACAGGCCGTCTATCTCGAAGGCATCTGGACGCGGCCCGACCTGCGCGGTCAGGGTCTCGGCACGCGCGCCCTGAGAAGCCTCTGCCGTCGCCTCCTGCTCCGCCAACAGGTCGTCTGCCTCTTCGCCGACGCCGCCAACGCCCGCGTCAACGCCTTCTACCAGCGCGTCGGATTCACCACGCTCGCGCCGTATCGCTTAATCCGCTACGCGAATTAAGCGCGTGAATCGTAAATCGTAAATCGTGAATAGATAAGACTTGGTAAATCGTGAATCGTGAATCGTGAATAGAAAGCGTGATTCAGCACGTTATCTATTTACGATTTACGATTCACGATTTACTTGCCTTTGGTCTTGTTCAGGAGTTTGTTCTTGGAAAGAAAGGCGGCGAGGGCTTGATTGAATTCGTGCGGCTTCTCGACCATCAGGAAATGGCCGACCTGTTCCCACATCTGATATTCGAGATTGGGCGCGAGGCTGCGTAAGAACTGCTCGGTGTCGGCCTGCCAGACGGGCGAGCGCGCGAGGATGGCGAGCACGGGGACGTTGATTTTGTCGTCCTTGAAAATCTCGGGAGCGTTCATGCCGTCCATCGCGCTGATGGCGACGTGCTTCGGCGTGGCGAGCATCGTCGCTGTGATGGTGCTCCGCAACTCCGCGTTCTTGACGGGCGCGAGCATGGCGTTGACCATCCCCGTCGCCACCGTCTGATACTGCGGCCCGCGCAGCAACTCGAAAAACTTCTCCCTGTCCGCCGCTACGCCGAGCGGGCGCAAGCCCCCGTCAACGATGACGAGCGCGAGCGTCTTCGCCGGATACTTCCTGTAGAACTGACGGATGACGGGCGTGCCCATGCTGTGCCCGACGAGCACGGCCTCGCGGACGCCCGCGTCGCGCAATACCGCGTCAAGCGCGCGCGCAAACAAGTCCTGCGTGTACTTAATCTGCGGCTTGTCGCTCTGGCCGTGCCCCGGCAGGTCGAGCGCGACGAGGCGCGCGTCGGCGGCGAAGGCGGGCAACTGCTGCTGCCAGACGTTCATGTCGCAAGTCCAACCATGCACGAAGACGAGCGCGCGTTCTCCCTTGCCGTAGCTCTTGTAGTGGACGCGCTGACCGTCCAGCATCGCAAAGCGAGACTTGATGGCGGGCGCGCTCTCTTTCTGCGGCGCGGCGGCCTTCGTCTGACCGGCGGAGGGACGCGCGAAGACGAAGAGGGCGGCGAAAATCAGACCGCAGGAAGTCGCAGCTTTCAACAGATGACGTTTGCCGGGACGCAGTTGACGTTTGTCGAGACGCGGCTGATGTGTGTCGAGACGCAAGTTCTTAAGTCCTCCCCCGTAGGTTCAGCTTTGTATGTGTAGATGTTTCGCGCGCGAGCGGGTGCGTCAGTCTTCGCCGGTCGTCGCGGCTTCGGCGTCCGTGCCGTTGTACTGTTGCAGCTTGCGATAGAGCGTTTTGCGACCGATGCCGAGCGCGCGTGCGGCGCGTGTTTTATCGCCGCCCGTGTAGTCGAGCGTGGCTTCGATGGCGCGACGCTCGATCTCCTCAATCGGCGAGGGGACGCGAATCTCCAGATTGATCTGTCGTCCCTCTTGCGCGGCGCGTTCGAGTTCGCCGCGCGTGCGCGCGCGTTCCTCTTGAACGACGCGACTGATCGAATCCGGCAAATCGTC
>DATLMV010000025.1:0-21336 GCA_035537095.1 Pyrinomonadaceae bacterium
GTCGGGTTGTCGCCGGAGACGGATTCGGTTCCGCTGTCGTTGACATCTTCCCAAGAGGCGTCGAGGTCGCCGCCCGCGTCGCTCGGAGAGGCGGCGGTGTTGTTGCGCAGGCGTTGCGCGAGGCTGCCCGCGTCCTTCGGCGCGCGCGCAATCTCCTCCTCCATAAACTGTTCGATCTCTGGATCGGGCACAAATTCCGCTGCGCTCGCGGGCGCGTCGTCGGCCTTCTTTTTCGACATCTGGAAATCTCCTTGTAGAATCTGTCTTTCGTTTCAGCCACAATTCGGGCGGCGACAGGCGTGTGCATCCGTGCAAAGCAAGTTTGACGAAAATCCGCCGCACCGTGACCGTTGATTGTTGGCTTCTTTATCCTCCGACAATATAACAAATGAGTTGAAAACTCGCCAAACGGCGTGCGCCCGCGCGCCTGCGAAACGCGTTGACGCAGCGCCTCGCGCGCGCGCGGACGCCTTCCTTGACGTTTGCGGACGCGCGCCCTTAAACTGAACTCATCTTTAAACAGTCAACGGCCAGCACGTTTTTGATTTGTGAGCAGGAGCAAACAGCCTTCGGCGGCCAGCTTTTTTTGCGGCTGAAAGCTTTGGGCGGCGAGCTTCAGTTCACACAACAGAGTGCCTCCGAATCCTTTGAAAGCAACGCGAAATCCTATGTCACATAATCTCTTCAATTCGCTCCAAACTTTCAACACGGCGGCGGGCCGCGAGGGGCGGTTCTATTCGCTGCCGCAACTGGAACGCGAGGGCGTCGGCCCCGTCTCGAAACTTCCCGTGAGCATCCGCATCGTGCTCGAATCGGTGCTGCGCAACTTCGACGGGCGCGTCGTCGAAGAGTCGGACGTGCGCGAGATTGCGAACTGGCAGCCGACCGGCGAACGCACCGAGGAGATTCCGTTCTACGTGGCGCGCGTGCTCTTGCAGGATTTCACGGGCGTGCCCTTGCTCGTTGACCTCGCGGCGTTGCGTTCGGCGGTCGCGCGTCTCGGGCGCGACACGAAGATTATCGAACCGCTCGTGCCCGTTGATTTGGTGATTGACCATTCCGTGCAGGTGGACTTTTGGAGCAGCGCCGACGCCCTGCGTCTCAACATGGAGACGGAGTTTAAGCGCAACCGTTCGCGTTACCAGTTTTTGAAATGGGGGATGCAGGCGTTCGAGGGCTTCAACGTCGTGCCGCCGGGAATCGGCATCGTGCATCAGGTCAATCTCGAATATCTGGCGCGCGGCATCCTCGAACGCGACGGCGTCTATTATCCCGACACGCTGGTCGGAACCGATTCGCACACGACGATGATCAACGGGCTCGGCATCGTCGGTTGGGGCGTCGGCGGTATCGAAGCGGAGGCCGGAATGCTCGGCCAGCCCGTCTATTTCCTGACGCCGGACGTGGTCGGCGTCAACCTGACGGGCAAACTCAACGAAGGTGTGACGGCGACCGATTTGGTTTTGCGCGTGACGGAGATGTTGCGCAAGGCGAAGGTCGTCGGCAAGTTCGTCGAGTTTCACGGCGAAGGCGCGGCCAGCCTTCCCGTCACCGACCGCGCGACCATCGCCAACATGGCCCCCGAATACGGCGCGACGATGGGCTTCTTCCCCGTAGACGAAAAGACCTGCGAATACCTGACCGCGACGGGCCGCCCCGAAGAACAGATTGACATCTTCCGCAGCTACTTTCAGGCGCAGGGACTCTTCGGCATCCCGCGCGGCGGCGAGTGTCAATATTCGACGCTGCTCGAACTCGACCTCGCGGAGATTCGTCCGAGCGTCGCCGGGCCGAAGCGACCGCAGGACAGAATCGAACTGCCGGAACTGAAAGAGACGTTTCTCGACCTCCTACAGAAACCCGTCGGCGAGAACGGCTACGACAAATCTAAGGAAGAGATTGCCAAACGCTTTCACGGTCGCATCGGGGTTGACGGTTCGCAGACGACGCATATCGCTGGCGGCGGCGCGCAGGAGCCGCACACGCAGCCCGACGGCGCGGGACATCAGAGCGAGAAGAACACGAGCAACTGGACGGAGACGGAGATGATGAATAACCGTCCGACGCCCGACCGCGTTGTCGAGATACCGGAAGAGGAGTACCCGGCAGCTTCCGTTGATTTAGGTCACGGCGACGTGCTCATCGCCGCCATCACTTCCTGCACCAACACCTCGAATCCGAGCGTCATGCTGGCCGCTGGCCTTCTGGCGAAGAAGGCGGTCGAGCGCGGCCTGAGCGTGCGTCCTGCGGTGAAGGCATCGCTTGCGCCGGGTTCGCGCGTCGTCACGGAGTATCTGGAAAAGACCGGCCTCCAACCCTATCTCAATCAACTCGGCTTCAACCTCGTCGGCTACGGCTGCACCACCTGCATCGGCAACTCCGGCCCGCTCGACCCGCGCATCGAAGATATCGTGACCAAAAACGACCTCGTCGCCGCGAGCGTTCTCTCCGGCAACAGGAATTTCGAGGCGCGCGTGCATCAGAGCATCAAGGCAAACTTCTTGATGAGCCCGCCGTTGGTCGTCGCCTTCGCGCTCGCCGGTCGCGTCAACATTGATCTGACGAGCGAACCCGTCGGGCGGGGCAATGACGGCGAGGACGTGTTTCTACGCGACATCTGGCCGACGCTCGAAGAGGTCAGCGAGGGTCTGCGCACCGCGACCGACCCCGAAACCTATCGTCGTCTCTACAGCGATTTCGCCGAACAGAATCCGCTCTGGAACGAGATTCCGAGCGTCACGGGGCAGGTCTATCAATGGGACACGAGTTCCACATACATTCAAGAGCCGCCCTACTTCGAGAAGTTCAGCATGGACGCCGGAAGCTTCTGCGACATACGCGGCGCGCGCCCGCTCGCCATCTTCGGCGACAGCGTGACGACCGACCACATCAGCCCCGCCGGGTCAATCAAGCCCTCGTCTCCGGCGGGCGTCTACCTGCAACTGCGCGGCGTCGCCATCGAAGACTTCAACTCCTACGGCTCGCGGCGCGGCAATCATCAGGTGATGGTGCGCGGCACGTTCGCCAACGTCCGCATCAAAAACCGGATGCTTCCCGGCGTCGAGGGCGGCGTGACGATTCTCAATCCCGTCGGCGAACGAATGAGCATCTATGATGCCTCCGTCCATTATCAGGCGGCGGGCCTCCCGCTCGTCGTCATCGCCGGACAGGAATACGGCACAGGCAGTTCGCGCGATTGGGCGGCGAAGGGGACGCGCCTCTTAGGCGTGCGCGCCGTCGTCGCCGAGAGCTTCGAGCGGATTCACCGCAGCAATCTCGTCGGCATGGGCGTCTTGCCCTGCCAGTTCAAAGAGGGCACGAACGCCGAGACGCTCAAACTCGACGGCTCCGAAGTCTTCGATTTAATCGGTCTGGAAGGCGGGAGTATCAAGCCGCGACAGGATGTGACGCTCGTCATTCATCGCGAGGGCGGCGAGACGGAGGAAGTGCCCGTCACGCTCCGCATAGACACGCCGATTGAGATTGACTACTACCGGCACGGCGGCATTCTCCCCTTCGTCCTCCGGCAGCTTCTCGCGCAAAGTTAAGAAGGCAAAAGTAAAAAGGTAAAAGGTAAAAAGTGAGAAGTGGGAGTGATTAACGAAATAACAAGCTCTGCTCTCATCTCCATACTTTTGCCCTTTGCCTTTTTACTTTTGCCTTACCTCTGGGCCGCGCTCGGCGTGCTGCTCCTGATGCTCGTGGCCTACGACGTTTACGCCACCATCCTGCACGCGCGCGCGCGCGGCGGCCCCGTCAGCGAAACTCTCAACCGCAACGTCTGGCGGGCGGTGCGCTTCTTCGCCTTTCGTCTCCCGCGCCAGCGCCGACATCGCCTGCTCAACATCGTCGGCCCCCTCCTGCTGCCTTCTTTGATCGGCGTCTTCATCGTCCTCCTGATCGTCGGTTTCGCCTTCATCTACTACCCGCACATGCCTTCGCAGTTCACCGTCGAGAACGAAGCGGGCGGCAACCGCTGGCTCGAATCGCTCTACTTCAGCGGCATCACTCTGACGACCGTCGGCTACGGCGACATCATGCCGCGCACGACGGCGATGCGCTTCGTCGCGTTGCTCGAAGGCGCGACCGGCTTCTCGCTCATCTCGCTCGGCATCACCTATCTCGTCACCGTCTATCGCGCGCTCGAACGCAAGCGCGCCGTCGCGCTCTCCTTCTATCATCAAGCGGAGGAGGGCGCGGACGTGGCCGGATTCATCACGCATCATTTCGTGTCGGGGCAGTTCTACGGCCTTGAGAGCGCGCTCCGCACCGCCTCGCGCGACCTGCAAGAGCTTCTGGAATCGCACGTCGAGCATCCGATTATCCATTACTTTCATCCCGTCGAAGTGCACAAGAGCATGCCGCGAATGCTCTTTATCAATTTGGAGATGTGCGCCGTCATCCCGTCCTGTCTGGACGACCGGGAGTATGCCTTTATCATCAACCATCCGGAGGTGCGCACGCTCGCGCTCAGTTCGAGCCACGTGTTAGACCAACTCGTCGAATCTCTCTGTCTGGAAAGAAGAACGAAGCCGCGCCACGAAACGCAGGTCGAGGAAACGAGGCGTTGGCGGCGTCGTTATCGCCAGACGCTCCGCCAACTGGAAGCGGCGGGCATCAAGACGCCGCGCGACACCTCCGACGGATGGGAAGCCTACCGCGCACGACGCGAAGAATGGGAAGCGCAACTTCACCGCTTCTCGCTCTTTCTCGGCTACGACTGGGACGAAATCACAGGCGACCGCGACCTCCGCTACGCCGCCGACGAAGAGATGGAAGAACCCGAACCAACTGCCAAGCAGTAGGCGCGCATTCACCCCGCGACCAATAAGAGGACTTGAAATCAACGTCGCCGAAGCCACATTGAATTTCTATCTTCTGATCCTGTCTATCCTGTCCGTCCCTGTTAATTTCTTTCCGGCTTTTGTTAGCTGCTCTCAATCATTTCAAAAACGACGCGCGCCCTTGGCGACCGATGCGCATGTCGGTGAGCCAGTCGAGCCAGCGCGAGCGGAGGGCGCGCGGGGCGAGATGTTCGGTGATGGCGTGCGCGCGTCGCGTCGTGCGCGCGTCGCGTGTGTCGAGCGCGGCCTCGCCGTCGAAGCGCAGGTAGAAGTAGCTGCCGTCGAGGACGCGCGTCTGGCTGACGCGCAGAGTCGCGCTCTCGTCCGCCGTCTCGAATCTCAACTCCGACGGGTAGCGCAGGCCGAAGTGATGCCGCCGGAGACGAGCGGCTGTGAGTTGCGCCCGATGTACGGAGAGCATGCCGTCGCGCACGAGAAAGAGACGCGTGAAGTGTTCCGTCTGGCCGCGCTCGCGGTAGCGATAGAAGACAGCGGTCGCGCCTGCAAAATGCGCGCGGCCCCATTGCCATTCGGCGACGGTCGCGGGCAGCCAGCGACGGTCGCGGTTATGGTCGTGATAACCCGTCCCGCTAAACTCTCGGACAGTTGAACGACGCCCGTCACGCTCAACCGTTGTAATCGTGCCTGAGACGCGACATCGCGGCGCAACCATGTTCCAAACGTGAGAACCCTCGTCGCTTCCGTCAGCAATCTCTTTATCAACTTTAAGAACGTCGCGCCCGCCCCTCGCGTCGAAATCTCCTTCGGCGACAACCCACTCGAAACGCGCCGACAACCTGCGCCCGCGCCGCAGCGTCTCGTCGAGCGTGATCCGGTAGCGCGCGCCCTGCGCCGAATCAACCAACTGAAAACCGCTCAGCCCGATACCGCACGCGGGCCGCGCAGCGTCGGCTGCGAAATCCCCCGCCGTGTATTCGTTGATGGCGCGGATGACGGGCCGCCCGTCGCGGTAGAGGCAGCAGACGACGGCGGGAAACTGCGAGTGCGTCGCGAATGTTCGCGCCGTGGATTCCGGCGGCTTTTGCGAGGCCGTGCGATTGTAGCGTGGCGAGAAGATGAAGTTGTCGAGGAAGATGATGACGAGCGCATCGCGCCCGTCGTCGCTCGCGGCGTCGAAGTACCACCATTCGTACGCGCCCGCGCGGTGGTCGCCCGCGTGCCACGCGTCGCCCGCGAGGCTCGAACTCTGGCGCAGTCCCTTCCCGAAGGCCGCATCGCTCAACGTCGTCACAAAATCAGCTTAACTGCAACCGCCGGGATTTGAAAAGCGACGATGATTTAACCGGATGGACAGGCTTGAGACTGAAGGGTAAAAAGGGGAACGGTGAAAGGGCGAAAGGGATAAAGACCGTTGCTTTCCCTTTTCCCCTGTTCCCATTCAACCATTTACCCTTTTCTGTTTTCATCCTGTGAGCCGGTCTTTGGACTTTGGCGCGGGGCGGGTGTTAAAGTAAGGCATGCATCCAAATAGTGTTTGCCTCGCGTAACTTCCAGAGTTCGTTTGTTTTCAATCGAGGAGTCGAAAATTTTATGTCAACCGCACAAACAGCCACATCCGAGACGCCCCGCAAGTATCAACTTTTTATTGACGGCAAATGGGTTGATGCCGAATCCGGCAAGACCTTCACGACGCCCAATCCGGCTACCGGCGCGACGCTCGCCGAAGTCGCCGAAGCCGACAAGGCCGACATAGATAAGGCGGTCGCCGCCGCGCGTCGCGCCTTCGAGGGCAAGTGGTCGAAGCTGAGCGCGCGCGAGCGCGGACGCATGCTCTACAAACTCGCGCAGTTGATCGAAGCTAAGTCCGAGGAGTTGGCCGCGCTCGAAACCGCCGACAACGGCAAGCCCATCCGCGAATCGCTCTACGTGGACATTCCGCAGGTCGTGGAAAACTTCGAATACTTCGCCGGTTACGCCACCAAGATTGACGGCGAGACGATCTCCGTGCCCGGACAGATGTTCAACTACACGCTGCGCGAACCCCTCGGCGTGTGCGGGCAGATTATCCCCTGGAACTTCCCGCTCCTGATGGCCGCATGGAAACTCGCGCCCGCGCTCGCCGCCGGTAACACGGTCGTGCTGAAGCCCGCCGAGCAGACGCCCGTCGGCGCGATGGAACTCGGCAAGTTGATTCAAGAGGCGGGCTTCCCCGACGGCGTCGTCAATATCGTGCCCGGCTTCGGCGAGAGCGCGGGCGCGGCCCTCGCCTCTCATACAGACATAGACAAAATCGCCTTCACCGGCTCGACCGATGTCGGCAAAATCATCGCGCACGCCGCAGCCGACAACCTGACGAAAGTCTCGCTCGAACTCGGCGGCAAGGCTCCCAACATCGTCTTCGCCGACGCCGACATCGAACAGGCCGTCAACGGCGCGATGATGGGCATCTTCTTCAATCAAGGGCAGGTCTGCTGCGCCGGTTCGCGTCTCTTCTTGGACGAGCGCGTGAAGGACGAATTTCTCGAACGCTTCAAAGAGAAGGCGCAGAAGGTCAAGGTCGGCGACCCGATGGACAAGGGCACGCACATGGGGCCGCAGGTCTCCGCCGACCAACTCGACCGCATCAAGGGCTACACCGACATCGCGCGCGAAGAGGGCGCGACCGTCCTGACGGGCGGTTGCCCGCCGCAACTCGAAGGCGACTTCCAGCGCGGCTTCTTCTACCAGCCGACCGTCTTCAGCGATGTCAAAAACAAGATGCGCATCGCGCAGGAGGAGATCTTCGGGCCGGTCGTTTCCGTCATCACGTTCACCGACGAACAAGACCTCGTCCAACAGGCCAACGACACCATCTTCGGCCTCTCCGCCGGTATCTGGACGAAGGACATCACGCGCGCCCACCGTTTCGCCCGAGACATCAAAGCGGGCACGGTCTGGATCAACACCTTCAATATGTTCAACGCCGCTTCGCCCTTCGGCGGCTACAAGCAGTCCGGCTACGGGCGCGAGATGGGCAAGCACGCCCTCGAACTCTACACGCAGGTCAAGAGCGTCTGGGTTGACCTCTCCGGCAAGCCGATGGGCTGGTACGGCAAGTAGAAACTAAAAACTAAATCTGTAAACGAAGAAGCGGCGACAAAGGTGAGCATCCTTAGTCGCCGCGTCTTCGTTTGTCGCGCAAATCAAATGAGTTATTAGACAGTTGGGTTTATAAATCGCTTTCGGATATTTCCGCCATCTTCATCAGATGCCGGAGCAGTCCTATCTTAAGTGCTTGATTGCCATGAATCGGAACTGAGAGCCGGACATCGTTTCCTGCCTTACCGTAAATATGATGGCTGCCCTGCACTCTCATCAATGTCCATCCATGTCGCTCAAGGGTTCTGGCAAACTCTTTGCCGGAAACCGACCTCATACGGCAATCTCCAACACGCGGTCGCTCTCATTAATTTGAGCAGGTGAGACATCAACCGACAGGCAGCCCTCGACAGCTTCGTATAGATTTTGCAGCAACTCCTCGAAGGTTTCGCCCTGAGTCGCACAGCCGGGGATTGATGGAACTTCCGCCCAGTAGCCGCCCTCTTCTGCTTCGTGAATAATAACCTTAATCTTCATGCGCTCGATTATACGTAAGAAGTGATTAAATTTCGATATTCACGAAGAGGCGAGCATCTATCGGGTGATACGCGTTGCCCTCACCAAGCCTCGCACGTCGCGGCAACCCGCGCGGCCCGCGGCGGCATCTCTGTGTGCGGCCTCTCGCGGTGCGCCGCTTTATTTTTGCAGGAGCGCGCGTGTTATGATGCCGGACGCTCTCCCGAACTTTCACTTTGAAGCCACAGTTTAAGGAGATGCAATGCGCTCAAGTCGTAGGTTGATTGCTCTGGCGATTCTGCTCGCCGGTCTGCTCACGTTGACGGCCTGCCCTAGCCGGACAAGTATCTCGAAGATAAACGCCGACCCCGAACGTTATCGCAACAAAGAGGTCGGCATCGCCGGAACGGTCGCGGAGAGTTACGGCGCGGCCATGCTCGGCGGCGCGTATGAGTTGGACGACGGGACGGGGAAAATCTGGGTCATCTCGCGGCGGGGCGGCGTGCCTTCGCGCGGCTCGCGCGTCGGCGTCAAAGGGAAGGTCTATAACGGCTTCACTTTCGCGGGTCGCAGTTTCGGAACCGTCGTTGACGAGACTGACCGCCGCAGCCGGAACTGATTGTTTCGACGGCCCGCCCCGGTTGTGAAGAGTTGCGGAGACGGCGGGCCGTCTCTTCAATGTGCCGTCGAATCAAATGTCTCGATGGATAAACTGACGGCGAGCCTCGACGAGCAGTTCGCGCGCCTGCACGCGCGCAGCCTCGCGCTCGTGCGGGTGATTCCGCCGGATAAGCTCTACTTGAAGCCGCGTGAGTCGGCGGGCGTCTTCCCCGTCTATTCATGCGGCGAACATCTTTTGCGCAGCGCGGCGACCGTCGAGCAGACCTTCGGCGGCATCAACTCAAACCTGTGGGACGACCCCTTCGAGTGGACGCTGCCCGAAACTCTCTCGACGCCCGCGCGCGTCGTCGAATATCTGGACGAAGTGGAAGCGACGCGCCAGCGCGGCTTCACGCTCTTTCGCGGCGACGCCGACCTCTCCAAAGCAATCGCCGTCCCTTCCGGCGAGATGCAGACGTTGGTTGCGCTCCTGCTCGACACGCTCGCGCGCGCCGCGCATCAACAGGGGCGGGCCTACGCGACCCTTCGACTGCTCTCGGACATCCGACTGCCGCACGTCTGATGCGCCGGATGTCGCACGCGCGCCGGGCCGCGAACTTTGCGCGCCGTGCGTTCGTAAGCCTATTACAATGCGAGACGCGACGCGCGGAAGTTGCTACGAGTGAAGCAGCCGACACACGCAAATTCTGGTATATTTCGCGTACAGGTCAGAAGGGTCGGCGAGTGCTCGCCGGATGGTATTTGAGAAGCGTGCTATATAAACGTCAGCACGTCGCGCAGTTTGCGCCGGTTCTTTAAGGAGCGTCCGCACGGGTCGCGTAGGTTCTTTAATCTCGTCGGGAAGGATTCGATAGATGTTTTGTCCGCAATGTGGTCAGCAGCAGGTGTCGGACGAGGTGCGTTTCTGTTCGCGCTGCGGTTTTCAACTCGGCGTCGTCACCGGACTACTCACGACCGGAGGCGCGCCGCCCGCCGCCATCTATCAAGGCACGGGCGACCCGTTAGCCGAGACGCCGCGCCGCAGGGGCGTGCGTCACGGCGTCTCCTTGTTTTTTCTCGGCGCGATAATAACGCCCGTGCTCGCCATCCTCATCGGGCCGGAAGACCCTGAGAAGTTCCCAGACCTTCTAGTCCCGCTCGCCGCCGTCATCCTGTTTCTCGGCGGCTTCCTGCGGATGCTCTACGCGCTCATCTTCGAGGAAGGCCCGCTCCGCAAGAAGAAGCAGACGGCGTTGCCCGCGCACATCCCGAACTACACGCCGCCGCAGTTTGGCAACGCGCCATCCTCGCAGCGCGGCGCGTCCGCTCTGCCTCCGGCGCAGAGTATTCCGGCGCGCAGTTTCATGCCGCCGCGCGGGAGCACTTCGGAGATTCCGCAGCCGCCGAGCGTCACCGAGAGCACGACGAAACTGCTCGACGAACAGCACGACCGCGAGCGGCCTGTCAGATAGTTTCTGCAAGGGATAATTTCCGCGAGGTCTCGCTTTTATGTTCTGCCCCAGATGCGGACAACAACAACTGACGGAGGAGGTGCGTTTCTGTTCGCGCTGCGGTTTTCCGCTCGACACCATCGCCGGGATACTCGCGGGCGGCGGCACACTCCCGTCGAGAGCGCGCGCCGCGAAGGGCGACGAACTCTCACCGCGACGGAAGGGCATCAGGCAGGGAGCGATGTTGATGTCGAGCACCCTCGCCGTCGTAACGCTCCTTCTCGTTCTCGGTGCTACTATCTTGAACTTCCCCGGCGAGTTGATTCCGCTTGTGGGCGGGCTGATGATCTTGGGCGGCCTCCTCCGCATCCTCTATGCGGTCTTTTATGAAGATGCGAGCGCGCCCGCACAACTCAACTTTCCGCCGTCTTACATTCCGCCGCCGTCAACGTACGCGCACCTCAACCGGCCCGAACGTCGCGCATCGCTGCCGCCCCCGTACAGCACGCCCGCCTTCTCTCACATGCCGCATAGACCCGCGAACACGTCCGAGATGGCCCCGCCGTCGGGCGTCGGCGACCCGGCGACCCGTCTACTCCAAGACACGCCCGAAAATGATAAACAACGCAGACAGTAAACGGCGCGCGCGTGACATGACTCTCTAAGGTTTCGACGGCCAGCGAATGGACTCCTACTGACTTCCGTTCACAGATTCCGACATGAACGAACGCGCCGACGGACAAGCAGCAGATGCGACGCTCGCCGGACGCCTGCGCGCGCGTATCGAGCGCGAGGGCGCGTTGACGTTTCGTGACTGGATGCAGGCCGCGCTCTACGACGGGCAAGAGGGTTACTATTGCCGTCCAGACCGGCAGCGTTGGGGGCGCGCGGGCGACTATCGCACGAGCGCGGAGACGAGCCCTCTCTTCGCCGCCACCTTCGCCAACTATTTCGCCGCGCTGCACAAACAACTCGGCTCCCCGAAGCCCTTCACGATTCTCGAAGCGGGCGCGGGCGCGGGCGACTTCGCGCACGGCATACTCGACACCCTCCAAAGCGAACAGGGCGCGGTCTTCGAGGCGACGCGCTACGTCGTAGATGAAGCGAGCGCCGATGCGCGGGAGCGCGCACGCACGCGGCTCAAGCGGTTCGGCGACCGCGTTGAGTTTAAGAATCTCGCTCGTCTCAATCCCTCGACGCTCGAAGGCGTCATCTTCTCCAACGAACTGCTCGACGCGCTGCCCGTGCATCGCGTCTTGATGCGCGGCGGCGCGCTGTTTGAACTCTGCGTCGGACTCGCGGACGGCGGCGGCTTCAAATGGGTCGAGCGCGAGCCGACGACGGCGCGTCTGACGGAGCATTTCGCCGTCGAGCATATCTCGCTCGCGGAAGGACAAATCGCCGAAGTCAACCTCGCGGCGGAGGACTGGATTGAGCGCGCGGCTTCCATCTTGCGCAGAGGGTACGTCGTCACGGTGGATTACGGAGCGGAGTCCGCGGAGTTGTACGGAGCGACGCACCGGCGCGAAGGGACGTTGCGCGCATTCAGGAGCCACCGGATGACTCCGGACGTGCTCGCGCAAGCGGGCACGCAGGACTTGACGACGACCGTCAACTGGACGCAAGTGAGACGCGCGGGCGAACGCGCGCATCTCCGCACAGTCCTCTTCGAGCGGCAGGACGAGTTTCTCCTCCGCGCAGGTCTGCTCGATTATCTTGAGCGGATGATGAACGCGCTGCCCGACGAAGCCTCTAAACTGAGCCTTCGCCTGAGCGCGCGCGAGATGATTCTCCCGAACGGGATGAGCGGCAGCTTTCAGGTGCTCGTGCAGGAGAAGAGATAAGGGCGCGTCTCGCGTCGCCGGTTCTTCATTCGTTTTTGGTTTCGTGTTAATTTCAGGCACGTTGTTTTGTTGAGACATGCCGTCCGGAATCTTTAAAAAACTGAAGCCCGTTGTCGGGGTGAGAGGAGAGTTGTTGATGAGGAGACGTTTCGCCGTTTGTCTGCTGCTGGCGTGCAGCGTGTCTCTGTTGCCTCTGGCGCGCGCGGCGCGGGCGCAGACGACGCCTTTTTTGTCGGATGATGAAATCCGCATGCTGTCGAACGAAATCTCCGGCGACCGCGCCTTCGAGCACATCCGCTGGCTGACGCATTGGCATCGCGACTCCGGCATGGAGGGCTACTTCAAGGCTGCGGAATACGTGATGAGCGCGGCGAAGGAGGTCGGGTTGGAGGACGTGCGTTTCGTCGAGCAGCCGCTCGAAGGGCCGAACTACACGGCGCGCACGGCGGAACTCTGGATGGTCGAGCCGGTCGAGGTCAAGCTGGCCGACATCGGCGAGCACAACGTCTATCTCTCCGACGGCAGCCATGATGCCGACGTGACGGCGGAGTTGGTCTGGATCAACGATGCGACGCCGGAGAGTTTGCGGGGGTTGGATGTCGCGGGAAAGATCGTTCTGACCAACGCTTCGCCGGGTCTCGCGGCGCAGAACGCCGTCTGGGCGAAGGGCGCGCTCGGCGTCGTCACATACGTCACGTCGGAGAACAAAAACCCGTTGGACTATCCCGACCAGATTGCATGGACGCGCATCCCCGTCGAGCCGCCCGCCGGAAAGAAGGGCACGTTCGCCTTCACGCTCTCGCCGCGCAAGGGCGACATGCTGCGCCGCCTGCTCGAAACCAAAGGCGAGCAGGACATCTTCGCCACCGGCCAGCGGACGAAGGGCGGGCGCGTCGTCTTGAAGGCGAAGGTTGACACGGAGATCGGCACGTCGCCCGGTCGCACGGGTTTCGTCGAGGGCGTGATTCGCGGCAGTAAGTTTCACGACCAGCAGATCGTGCTCACCGCACACTTGCAGGAGGAGAAAGGCTCGGCCAACGACGACGGGAGCGGCTGCGGAAACCTGCTCGAACTCGCGCGCGTCTTCAACAAGCTCATCAAAGAGGGGCGCATCGAGCGGCCCCTGCGCGACATACGTTTCTGGTGGACTGACGAAATCTATTCCGAGTATCGCTATTTCCGAGACCACCCCGAAGAGACCAAACGCATCCTCGCCAACGTTCATCAGGACATGACCGGCGCGAATCTTGCGATGGGCAGCCGCGTCCAGCATCTCATCTACGCGCCCCACTCGCGCACCTCCTATCTCGACGCCATCTTCGAGAGCATGGGCAATTATCTTCTCCAAACCAACAACTCCTTCCTCGCTGCCGGACGGCAGGGCGGATTGCCGCGCCCGCATTCGCGCCCGCTCTATTCGTCGCTCGGCACGCGGCAGGGCTACAACGCGCGCTTCGTCCCGTGGTTCGGCAACTCCGACCACATGGTCTTCCTCGAAGGCGCAATCGGCATCCCCTCGGTCGCGATGATCAACTGGGACGACGACTTCATCCATTCGTCCGACGACGACCTCGACCAACTCGACCCGACGCAACTCAAGCGCAACAACTTTCTCATCGGCTCCATTACACACTTCCTCGCACGCGCGACCGAGACGGACGTGTCCTTGCTCGCGGGCGAGACGTTCGCGCAGGGCGGCACGCGTCTGGCAAACGATCTGCGGGTCGCCATGCGTCTGCTGAAGGAGGGCGCGGGCGCGCCGCAGGATAGCTGGAAGCGCGCGACGATGTTGATCGAGCAGGGAATTATCCGCGAGGTGCGCGCGCTGGAATCGTCGCGCGTTTTCGCCGGAACGAATCAGAAGGGCTTGCGTGCGATTGACGAACTCAAGGCGCGCATGCGTGCGAAAAGCGACGGCTTGATGAGCGACCTGCAAAGCTACTATCGCCAACTGCACGGCACGAGTCCGCCGCCCAACACCCTGACCGCCGAAGAACAGGCCGCGCACAGGAAAATCCCCGCCAACGCGGCGAGCCTCGACGACTATTTCACCAACCGCGCCAAAGTCGCCAGCAGCCGGAGAGGCGTCCTGCACGGGCTGATGCGCGACGAGGTCTATAATTTCGTTGACGGCAAGCGCAGCTATTACGACATCTATCGCGCCGTCTATGCCGAATCGCAGGCCGCCGGAAGTTGGTATTATGGAACCGTCAACTTGAAGGATGTCGTCAGCCTGCTCGACGCGGCGGTCGAAGCGAAGGCGCTCACGTTGAGGCAGTCTCCGTGAAAGACGCAGGGAGGAAATCTTTCGATGACACGCGAGCCTGAAAAACTGCTCGAAGGCATCCGCCTCGCCTCGCCCTGCACCTACAAATCAATGATAACGAAGCCCTGCGTCTCGATGCGGTCTTGCGTGCGGAGGGAATAACAGTCCTCGTGGGCGTCGTCGTCGGTTCGTCGCCGATCTACAGCAACGGGACTCTCATCCTCAGCGGCGACTTGTTGGACAAACTCCCGCGCCCCGAATAGTCGCAAGCGAAATCCGTGTGAACGTATCATCTCCACCGCTCGCCAACACAGATGATTGAAACTCCACGCCTCCGTCTCATCCCGTGCACGACGGCGCACTTTGAAGCCATGCTCGACGACGAGCGGCGGCTCGCCTCGCTGCTGCACGTCACGCTCGAAGACAACTGGCTCGACTTCCCCGAAGCGCGCGCGGCCATGCCCTCGTCTTATCAGTATCTCAAAGCGCACCCGTCCGCGCTCGGCTGGTGGACGTATCTGTTCGTCCACCTCGCGGACGAACGGCTCGTCGGCGTCGGCGGTTTCAAAGGCGAAGCCGACGACGACGGGGGCCGCGTGGAGATCGGCTACAGCTTCGCCCCGTCATACAGGCGGCGCGGGCTCGCCACCGAAGCGGCGCGCGGGATGCTCGCCTACGCCTTCTCACATCCGCACGTCAAGCGCGTCGAAGCGCGCACGCTCCCCGCGCACAACGCCTCGACGCACGTCCTGAAGAAAATCGGCATGAGCTTTGTCGAAACTCTCCAAGACTTAGACGACGGCTACGTCTGGCGTTGGAGCATCAGGCGGGAAGAGTACGAAGCGACGCCGCCGCGCATCCACACTTCGATAGGCTAGATGAAACAGGAAACGGCAAACCTTCTTCGTGACTCTGCCCGCCATCGCGCGGCATCTCTCGATGTCACAGGTTCTTGAACTCAAATCTACACGCTAAGGAGTGGAGCGATGAAAATCTTCCTCTGTCTCGCCATCTGCTTGCTAAACGCATCCCTCGATTTTGCCCAGACGAAAAGCGGCGGCGCGATTGCCGCCAGCCCTGTCGAGCAGGAGATCATCAATCTCGAACGCGAGCGGCTCAAAGCCTTCGCGCGAGATGACAAAAAGACGTTCGAGCGGCTCGTCACGGATGATCTCACCATGACGCACAGTTCCGGCCATGTCGCCAGCAAAGCCGAGTTGATGTCTGTCATGAGACCTTCCAGCCCGGAGCGTCCGCTCCCCGCTCTGTCAATCGAAGATGTCAAAGTGCAGGTGTATGCTGATGCGGCTGTGATGACGGGTAATCTGGTGGAGACCGCCCTCGATGGACGGCGCGAACTGGTGCTTCGCTTCACCAACACATACGTCAGACTCAAGAGACAATGGCGGATGGCCGCCGGGCAATTGACCGTCCTGTCGCGCGAGCGCGCGGCGGTAAAAGTTGACCCGAACATCTATAATGATTATGTCGGGCAGTATCGAAACCCTGCGGGCAGGATTCGCAACATCGCAAGGGAAGGCGACCGGCTCACGACCGAGACGGGCGGACAGAAACTTGAGTTGTTCCCCGCATCGGAGACACAATTTTTCATCAGAGAGGCGGACGTGCTGCTCGTCTTCGTCAAGGATGAACAAGGGCGCGTGATTCGTCTCGTCAATCGTCGTCCGAACGGTGACGTTATTCAAGAGGACAGGATCAAGTGAACTGAAGTCGAATCTGTTTGCTCCCGCCGCCGCGCCCGACGACTCGTGCAACCCGACCGCCATTCGCGCGTGCAGCGTGTTAAGGAAGGACGAAAGCGGATGCGTAAAATTCTCTGTGTCATAGTCGGTTTCACCTTTTGGGCGATGCCCGCAAACGTTAATGCGACAATCTTTCAAACGGGAACGCGTGATAAGCCCTGCCCGGTTCGAACAATATATGTCGCGGAACTGGGCGCTGACCCGAGGCATGTAAACTTCCGTCTCTTCTTGGAGAAGTGGCTTGCGAAAAAGAAGTTCACCGTAGCCAAAAGACCGGAGGATGCGGATGCGGTTCTGAAGGGGACGCTCTCAATCAGCAGCGGCAATAAATCCAGCAACCTGACCTTCAAAGATGCGGAACTGAAGACCGCACGGGGCGCGACGGCGTGGCACGGCAACTTCGACATCACCACCAAAAACGCCTTCGGCTGGCTCGGCAGAGGCCACATCGAGAACGGCGCTAAACGCATCGCCGGGGATATACGAGCGGCCTGTAAATGAAACATTTGTCCAAAAGTTTATGAGCTATATAAAGAGAGTTGAAATTCTCCCGAACCCTAACAACTGATTCAACCCGGCCAGATTGAGCATCTCCCGCATCGAGAAGCTGCCGCACGCGCATTTGATTCTCGATGCCCGTGCCGCTGGCCCCGTAGGTGCTCATGTTCTTGACGAAGCACGAAAATAAATTTTTCGGTGTTGTTAATAATCCGCAGCGGGGCGCGTTATATGTGTAGTGACGGTGTGAAGGAGAACGACGTGCCATCAATTGCAGCCACCACGACCCGCTTGCGGGCCGTCCCCACGGCGGAGGGGGCGGGCGAACTTGAGAGACTCTTCCGCGACCACCACGAGCAGGTTTTCCGCGCCGCGTATCGCATCACGGGAAGCGTCACGGACGCGGAGGACGTTCTCCAGACAATCTTTTTACGTCTGGCCTCGAACGCCGGGACGCCCGATCTTGCGAATCCGGCGGGCTACCTGCACCGCGCCGCCGTCAACGCCGCGCTCGACCTTGTGCGCGGGCGCGGGCAGGCGCGCATGGTTTCGTTCGATTCGGTGGAATCCACGCAGGAGTTTAAAAACCCGAACTCCAGCCCGGAGCAGGAGCACGCCGACCGCGAGTTGCGCTCTCTCTTGCGCCATGCGATGGCGAAGCTCGACGAGCGCGCCGCGACCGTCTTCGCCCTGCGCTACTTTGAAGGCTACGACAACATCAGAATCGCGGAACTTCTCGGCATTTCGGCCACGCACGTCGGCGTCACACTTTACCGCGTGCGCGCGCGCCTTCGCCGTGAGATGGGACAGTTTTTGGAGAAACAATCATGAAACGCAATAGAAAAGAGCTTGATGCCATTTTAGACAAAGTTGTGGACGGCGTCCGCGACGAGCCCGTCGAGCAGTCGGCGGTGAATACGGCGGCCTCGCGCGTCTGGGCGCGCGTCTCCGGGCAAGCGGCGGGCGAGAAGTTGATTGACTCCCCGGCCACCGCCGCAGCCGCCGAACGTATCGGCGGCTGCGCGGATTACCAATCGCTCATCCCTTCTTACCTTCGCGGAGAGCTTTCGCCAGCGCGTGCTCTGCTGCTCGAAGATCATACGCACGAGTGCATTCCCTGCCGCAAGGCTTTGAAGGCGGCACGCACGGGCGCACCGCAAGTGGCGGCACGCGCGACGCAAGTCAAACCTGCGACGACGAGACAAACGTCGTTCGCCCCGGCGTGGCGTTGGAGCATCGCCGCCGGTCTGCTGCTGTGCTTCGGACTCGCCGCGATGTTCTACGTCGAACGACTCGACCTCTCCGGCAAAACGCTCGCCGCGACCGTCGAGAGCGCGGACGGCGATCTTTACCGCGTCTCCGAAACGGAGAGCCGCGCGCTCCGGACGGGCGAACAGATTCAGAAGGGCGAGCGCGTGCGGACGTCCAAAGCTTCAAACGCCGTGTTGCGCCTCGCGGACGGGTCGCTCGTCGAGATGCGCGAGCGCAGCGAGGTGTCGGTCACAGAGAACATGAAGGGCGTCACCGTCAAACTCGAACGCGGCGACGTGGCGGTCGAAGCGGCGAAGCAGCGCGAACGTCATCTCTACGTCGCCACGCCGGATTCGCTCGTCTCCGTGACGGGCACGATCTTCTTCGTCGGCAGCGGCACGAAGGGCTCGCGCGTCTCGGTCGTCGAAGGCGAAGTGCACGTGAATCACGCTGGCAAAGACGACGTGTTGCATCCCGGCGATCAGGTGACGACCAACGCGCGCCTCGAACCCGTCTCGCTCACGCAGGAAGTCGCTTGGAGCCGCAACGCCGCGCGCTATACGCAACTCGCCGCGGAGTTGACGAGGCTGCGGCAGGACATCAACGCGAGAGTCCCGCGCCCCGGCGTGCGCTACTCCTCGCGCTTCCTCGACCTCGTGCCCGAAGGCACTATCCTTTACGCCGCGCTCCCTAATCTGAGCCAGCGGCTCGCCGATTCGCACCGCATCATGCAGGAGCGCATCAACCAGAATCCCGCGCTCAAAGAGTGGTGGAAAAACGAAGGGCGCGAAGGGCGGGGCGCGGGGGCTGACCAGATCATCGAACGCGTGCGTGAGTTCGGCGCGCACCTCGGCGACGAGATCGTCGTCAGCGCGGGCCTCGACGCGAAGAACGAGCCCGGCAACATCCTTGTCCTCGGCGAGTTGAAGAACGCGGCTGATTTCCGCCCGTACCTTGAAGGGCAAATCGCCCGGTTCGCCCGCGAAGGCAAGGACAGTCCGGCGATTCGCATCGTTGACGACCCGCTCGCGGCGGCCACACAGTCGAGCGGCGTTGCCGGAAAAGATGAAATCTTCGTCTGGGTTCGCAACGATCTTTTCGCCGCGTCTCCGCAGATTGAAAATTTGCGTCAGCTTTCGACGACGCTCGACAACACCGGCGCGAACCGCTTCGTCGGAACCTCTTTCCACGCGCGTCTTGCTGAAATCTACCGCGAGGGCGCGGGGCTCGTGGTCGCCGCCGACTTGGAAAAACTGGTCGGGCAGGTGGCGCGCGAGGACGGAAATCTTCCGGGCGGCGCAGGGCGCGTCGAGGGCTTCCGCCAACTCGGACTGACGAGCCTGAAACACCTCGTCGTCGAGCAGAAGGATTTGAACGAGAAGACGCAGAGCCGCGCCGTGCTCACCTTCAGCGAGCCGCGCCGTGGCATCGCTTCGTGGCTCGCCGCGCCGGGGGCGATGGGCGCGCTTGAGTTCGTCTCGCCGGACGCGAACGTGGCGACCGCCTTCGTCGTCAAAGAACCCGCGCTGCTGGTTGACGATCTGCTCGGCTTCCTCGAAACGGTGCAGCCCGATCTGCGCCGCCAACTGCGCGAGATCGAAGCGCAGCAGGGCATTGACATCCGTCGTGATTTGGCCGCGCCTCTGGGCGGCGAGTTCGCCTTCGCCATAGACGGCCCGCTGCTCCCGACCCCCTCTTGGAAGATGATTCTTGAGGTGAACGATCAAGCACACTTGCAGGGGTCGCTTGAGCGCGTGGTCGAGAGGCTGAACGGCTGGGCGAAGCTGAGCGGCAAGGGCGGATTGCGCTGGGAGAACACGACCGAAGGCGGGCGCACAATTTACACTCTGCGTTCGGCAGACTTCGGACTCGAAGTGCACTACACCTTCGTGAACGGCTATCTCGTCGTCACGCCGAGCCGCGCGCTGCTGGGCCGCGCCTTGCAGTACCGCGAATCCGGCAACACTCTCTTGCGTTCGGCGCGCTTCAGAGAGACGATGCCGGAGGACGGCAACGCCAACTTCTCCGCGATTCTCTACCACGATTTCGCGCCCGCCCTTCGCCTGCTGGCGGAGCGCGCGCCCGAGAGCCAGCGAGGGACGCTCGCCGCCGCCGCCGAGATGCCGCCGACTCTGGCCTACGCTTACGCGCAGGGCGACCGCATCACGCTCGCGGCGAACACCGAAGGCGGGCCGTTCGGGTTGAGTCCCGACAGTCTGATCGGTCTGCCGAACTCGCTCGCGATGCAGAACATTCTGATGAACGCGATGAGCGAGAAGAACGAGCGGAAGCGTTGAAGTCGGGAAACCCGAACGCGATATGGAAGGGAAGTGAAGGTGGGGGACTCGCCCCCGCCTGCTTTAACGGCGAAACGCGTGGGCAGAGGACGAGTCCTCTGCCCGCACAATTTTATTTAAACCCTCTGACGGTTGAGATCGTAGTAAATCTCATCAGCTTATGAACTATCTCATCGAACTCAACGGTCTGAGTGTCACGTTCGGCAGGCGGGCGATCCTGAAGGATTTGAGCGGGTCGGTGAAGGGTCGCGCCGTCGGTCTGCTCGGCCCGAACGGTGCGGGCAAGACGACGCTCATCCACACGCTGCTCGGCTTTCACGCGCCTAGCTCCGGCACGATGCGCATACTCGGGGAAGACATCGCGACGAACGCTAAGAGCCTCCGCGCAGCGGTCGGCTACATGCCGGAGCGCGATTCGTTCATCGCCAAAATGTCCTGCGTCCGCTTCGTCCGGCTGATGGCCGAACTCTCCGGCATCCCTTCCGATGCCGCGCTCGAACGCGCGCACGAAGCCCTCTTCTACGTGGGCCTCGGCGAGGCGCGCTATCGCTCGGTTGACACCTATTCGCTCGGCATGAAGCAACTCGCCAAACTCGCGCAAGCTATCGTGCACGGGCCGCGTTTGCTCATTCTGGACGAGCCGACGAACGGGCTCGACCCGCCGACGCGGGCGCGCATGATTCGCCTTATTCAAGAGATACGCGACAGCGGCAGGGCGCGCATCCTGCTCTCGTCGCACCTGTTGCGCGATGTCGAGGAATGCTGCGACGAAATTCTCGTCTTGAAGGACGGGCGCATCGCCGCCAACTGCAACTTGGACGAGGAACGCAAAGCGAACCGCAAGTTCATCGAACTTGAGACGCGCGGGGGCGACCGCGCGGCGTTCGCCGAAGCAATCGCCGGGTTGGGCTGCGAGTATGCGCTGGCGGGCGAGCGGCGCATCAAACTCGTGATGCAGGACGGCGTG
>DATLMV010000026.1:0-14836 GCA_035537095.1 Pyrinomonadaceae bacterium
CGTGCAACTGGTTACGGTCGAACTTGGGCGCTGTGCAGCCTTCCAGATAGGAGACGTGCGCGCCCTCTTCGGCGACGATCAACGTGCGCTCGAACTGTCCCGACTCTGAATTGTTGATGCGAAAGTAGGTCGAAAGCTCCATCGGACAGCGCACGCCCTTCGGAATAAAACAGAATGAGCCGTCTGAGAAAACCGCGCTGTTGAGGGCCGCGAAGTAATTGTCGTTGGTCGGCACGACGGTTCCCAGATACTTTTTGATGAGTTCGGGATACTCGTGCACCGCCTCCGAGAACGAACAGAAGATGACGCCGTGCTTCTTCAACTTCTCTTTGTAGGTGGTCGCCACCGAAACCGAGTCGAAGACGGCATCTACCGCGACGCCCGCGAGTTGTTTCTGCTCGGAGAGAGGGATACCCAATTTCTCGAAGGTGCGGAGCAGTTCGGGGTCAACCTCGTCGAGGCTGGCCTTCGTCGCCTTCTGCTTGGGCGCGCTGTAGTAGATGATGTTCTGGTAGTCAACTGCCGGATAGGTGACGTTCGGCCAATGCTTCGGCTCCTTCATCAAAAGCCAATGGCGATAGGCTTTGAGACGGAACTCCAACATCCATTCCGGTTCGTTCTTCTTCGCGGAGATGAGACGAATCGTCTCCTCCGAAAGACCGCGCGGAATCATGTCGGATTCGATGTCGGTCACGAACCCGTATTTGTATTCCTTGTTGGTAAGTACCTCGATGCTGCTCATCAGATTATTCCCGCTTTGCTCTGGCAAAGTCATCAACCGATAAAATTTATCAAACCTACACGCGCTCCAAACTTCGTCGCGCGCGGACGTTGTGCTGCATCCCTTGTATCTGGTGCAGCGTCGCGTCAACGTTGGCCTCCGTGCCGACGAGTTGCGCGAGCGTGACGCCGGAGAGCGCCTGCTCGACGATCTCGTGGAGTCCGAGGATGACCGGACGGATGCCGCAATCGCCCGTGTGCACGCACGCGTCGAGCACACCCGTATAGCTCTTGCAATGTCCTTCGAGCACGTCGTCGTCCAGCACCTTGATGATCTCGTTCAAGTGAATCTCCGACGCCGGACGCGACAAAAGATAACCGCCCTTCGTCCCGCGAATCGAAGAGACGAGGCCCGCCTTGTTCAAAATCCAGAGCAGCTTTCCGGCGTTCGCCACGGAGATTCCTTCGCGCTCCGCGATCTGCGCGAGCGTCAAAAATTCGCCCTCGCGGAGGCTCGCCAATTGCAGCAAACAACGCAGACCATACTCTTCCTGTGCGGAGACTTTCATCGTTTTCACTCCCGCCGACGCGCGCATCTTTCATCCGAAGCTGACGATAGTATAAGGATACCTTACTTTATTGTCAAGATTAGGAACAGGGATGCCGATAACCGTTTAAACCTTTGCCACGTAATTCTTTACGGGTGATAGAGCGGACTCGATAAAGTTGCTTTGAGACTTAAATACCGACGACGTGAGTCGCTTTTAGCGCATCCCTCTGTGAGCCGGACAGGGCGGCAAACCACTTGAGTTTTGCGGGAATGTCTGAGGCTCGAAACGCTTTAGGCGGCGCGTCTCAGGAGGGCGCAGCGGGCCGCGCCGAGCAGGGCCGCGCGGTCTTCGAGGATCACGCGGACGGGGATGGATTCGATGACGAAAGAGAGACGGCCCTTGTCGGCGTAGGCGCGCATGAAGGCTCCGTCCTTGAGCTTTTCCAAAATCTTCGGCGCGATGCCGCCGCCGACGTAGAGCCCGCCCGAAGGCTTCAACATCAGGGCGAGATTACCGGCCATCGCTCCGTAGATGTCCACGAAGATGTCGAGTGATTTGGAGGCGAGTTCCGCGCGGCCCGCGAGCGCGGCCTGCGAGACCGCCGCCGCCGCATCGCCGTTCTCGATTTCCGCCGCCAGCCAATCCGGCTCGACCGCATATTTTTTGTCGCGCAAGAATGAATAGATGTTGAAGAGGCCCGGCCCCGAAAGCACGCGCTCGTAGCTGACGCGCCCGCCGATCTTCTCTTTCATGTAGCGGAGCAGTTCGATCTCGATTTCGCTGCGCGGCGCGAAGTCAATATGGCCGCCTTCGGATGAGATGGGCCGGTAGTGCCTGCCGTCCCAGAACAGACCGGCCATGCCGAGGCCCGTCCCGGCGGCAATCAACGCGCGATGTCCGGCGTGCGTCTCGCCGTCGCCTTCGCTGAGCGTGTAGAGTTGCGTGTCGCAGAGTTCTTCGATGCCGTAGGCGGTCGCTTCGAGGTCGTTGATCAGGCTGACGTGTTCGACGCCGAGCGACTGTGCGACGCGCTTGGCGTGGACGTTCCAAGCAATTTGAGTCGCCTCGACGTAATCGTCCACGACCGGCCCCGCGACGCCGAAACATGCGTCGGTAATCTGTGGCCGACGCTCGCCGATGAACTCGCGCAGGATGGCTTCGAGCGAAGCGAAACGATTGCTCGGAAAGCTTCCTTCGGCGACGGTCGCGCCGAGCCGGTCGCCGTTGCTCTCGAAGAGCGCGACGTTCGTCTTAGTGCCGCCGATGTCCCCAGCTATAATCATATCTCGTTTCGTTTATCGCACCGCCCGCGCGGGATGTCTCATCTAACGGCGCGTCTTCAAGCGTCGGGGGCGAACGTGCGAGAGAGTTTTTCTTATACCATTATTTACGTTTTCCCGACGAAACATTTCGCGCATTTTATGTTTCCGGCGCGCCCAACGCTTCGAGCATCCGCGCGGCAGAGGCGACCGCCGCCTCATAAACCGCGTCGCGCGTGATAAACGTCAACTCGCTGCTCAAGCGTTTCCCCTCGCTGCGGGCCTCGTAGGCGAGCACGCGACCGACCGACAGTTCGCCGCCCGTCTGCGCTCTCGTCTCAAGCTTCTTCTGCTCCCGCCGGTACTCGACATGGAAACGCGAGCCCGTCGCCGTCTCCTCAATCGTCACGCATCCGAGCATCCCCGCGCAACCGCTCTCTTGAGCGCGCGCTTGTAACTCGACATCTATCCGCCGCCCGTCCGTCGCACGAAGGACGAGACGCTTCACGTTCTTGCTGACATGCGCGCCGGATGTTTCGACGCTCCAGCCGAGACGCGATGCGAGCCAGCCGATCATCAGAGAGCATTGCGGCGCGATTTCGTCCGGCGCGACGGCGGGCGGATAGTATTCGACGACGACGCGATTGCTGCGCGCGAGATGCGGCGCGTAATCCTCCACGTCCCAGAAGCTCGCAAGGAGCGTGCGCCAGGAGGTCAGGCGTCCCCAGTTTACGTCGGTGACGAGCAGTTGTTCCCGCGCTTCGTCGAGCATGTGCGCGAGCCGCAGGAAGTCTAGATGCGGGTGGTCGGAGGCCGCCGAATCGAGGACGACGCGGTCGGCCATCGCGGCGAGACGCGTGAAGAGCGCGTCCTCCATGTGCGGGATGTCCTTCCACCAGAGGAAGACCGGCACGTCGGGCACGAGCAGCGGCTCGACCGCGCTCGACGCACGCTCGGGGACGGGGCCGCTCACCTCAATCGTCAACTGCTCGCCGCAAAGCTGTTTCGCGCCGCTCGTCAGAGTCCGGCAGCGCGTCGAGACCTGCGCCGCCAGATGCGTCTCCGGCGTCTCGCCATCCACGCGCAGCACAATCGCGCGACACGGATGCTCACGCGACACTTCCTCAAGCAAACTATTCAACTGCCCGGCATCATCCCGCGGCGTCGTGAAGACGAGCAGGTTCAACGCGCACGCGCGCGTGATGCTCCGGTGCACGCCCTCCGGCTGCCCCGCGCTCATCGCCGCCCACTTCGCCGACAACTCGCGCTCCAACCCCTCCACGTCAATCCCCTTCGACGACCGGGGAGCGTTTGCTTCATTCATCATCACCCGTCACCCGTCACAAACATAAACTCAAGCAACCGACACTTTCACATCTTGCTCAACCTTCGTCACTTCTCTCACTTCTTCTCGCTCATCACTTCAACTTCTTCCTGCTCGTCACTCGTCACTTCCCTTCTACGGCCTGCGCCATTCATGCCCGCGCCTTTTCAGCAATTCCTGCGCGGCCTCCGGCCCCCACGTTCCGGCTTCGTAGTTGGGAAAGCTCGCGGGGTCTTTCGTCGCGGCCCACTCTTCGAGAATCGGCATGACGATCTCCCAGCCGCGTTCGGTCATGTCGCGGCGCGCGTAGAGCGTCGAGTCGCCGAGGATACAGTCGAGCAGAAGGCGCTCGTAGGCTTCGGCGAGTTGCGTGCCGAAGGATGCGCCGTAGCGAAAGTCCATGTTGACCTGACGGATGCGCGTCACCTGTCCCGGAACTTTGGCGGCGAAGCGCAGGGTGATGCCTTCGTCGGGTTGAATGCGGATGATGAGTTGGTTAGGGGTCAACTGTTCCAACATCTTCGCGCCGAACAACTGGTGCGGAACCGCCTTGAACTGGATGGCTATCTCCGTGACGCGCTTCGGCAGACGCTTGCCCGAACGGATGTAGAAGGGCACGCCCGACCAGCGCCAGTTGTCGAAGTACATCGTCAACATCGCGTAGGTCTCGGTCGTCGAATCAGGCGCGACATCCTTTTCCGCTCGATAGGCGGCGACGCGTTCACCGTTGATCGAACCCGCGCCGTACTGCCCGCGCACCGTTTCGGCGCGGACTCGCTCGGGCGTGAAGGGCCGCGCCGTCATCAACGCTTTGACCTTCTCGTCGCGCACGGCCTCCGCGCCGAGATGCGCGGGCGGCTCCATCGCCACGAGCGCGAGGACTTGAAAGACGTGGTTCTGAATCATGTCGCGGACGACGCCCGCACGCTCGTAGTAAGAGCCGCGTCCCTCGACGCCGACCGTCTCGGCGTTGGTCAGTTGCACGTGGTCAATGTATTGCCGATTCCAGAGCGGCTCGAAGATGCCGTTGGCGAAGCGAAAGACGAGCAGGTTCTGGACGGTCTCTTTGCCGAGATAATGGTCTATGCGATAAATCTGCGACTCGTCGAGATATTGCAGCAGCAGGCGGTTCAACTCCCGCGCGCTCTCCAAGTCAACGCCGAAAGGCTTCTCGACGATGACCCGCACCCAACCCTTCTCCGGTTTGGTGAGCCCCGCATCGTGCAGTTGTTTGACCGTCTCGGCAAACAGAGCGGGCGCGACGGCGAGATAAAAGAGACGGTTGCCCTGCGTCCCGTGTTCGCGCTCGACCCTTTCGAGCAGTTCGCGCAGCTTCAGATAATCGGCGGGATTCTTGATGTCGGACGTGGTGTAATGAAGCCTCGCCGCGAACGATTGCCAGACCTCTGCGTCCACTTCTTGAGCTTCGCCGTGCTCGACAATCGCGTCTTTCATCAAGGCGCGGAAGCCCGCGTCGTCGGTCTCGGTGCGCGCCGTCCCGACAATCGCAAACTCGGCGGGAAGCAGTCGCTCCTGCGTCAAGCGATAGAGCGCGGGCATCAGTTTGCGCTGCGTCAGGTCGCCGCTCGCGCCGAAGATAATCATGGCGCACGGCCCCGCAGCCTGTTCGAGCCGGATGCCCTCTCGGAGAGGATTGTTCATAGAGATGCAAACTTTGCAGGAGAAAAGCGGAACGACGAACGAGAAGCGATGTTGGAAATTTTCACTTTATAGACAAGCGACGACGCGACTAAATTTGGAGCGACACAAACGAGCCTGCTCTGCCTTCGCTCTCCGAAAGAAACTGCCCGACGGTCAGCACGACGCGCGGGCGGAAAACTTATCTCGCCCCGCGTCGCATAGTTTTCGTCAGTCGCCGCTGGCGCGGTTCGAGGCCGTGAGAGGCTCGCCCGTGTTGAGCGCGTCGCGTTTGGTCTTGATGGCCGCGACCAGCGTGTCGAAGGATTTGACGAAAGCATCGAGGCCGCCGGTCTGCAACTTCTCGGTGACGGCTGCGAGGTCTATGCCGGTATCCGCGAGTCGGGCGACGACGGCGCGCGCCTCCTCGATGTCACGTTCGAGCGTGAGGGCGACCGTGCCGTGCTCGCGGAAGGCCGTGTAGGTCGCGGGCGGGACGGTGTTGACCGTCTCCGGCCCGATCAGATTGTCAACGTAGAGGACATCGGAGTATTTCGGATTCTTCGTCCCCGTCGAAGCCCAGAGCGGACGCTGCACCTGCGCGCCCCGCGCACGCAGCGCGGCGAAGCGTTCGCCGTGAAAGATCTCTTTGAACTTCTGATACGCGAGTTTCGCGTTGGCGATTCCGGCCTTGCCCTGCAAGCCTGCCAACTCATCGCGCTCCTCCGTCGTCGCTGCGCTCGCGGCGCGTCGTTCTAGTTCCGCATCAACTGACGTGTCAACGCGCGAGACGAAAAAGCTGGCGACCGACGCGATGCGCTCGACGCTCCGGCCTTCCGCCGCGCGTCGTTCGAGTCCACGGATGAACGCTTCGGCGACCTGCTCGTAGTTCCGGATGGAGAAGATCATCGTGATGTTGATGTTCAGGCCGCGATAGATTGACTCCTCGACGGCGGGGATGCCCTCCTGCGCCGCCGGAATCTTGATCATCACGTTCGGGCGCGCGAGGCGTCGAAAGAGACGCTCGGCCTCCTCGATTGTCCCTCCGGTGTCGTAGGCGAGACGCGGGCTGACTTCGAGACTGACGTAGCCGTCGAGCGCGTTCGTCCGCTCGTAGACGGGACGGAAGATGTCTGCGGCGTCGCCGATGTCTTCGAGAATCAGACCCTCGTAGATGTCCGGCACGCCTGCGCCCGAGCGAATCAAAGATTGAAGCTGCGTGTCGTAGTCGGCGGCTCCGATGATCGCTTTTTCAAAGATGGTCGGGTTCGAGGTCATCCCGCGCAAGTCCTCTTGGTCAATCATCTTTTGCAGTTCGCCGTCTTCCAGCATGGCGCGGCGCAGGTTGTCGAACCAGATGGACTGGCCCGTCTTCATCAATTCAACCAGACGATCACTCATCTCATCCACTCCTCTTCCAAACATTTCGGGCGACCCTTAGAGGGCCGTCGCTGTTTCGCGTGCAGGCCGCCTCTAGCTGATGAAAACGGCACGAAGATGTGCACGCGCGGGCACGCACCTGCGCGGCAGCTCATCACTTCGGCAAAAGCGTTCTGGCAACCTGTCTGTGTGATGCCGCGATACTATCACAGAGTTTTTTGCGCCGCCAGAAACCGAAAAAGCGACCGCGCCCGCAGGAGGGCTGGCGGTCGCTTTACGAGCGAAATTTGCGCGGGGCACGCGCGCCGGAGCCTTTAAGGTTCGGACGTGGTGGCGGCGGTCGCGTCGGCGGTCTTGAAGATGGAGTCGTCCATCTTCGTGCCGAAGGTGACGTTCAAGACGTTGGTCTCTTCGGCCTGTTTGCCGTCAACGTAGAAGACGCTGCGGTAGGCCACGAGTTGACCCTGCGCGTAACGATAATCGTGGAACGTGCGTTTGAACTGGACGGGTTTCGCGCCCGCCGAGGGCGTCTCCTCGTATTCGAGCCAGAGGATGCGCCACTTCTGCGTGCTGATGTAGAAGCGCGTCCGCCGCTTCTCTTTATCGAACACGTCGAGCACCCACATCTCGATGTTCTTCTGCTTCTCTTTGCCGACGTAAGCGAGCGTCGAGCCGTCCTCTTTGTAGCGCAGCAGGGCGTTCAAGCCGCGCTGCGTATTGGCGAGGAAGGGCGCGACCGTCTCCTGACGCGGCGTGAAGGGCGTGCCGTTGATGATGCCCCAGACGCGCCCGTCCGTGTAGAGCAGCGAGTATTCCATCGTCGGCGTCTTCTGGTCGAGACGAATCTTGTCCTTCTCGCTCGTCCCGCCGCGCACCTGACGGCGTTCGTAAGTCACCTCTTCCGTCCGGCCTTCGTCGAGGCTGCGCGTGACGCGCCCGCGTTCGATGCTGTTGCGCTGAATCTGTTCGATGCGCTCGCGGCTGCCATAGACGTAGATGACGAGTTCGGCCACCTGCTCCGCCGTCGGCTCCTTCGAGGTCTTAGGCGGCGCGACGGGTGTTTGCGGGGTCTCGTCCTTCTTCTCGTCCTTCTTGTCGGTCTTTTGCGGGTCGCTCTGGACGGTGGCCCGCGCTGAGGTGGGGGCAAAGCCTGCGCTCGACACGAGCCACGCGGCGGCCAGCGCGAAAGTAATGAAGCGTCGCAACACTTAAATCGAGTCTCCTCTTAAGCTTTTGTTCTATTCGACAACCGGCGCGACCCGAGAGCGTCGGGGTAAAAGGTCGGCCAAAGTTTCCGAATTGTAGCATAGATGCGCGCCAACAAAGTCTCCCTCAAGGGCGGGCGCGAAAACTACTGTTTATTGATGCCGCAAGGCCCCCCGGCGGATGCCTGCCCGCGCATTGACAAGGCTGTCGGCGAACATGTAGAGTGCACGGTTTTCATAATGGAACAACGGAAAGTCGCAAGTCCAACGTCCAACGTCCAACGTCGGAATACAAAGCTTTTGACTTTGGACGTTGGACTTGTGACTTTGGACTTTTGGTGGGACTTTTGAAAGGAAGAGATAATGCAAAAAGTTGGCATCTTAGTGGGCCGCGAGCGGACGTTTCCGGCGGCTTTGATTGAAAAAATAAATGAGCGGGGAGCGGGCGAAGTGCTCGCGGAATTTATCACGGTCGGCGGCGTGCGCCACGACGGGCCGCGCGAATACGACCTCATCATTGACCGCATCTCGCACGAGGTTCCCTTCTATCGCGGCTACCTGAAGAAGCAGGCGCTCGAAGGCACGATTCTCATCAACAATCCCTTCTGGTGGTCAGCCGACGACAAATTTTTCAACTATTCGCTCGCCGAAAAACTGGGCGTCGCCATCCCGCGCACCGTGCTTCTGCCGCAGAAGGACTACATCGAGGGCATCACCAGCGAGAGCCTGCGCAATCTGGAATTTCCGCTCGACTGGCAGGGCATCGCCGATTACGTCGGCTTCCCCGCCTTCATCAAACCGTTCGACGGCGGCGGCTGGAAGAACGTCTCGAAGGTCAACTCGCTCGAAGAACTCTGGCGCGTCTACGACACGACGGGCACGCTCTGCATGACGCTGCAACAGGGCGTCGAGTTTGAACAGTTCGTGCGCTGCTACTGCATCGGGCAGGAAGACGTGATGATTATGCCCTACGACCCGTCGAAGCCTTACCTGTCGGGCGAGCAGTATCTGCACAACCCCAACTACCTCTCGGCGGAACTCGCCGAACGCATCAGCAACGACATCCGCACGCTCTGCCGCGCGCTCGGTTACGACATCAACACCTGCGAGTTTGCCATTCAGGACGGCGTCCCCTACGCGATTGATTTTATGAACCCCGCGCCCGATGCCGACGTGCATTCGGTCGGCGAGTTCTATCACAACTGGGTGACGAACGCTGTGACCGATCTGGTCTTCCGGCGTCTCGCCGAACCGCGACCGCAGGCGCAGTATCGTTGGGACGCGTTTTTGCGACAGTCGTCGGCAGCCGAATCATTGCAGGCGGTCGCCGTCGCCGCCGGTCAGGCGGCGCGCAACATCATCCCGCAGCCCGTCCTCGATATTCCCTCCGACATCGCCGAAGGAGTCAGCAGCCTCGTCAGCGACGCCGCCGACGTGGTCTCCGGCATCATCGGCTCAGTCACCGAACCGGACGACGCGACCGCCGCTAAAACCGCCAAACGCAATGCAACTGCCAGCGGCACGACCAAACGCAAAACCGCGACCAAAAAGAGCGCATCCCCACGCACCCCCAAACCCACGCCCGAAGCCTAAGCAAAGCGGACGATAGACGTTGGACGATTGACGAGAAGGAAGCTTTCTTCTTATCAATCGTCCAACGTCTATAGACGATAGACGTTGGACGATAGACCATAGACGATGGACGGCGGGAAAGCTTCCCTCTTATCCATCGTCTATGGTCTATCGTCCGCTTTTAAGATAGAAAGTTGCGGCTGCGGAGGAGTTGGAGGAAGCGCGGGTCGTTGCGGATGTTGTCGAGGTCTGGGTCAACGCGGATGAAGAGGAAGCCGATGGAGCGTTCTTCGGCGGCGGTGTCGAGCCATTCGAGCGCGCGGTCGTTGTCGGCGAGGATGGCATAGACGACGGCGATTTCATACGCGGAAACCCATTGACGCTTGCGCTGCGCGATCAGTTCGTCGAGGATGCGACGCGCTTCGGGCTGTTTGCCCGCCGAGGCGTGGACGTGCGCCAGCCGCGCGCGCATCAGGGGGCTGTCGCCAGCGAAGGTCTTCTCCTGTTGATAGGCCGCGTAAGCCTCCTCATACATCCCCTTCTTCTCCAGCGACCAACGCAGAACCGTGTGCGCGGGCACGAATCCCGGATCCATCTCCAACGCCTTGCGGCATTGCTCGATAGCTTGATCGTAGCGGCGCGCGTAGTAATAGACGTTGCCGACCGCCGTGTTGATGATGACGGAACGCTGGTCGAGTTCGCGCGCGCGTTTGATTTCGTTGAGCGATTCGGGAAGCCGACCCATCGCGGCGAGATTGAAGGCGTACCAATGATGCGCGGTCGCGTAGTTCGGGTTCAACTCGATGGCGCGGCGAAACTCGCGCTCCGCTCCCGTCCAGTCGCGCTCGCCGTAGAGCGTGATGAAGGCGAGCGAGGCGTGCGCTTCGGCAATCCCGTCGTCGAATTCCAGAGCCTTGAGCGCGGCCTGTTTGGCGCGCGGGAAGGCATCGGGCGGCGGCGGCAGCGAGTACCAGTTGAGGAGCGCGTAGCAGTCGGCGAGGCCCGCGTAGGCGAGCGCGTAGCGGTCATCCTTTTTGATGGCCTGCTCGAAGGAGTTGATGGCCTGCTTGAGCCCTTCGAGCGTGCGCTTGCCGAGATGGTAGCGCCCGACGAGATAGAGTTGATAAGCCTCGCCGTTCTCCGTGTAGCGTTTGCCGAGACGCTGTTTCTCTTCGTTCGTCAGTTCCAACGTCATCGCGCGCACGACGCGCTCCGAGATGGACTCTTGCAGCGTCAGAATATCGGTGAAATTCTCGTCGAACTTCTCGGCCCAAGAGGTCTTGCCGTCGCCGACCGAGATGAGTTCGGCGGAGACGTGGACGCGTTCGCCGAGATGTTGAATCGTGCCGTCGAGGACGTAATCAACGCCGAGTTCGCGTCCGGCCTGCACGGCTTCGGTCTCCGTGCCGAGATAGCGGCGGACGGCTGATGAGGGACGCGCTTCGATCTGCGTGATCTGTCCGAGCTTGCCCGTCAGCGCATCGGCCAGCCCGACGCCTAAGTACTCGTCGTTGCCAACGGCTTCGAGCGTATCGAAGGGCAGCACGGCGATGGAGCGCACGCCCGTGCGATGCCGCGCCACGCCGCCCGCTTCGAGCGGCGCGAGGATGTTGGTGACGTAGATTTCGTAGTTCACGTCGCGGTCGGTCTGGAAGACGAGGCTCGTGCTGTCGGGCGACCACGACGGCTCGTCGTCGGTCGCGGGATTGTTCGTCACCTTCCGCTGGCTGCTCCCGTCGCTGTTCATGACGTAGAGGTCGAAGTTGCTCGACTCGCTGTCGCGATTGCCCGTGAAGGCGATGAGCTTGCCGTCGGGCGACCAGACGGGCTTGCCGTCGAAGGAGAGATTATTGGTCAGGTTGCGCTGGTCGCCGCCGTCGGCGTTCATCACGTAGACTTCAAAATTGCCGTTGCGGTTACTGGCGAAGGTGATGCGCTTGCCGTCGGGCGACCAAGTGGGGTCGCTGTCGAAGTTGGGGTCGTCGGTCAGGCGAAGCTGGTTCGAGCCGTCGGCGGACATGGCGTAGATGTCGTATGTGTCCGGCTCGCCGTCGCGGTTGCTGGTGAAGGCGATGCGTTTAGCGTCGGGCGACCATGCGGGGCGGCTGTCGGCTGCCATGTTCTGCGAGACGTTCGTCTGGTTGCTGCCGTCGGCATTCATCACGTAAATCTCGTCGTTGCCGTCGCGCTTGCTGGTGAAGGCGATGCGCTTGCCGTCGGGCGACCAGACGGGCGCGAAGTCGTCAACGGAATTGTGCGTCAGGCGGCGCGGGTTGTTGCCGTCGGCGTCCATCAAGTAGATGTCGAGCTTGCCGTCGCGGTTACTGGCGAAGGCCACCTGCGAGCCGTCGGGCGACCAGTCGGGCTGCCAGTCGGTCGCCGGATGATTCGTGATTCTGAGCGGGCTCGTGATCAGGCGATTGACGAGCGGTTTGGTGCGCGCGCTTCTCCAATAGAAAAATAGCGCGGCGGCGGCGACTGCCGCGAGCGCGAGCGACGACGCGACCGTGGCCGCGCGCGAGAGCGGCCAACCCTTGCGCGTCTTAGCGGCGGGGAGTTCGCCCGTCGAGTTGCGTTCGCGCCGTTGCTCGTCGGCGTGGACGGTCTCGCTCGGACGCGTCGAGGATTCGGCGGGGATGATGCGTCCGGTTAAATTTTGGAAACGCGCGTCGCCGTGGAGATGCTCAAAGAGCGGCTCGACTCTCAGCCAGAGCACCCAGAAATCCCGCCGGTGATAAGCCTCCTCAAACCATTGGAACGCCTCGTCGCGCATCTCCAAGATCGCGTAGATGAAGCCGATGTAGTAAGGCGAGACGTAATACTTGCGATAGAGTTCCTTCAACTCCTCGACGATTGCCAGAGCCTCCTCGCTCCTGCCCGCGCACGCGTGGACGCGCCCCAACGTCCACAGCAACAAGGGCACGCGCCCCGCCTGCGCGACCGCCTTCTCAATCGCCGCCAGAGCTTCGGGGTGTCTGCCCGCGCGACTGTAGGCCCACGCCAACCCCTGCTGCGCGATGTAGGATTGCGGTTCGAGTTCGAGCGAGCGGCGGAGTTGTTCGGTCGCTTCCTCGCCGCGCCCTGCGAGATGGAGGACGAAGGCATTGCCCGAACTGATGCCGACGGAAAGTGGTTCGATAATCTGCGCGCGTTTGAGTTCGGCGACGGCCTCCTCGTGACGCCCGAGCGCGGAGAGCAGGAAGCCGTACCAATGATGGGTCGTCGCGTAGTTCGGGTTCAACTCGATGGCGCGGCGAAACCCTTGCACCGCGCCCGTCCAGTCGCGGTCGTAAGACCAGCGCGCGAAGGCGAGCGAGGCGTGCGCTTCGGCCAGCGTGTCGTCTATGTCCAGAGCGCGCAGCGCCGACTCCTTCGCCAGCGCGACCGACTTATCCGGCGAGAGCACGCCCCAGACGCCGAGCCAGTTGTAATAATCGGCGACGCCCGCATGCGCGAGCGCGTATTGCGGGTCAATGCGGATGGCTTCGGCAAAGAAGCCGATGGCGTTGTGCAGGCTCTCTTCGGCGTACTTGTTGGCGAACTGTCGGCCCTGCAAGTATGCCTGATAGGCTTCCGGGTTGTCCGTGTAGCGACGCGCGAGACGCTGGCGTTCTTCGCCCGAAAGTTTCTCGGAGAGCGCCTGCGCGACCTGCTCGGAGAGCGAATCCTGCACGCTCAAAATATCCGTAAACCGTTCGACGAACTGCGCGGCCCACATCGGCGCGCCGTTGCCCATGCTGACGAGTTGGACGGTGACGCGGATGCGCTCGCCGAGATGCTGGATGCGCCCGTCGAGCACGGAGTCAACGTTCAGTTCATAACCGGCGGTGAGCAGGTCGCGGTCGGCGTCGGTGTATTTGAGAACCGCGCTCGTCGGGCGGACGATGATCGTCTTGACGTTGCTCAGGCGCGTGATCAGCGCGTCCGCGAGACCGATGCCGAGCAACTCCTCGCCCGTCTCCTCGACGAAGTGCAGGTTCTGAAAAGGCAGGACGGCGATGGAGGCGACTTCGCCCGTCGCGTCGCTTTTTCGCCCGCGACCGGGAACCATGATGACGGTCTGCGCGGAGATCGGGATGCCGTCGAGATGCCGCCAGATGTCTGCGGACAACTCCTCGACGGAAGCGTAGCGTTGGTGCGGGTCTTTGCACATCGCCTTCATAACGATGTTGTCAAGGTCGCCCGTGAGTTCGCGTTGCAGGGCTTCGGGCGTCGTGCCGCGATTGCGACTGACGAGTTCCGGCGTGATGTGGCTCGGCGTGCCCTCGCGGATGGCGTCGGGTATCTCCTCGACGCGGTTGGAGGCGGTGCTCGGTCGCTCGGGTTCCTCTTCGCAGATGATGCGCGCCATCTCGTGCGGCAGGATGTTGCGGAGACGATACGGGCGATGCCCCGACAGCAGTTCGTAGAGCAGCACGCCGAGACTATAAATGTCGCTCGCGGCGGTGGCGGGCGCGCCGCGCACCTGTTCGGGGCTGGCGTATTCGGGCGTCATCAAACGATGCGCGACCGATGTCGGTTCGAGTGTTTCGGCGGCGAGGTCGGGGTTGAGAATTTTGGCGATGCCGAAATCGAGCAGCTTGGGCGTGCCGCTGGCGGTGACGAGAATGTTACCGGGCTTGATGTCGCGGTGGATGACGAGATTCTGGTGCGCGTACTGGACGGCGCTACAGATTTGTGTGAACAGACGCAGGCGCTCACGAATGGTCAACTTCTGCCCGTCGCAGTAACGATAGAGCGGCTGCCCGTCGATGTACTCCATGATGAAGTAGGGCAGTCCGTCGTCGGTGGTGCCGCCGTCAAGCAAGCGCGCGATATTGGGGTGGTCGAGCGAGGCGAGAATTTGTCGTTCGTTACGGAAGCGACGGAGGATGAAGTCGGTGTCCATCCCGCGCTTGATGAGTTTGATGGCGACGCGTTTGCGAAATTCGCTGTCGGCGCGTTCGGCCAGATAGACCGCGCCCATGCCGCCGCGCCCGATTTCGCGCACAATCTTGTACGCGCCGAGACGCCGACCCGTCATCGCGTCGTCGTCGAGCATGACTTCGGTGGTGCCGAGAGGCGATGCGATGGCCTGTTGAAATGCCGTGACGTGGATGGCGGGCGCTTCGATGAAGTCGCCCGACGCTTCGTATTGAGAGATGAGCGATTCGACTTTGGCGCGAAGCTGTGCATCGCCCGCACAGG
>DATLMV010000027.1:0-3405 GCA_035537095.1 Pyrinomonadaceae bacterium
GCGCGCGAATTGTTGAATTTCAAGGGCGGACGGCGGTTTCGCGGATGCTCCGGAGCACGATATGGTGTCTCCATATACGACATTGTTGATTCATCGGCGGACACAGAGTTTCAACGGATTTGCCTTGAAAGACGCTGTGTAAGAGTTAACGTTCGTCAATCATCCGTTGACCTCTTGGCGGCTCAGGCCGTCAAGGCGTCGGTTTCGGCCATCCGGCGGGCGAGCGCGTCGCGCACCTGTGCGCCGAGTCCGGCGTGTTGTTGCATGAGTTTCAAGAGTTGCTCGCGTTGCAGGATGATGAAGATGCTCGCCGTGACGGTGACGACGGACGCGGTGGTGGGGATGTCTGCGACGAGGGCAATCTCGCCGAAGTAGTCGCCATCGTCGAGCGTGGCGACGCGATGCACGCGACCGTCTTCGTCCGTTGCGTTGACGGCGACGATACCGCGAATGATGATGTAGAAACGGCTGCCTTCGTCGCCTTCGGAGATGACCGTGCGGCCCGCCGGGACGCGCTCGGTAATGAACATCTCGGAGATGTCGCGCAGGTAGGACTCGTCCAAGTCCTTGAACAGCGGCACTTCGCGGAGGATGCCGACATCCGTCACGCGCAGGTCGCCGGTGGCGGAAACAGTAGTGCCCGTCTGCCGCCGCCACATCGAAGCATACGCGCCCGCCTCTTGCAGAAGGCTTTCGTGCGCGCCCTGCTCGATCAAACGTCCCTCCTTGAAGACGTAGATGCGGTCGTAGTTGACGATTGACTTGAGGCGATGCGTGACGGAGATGACGGTGCGGCCCAGAGAGACGCGTTCGAGCGTATCGTTGATGGCGGCCTCGGTCGCGGGGTCGAGTGCCGATGTCGCTTCGTCGAGGATGATGAGCGAAGGGTTGCGGATCAGCGCGCGGGCAATCGCAATCCTCTGACGCTGCCCGCCGGAGAGACGCCCGCCGCGCTCGCCGACAATCGTTTCGTAACCATCGTGCATCTGCAAGATGATGTCGTGGAGTTCCGCCGCGCGCGCCGCTTCTTCCACCTCCGCGTCCGTCGCCCCCAGCTTGCCGAGCCGGATATTCTCACGCACGCTCACGTTGAAGAGAAAGCTCTCCTGAAACACGATGCCGACCTGCGCGTAGAGCGAATCGAGCAGGGCTTCGCGGAGGTCAATGCCGTCGAAGGTGACGCGCCCCGCCTGCGGGTCGTAGAAGCGCATGATGAGGTTGAGGTTCGTGCTCTTGCCGCAGCCGCTATGACCGACGAAGGCGATACGCGCGCGCGCGGGCAGATTCATCGTCACGTCAATCAGGTTTAGCTGCTCCGGCGTATAGCCGAACGTCACGCGCTCGAAGCGGACGGCGGACGAGAGTTGGGGCAGCGTGCGCGCGTGCGCCGGTTCGTTGACGGTCGGTCGCTCGTCGAGCATTTCGCGGACGCGCTGCATCCCGCCCGTCGCTTGCAGGAGCGTCGGCGTGACCGCCGTCAATCCCATAACCGACGAACTGACCATGATGAAAAGCGCGTTGAAGGAGACGAGCGAACCGATGGAGAGGGAACCCTGAAAGGCCAGATAAGAACCGCCGCTGATGAGCAGGACGTTGAACAACAGCATCCCGATATTGGGGCTGCGCTCCGTGACGTAGCTCAGAAAATTGAAACGCGTCGCCAGTCGAACCACGCGCCCCGCCTGTTCGTTGAAACTCCCGAGCACGGACTCGCGCAGGCTGAACGCTTTGACGATCTGTTGCGCGCCCAAGTTTTCCTGAATGATGTTTGAGAGCGTCGCCTGTTCGCCGCGCAGTTCGTGGCCCGCCTTGAGCGCGTGCGGCCCCAAGATTTTCGGGCCGACGATGCAGAAGGGAAGCCCGACAATCGCGCCCAGAGCGAGCCGCCAGTCAATCGTGAAGAGGACGCACGCGCTGAACACGATATTGATGACGCAGAGCAGCGCGCCCGGCACGCCGAGCACGACGGCGTTCTCTATCGCCGCCAAGTCCGAAGAGAAGCGCGACAGCAGGTCGCCCATCTGCGCGCGCGCATAGAAGCCGAGCGAGAGGCGTTGAAAATGTCGAAACATCTCCTGCCGGATGTCGTCGAGGATGCGCGAGCCGAGCCACGCGTAGAGGTAATCGCGGACGACCTGCGCGGCGGCGGTGAGCAGGAAGCCGAGGCCCAGACCGCCGAGGATGAGCAAGAGGACTCGCGCGTCGCGCGGCGTGATGGCGTAATCTATGAGAAACTTGAGAGCCAGCGCGAGCAGCGTGTTGAACGTTCCCTCGACGATGAGCGTGACGAACAGAAGGACGGCGCGCGCCGTGTATGGCTCGACATAACCGAACAGGATTCGCAGTAGCCTGACGGGGCTGACCGGCGTCGTCGTTAGATGTTCGCCGGGATGTTCTGTCGTCTGCTTTGACATTTACGCTGAGAGAATAGCTTCGCGGGTTTCAGTCTGTAGATGAGTTGCAAATCCCCGCTGCAAACTTTGAGCGATAGCCCGTCCGCGCAAGCGTAGTACAAACGCCCGCACTATCAAAACAGTTCCGCGACGAGACGACCACGCGAACGCGAAGGCGACGCGAGCCGTCAAAGTAAGACATGCCTGAGACGCTTTCGAGATTATGGTACATGAACGCCGACTTCGAGACGGAACTCGCGCACGCGGGCCAAGCCTACCGACGCCTTCCGTCCTTCGAGGCGCTCAACCGACGCCTCGCGCCGCATCTGCTCTGGCTCGCGCGTGCAGGCGACGCGTTGCTCCTGCCGGAGCCTTACGCGGAGACGCTGCGCGGCGAGGCTCGCCGCCATCAGGTGGAACTCGTCTCAACTGTGCGCGCCGCGCGGCAACCCGAACGTCTCTTTACGCCGTGGGGTTGGACGCCGGACGCCGTCGCCGCCGGGCGGGCAGCGGGAGCCATCACGCAGCCCTTACCCTTCGAGACGGTGGCGCGCGTCAATTCAAAACTGTGGAGCCACGCGCTCGAAGTCGAGTTGGGGCTGGCGCTCAAGGGCGCAGCCGTCGCCTCTACATTTGAGGAACTTGCGGAAGCGGTCGCACGCGCGTGCCCGAAAGCCGACGATAAGTGGGTCGTCAAAAGTCCGTTCGGTTTTGCCGCGCGCGAGCGCGTGCTCGGTCGCGGCCCCGTGCTCGAAGAACCGCAGGCGAAATGGTCGCGCCGACGTTTGCACAAGGGTGAGGCTCTGATCTTTCAGCCGTGGCTGGACGTGCGGCGCGAGTACGGCGTCGTTCTGGAAATCTCTCCCGGCGGAGCATACCGGATGCTCGGCGTCAGCGACTTGCAGACCAACGGCGCGGGCACGGGCACGGGCTACATTCTGGGCCGCCCGCCCGCAAAGCAGACCTTGCGCGAGCTTGAGCGCGTCGCGCAAACGGTGTGCGAGCGGCTGCA